>NZ_JAOQJT010000005.1:0-145044 GCF_025567285.1 Coprococcus aceti
ATGCAACCAATAAGAAATGTGCATGGAGTTCTTCAAATGATAAGGTAGCCATGGTAAATTCTGAAGGAAAAGTATATGCGGTTGCTGCAGGAACAGCAGTGATAACAGCAAAGGCTACAGATGGCACCGGCAAGAAGGCTTCGTACAAAATAACGGTCGAAAAACCAGTCACAATTGTATCGGCAATGATGAGTAACCCTCGTACAGTTAAACTTACGCTGTCATCTGAACAGAAACTGACGTCCTCAAGTTTTTCAATCAAGGCGAGTACAGTGATGAATGGTAATTATAATTACAATATTCCATTTGACAGTGTTACAACAAAAGACAATAAGAACTATACGATTGCACTGAGAAGAGGCTATACATTGTCAAGAAAGGCAAGAATCTGCATATATATAAAGGGACTTACGGGTACAGGTAATTCTAAAATTGAGACATATTATTCTGGAGACGTGAATAATAGAACGATTTATGTATCCTATAAGTGTGAGCAGAATGTTGGTATGAATAAGACTCTGGATGTAAATAGCATTGAAGGTTATAAGGGCATATGTGTGATCAATGTAGTGGGTCTCCCTGCCGGCGTGAAATACAAGGTGGATCCAGGAGATGCCAATAAGGTTTATTTCAGTGGAAAACCGACTAAGGCGGGAACGACTGTGACAACTGTTAAAGCAGTCGATGAACTGGGAAATGTGGACACTTATGAAATTTCATGGAATATATACAGCAAGACAACGATTGCAGGAAATTATGAACCAGTATTTAAAATTATGGGACGTAACAGCCATATCTGTAGGATCAACAATAGTATTGCAGCTGTGGCTGGCGGTTCCGGAAGTTATACATACAGTTTTGTCGGAGAAAGTTATAATCTCAGCATTGATTCAAAAGGAAAAATAACCGGTAAATTAGAAGAAGAAGGTACATATAATCTCAAAGTAAAAATAACAGATGCCAACAACGAAAAAATAAGTACCATAGTTGGTTGTGTGATAAAAACTATACTTGGATCAACTCTTATGGGGTATGTCAGAGATAAAAATGGCAATATACTGGATGGGGCAAGTGTTATTATCATAAACAAAGATAATTCAGTCCAATACGAACTTAACAGTGAATTTGCTACAGTAGATCGTAATGGACAATATTATATGTCAATTATTCCTGGAACATATGATGTGAAAATTAAAATTGGGGACGATGTGACTTATATCGGCAATCGTACATTTGGCGTTGGGGAGAATAAAGTGGATCTTGCGGCGGATGTAACAAAGATTGCGGTCAAATCTAACAATGAAAAGTGCACGGTTGACGATCTGGGCAGATGGACAGATGAATATGGTAGAATATGTGGCTGGAACGGATATGTGTATCTTGTTCCTGGAACATATGAGCTGACAGCGGAAGGTTCAGGTAAGCGTGGTGTGATATCAGCAAAAGTGACCAGTAAGACGACCACGTTAACTGCGGATGTGAATGAATTTGCTATTGACTTTGGCAATTTTAACGATGTATATGCAGAAGTTGGAATGTATTACAGGTATGTGCCAAAGAAAACAGGAACATATTATTTTTATTCTGTTTCATACGGTGATCCAAAGGGATACTTATATGATGAGAACAAAAATCTGCTCATGGAAGTGGACGATGCAGAGCATAGCAAGACAACAAATAAAAAAGATTTTTACATGAGCTATAACTGTGAAGCTGGAAAGTCATATTACATAAAAGTAAGCGGTAGTTCGGTTGATGTGTATGTAAGAGATTGTGATCCTAATGCAGAGGATTAACGGCTGGATATGTGCTTTATAAAGGAGTGGAGATGATATTTTTTACATCTTCACTCTTTTTTTAACCAATAAAAGCACATAATCCCTATTGACATAGTAGGAAATAAGTTGTATACTCCAACATGTTGATAGATAATTACTACATATCAGATAGGATATATGTGGATTGATGATGAAATCCATTGAACAGAGCGAGGTTCAATAGACAGGAGGTGGACACATGCAACAGGTGTTGTGCTTTGGAGATTCCAATACATGGGGATACAATCCTGAGAATGGGGAGAGATTTCCCTGGGGAATCAGATGGACCAGTATATTGCAGCAGAAGCTGGCAAATAAAGATATAAGGATCATAGAGGAAGGCCTCTGTGGAAGAACAACAGTGTTCGAGGATCCACTGAGACAGGGAAGAAAGGGCGTGTCGCTGTTCCCAACTCTGCTGGAGATACACAAACCGGAGAATATAGTAATCATGCTTGGAACAAATGACTGTAAGACGGTGTTCTCGGCATCACCGGATGTGATAGGCAAGGGAATACGGAGACTGCTCATTCAGGCAAAACAGTATTCAGCGGACAGCAGGATACTTCTCGTATCGCCGATACACTTAGGCGAGCAGGTGTGGAAGGATGAATTTGATCCTGAGTTCTCACCGGAATCCGTTGAGGTGTCAAGAAAACTCACAGATGTGTACAGGAATATAGCCGATGAGTTTGGTGTGGAATTCCTGGCGGCATCATCCGTGGCGGACAGCAGCGAGGCAGATCAGGAACACATGAATCCTGAGGGCCATGCAGCACTGGCAGGAGCAATAGAGGAAAAGATTTATCAGATGGCCTGTTAAGAATTATATAGAAAATAATGTACAGTATATAAAGATAGTAAAGAATCAAGAAAGAACATAGAGACTTCAAAAAAGTAAAAAAAGAAAGGAAACAAAATCATGGCAAAGATAGCATCACAGTTAACAGAACTTATAGGAAATACTCCACTTCTGGAGCTCACAAATTATGAGAAGGAGCTTGGACTCAAGGCACACATCGTTGCAAAGCTTGAGTATTTCAACCCGCTTGGCTCAGTGAAGGATCGTGTGGCAGCAGCCATGATCGAGCAGGGAATAAAGGATGGCCTCATCAATCAGGAGACAGTCATCATCGAGCCTACATCAGGCAATACAGGAATCGGACTTGCATTTGTATCAGCAGCAAAGGGCCTTCACCTGATACTCACCATGCCGGACACCATGAGCGTTGAGCGTAGAAAGATCGTGTCAGCTCTCGGTGCTGAGATCGTGTTAACACCGGGCAGAGAGGGAATGAAGGGAGCCATCGCCAAGGCAAATGAGCTCAAAGAGCAGTACGGCAATGCATTCATCCCACAGCAGTTTGAGAACAAGGCAAATCCTGCTATCCACAAGAAGACAACGGCGGAGGAGATCTGGAGAGATACAGACGGAAAGGTTGATGCATTTGTATCAGCAGTAGGAACAGGCGGAACAGCCACAGGAACAGGAAGCGGACTCAAGGAGCACAATCCAAATGTCAAGCTGATTGCAGTTGAGCCTGCTGATTCACCGGTTCTCTCAGGCGGAGCACCTGGCCCACACAAGATCCAGGGAATCGGAGCCGGATTTATACCTGGCGTCATGGATCTGAGCATCGTGGATGAGATCATCAGGATCCAGAACGATGACGCATTTGACACAGCGAGAAAAATAGCAAAGACAGATGGTGTATTGGTTGGAATATCCGCAGGTGCGGCACTCTATGCGGCAACTGAGCTTGCAAAGAGACCTGAGTACGAGGGCAAGACCATCGTGGTTCTCTTCCCGGATACAGGAGAGAGATACCTCTCAACATCACTGTTTAACCTGTAGACCGCAATAATTGCCTAGAGGTTGTGAACTGTATACAGTATTTGACATATCCAGTCGGGAGCGCTTTCGCTCGACTCAGTCTGCAGCGGTACTAAGGTGCCGCCTAAGGCGCCACCTAAGGACCGGCGACTTCGTATGTCCCTCCTTGGATGATGTCAAAACTGTATAGCAGAAGTTAATATCGTTGCAGCAATTATTGCTCATTGGATGAATTGACCTATTTATGAGAAAGAGAAAAAATATGAGACTTGGAAAGAGAGTATTGCTTCTGTCCATGGCGGCGGTGCTGGCGATAGGCGCGGCCGGCTGTGGCGGGAAGAAGGACGATGTTATCACAATTACAAATGTTTCGTATGACCCGACGAGGGAGCTGTATGAGCGATACAATGACATGTTCGAACAGTATTACAAAGAGCAGTACGGACAGGACATCAAGGTCATCCAGTCTCATGGAGGCTCCGGTTCACAGGCCAGATCGGTTGTGGAGGGCTGTAATGCGGATGTTGTCACACTGGCACTTGAGCATGACATTGACCTCATATCGGCAAATGGTCTGATAGATAAGGGCTGGATAGATGAATTTGACAAGGATTCAGCACCCTACACATCCACTATCGTGTTCCTGGTGAGAAAGGGAAATGCTAAGGATATAAAGGACTGGAACGATCTGGTGAAGAACGATGTGGAAGTCATAACACCTGATCCGAAGAGTAGCGGCGGAGCCTGTTGGAATTTCCTTGCGGCTCTTGCCTATGCCAGAACTACATACAGCGATGAAGCTGATATATGGCAGTTTATGAAGAAGCTTTATCAGAATGTGTCGGTCATGGATTCGGGAGCCAGAGGTTCGACGACCACATTTGTGGAGAATGGCAAGGGTGATGTACTGATTGCCTGGGAGAATGAGGCGATAGCAACCCTGAGGGAATACCCGGAGGATTACGAGATAGTTAATCCGTCGGTGAGTATACTGGCTCAGCCGAGTGTGGCGGTTGTCGATGACAACGCAAAGCACAATGGAACAGAGTCGGTCAGCACAGAGTATCTGAAGTACCTGTACAGCGATGACGCTCAGAGGCTTGAGGCTGAGAGCGGATACCGCCCGACAAATGAGAAGATACTTGCAGAGTATGCAGACGTATTTGATCTGGACATCAAGCAGTGGACCATAGATGATTTCGGAGGCTGGGACAAAGCCTATGAGGATTTCTTCGATGACGGTGCAAAGTTTGACGAGATATATGATTATTAAAATGGATTGGAAGACGAGATGGCAGCAGAGGAAAATGGCAAGAAGGATAAACTTAATAACGCAAAGAAGACCAGAGTTATCCCGGGATATCATCTGACGCTTGGAATAGTCATTGCAATGCTGTCGCTGATAGTTCTGATCCCGCTGGCATCGGTGCTGGTGTCATCGCTGAAGCTCTCACCGGGTGAATTCTGGCATCTGCTTCTGAAGAAGAATGTGCTGAATGCATTTAAGACCAGCATCGGCTGTTCGTTCATAGCGGCGATAGTCAACACGGTGTTTGGTCTGATAATAGCGTGGACACTGGTCAAATACGATTTTCCCGGCAAGAAGATACTGGACGGATTCATAGAGCTTCCATTCTGTCTGCCAACGGCGGTTGCCGGTATCACACTGTCGAGACTTTACAGTGAGGATGGATTTCTTGGAAAAACGCTTGCGGCTCTTGGAATAGACGTTGCATACACGAAGATAGGACTTACCATCGCCCTCGTATTCGTTGGAATACCATTTGTTATAAGGGCGGTGCAGCCGATACTTGAGAAGATGGACAATCAGTACGAGGAGGCGGCTTACATGCTGGGAGCCACACCGAGAAGAACATTCTTCAAGGTCATACTTCCAGAGCTCAGACCGGCACTGCTGACCGGATTCGGATTAGCATTTGCCAGAGGGATCGGAGAGTACGGCAGTGTCATCTACATATCGGGCAACAGCGCAAAGGAGCAGACGCAGGTCATATCATACGTGATCATGCAGAAGCTCAGCTACATAGACTATGCCAGCGCAACAGCCATAGCACTGGTGATGCTGGTAATATCATTTGTACTGTTGTTCGCGATCAACATAGTACAGCTGAAGCAGTCGAGAAGGACAAACCTACTATAAACCTATAATAAGTTACGACAATCATTGATGCGCAAATGCACAAACGAAAGGAGGATCCATGATGAGCGAACAGGAAAAGCTGCAGCGCGGCAAGCGTAGGACAAAGATAATACTGATAACCGTGACGGTGCTTTTCATAGTGCTCATGCTTGTTGTTCCACTTATATCGGTGATAACAAGTGCGCTGAAGGAGGGCTTTAAGTTCTACCTGCAGTCAATCACGACAGAGTATGTGATAAGTGCACTTGGAGTCACACTTATTGCCACAGTCATAGCTGTGGTGGTAAACACATTTTTCGGAATATGTGCGGCATGGCTGCTGACGAAGTTCTCCTTCAAAGGCAAGCAGGTGCTGGCAACATTGATAGACATTCCGTTTTCCATATCACCTGTCATCGTAGGCCTTGCCTACCTCATGACATTTGGAAGACTCGGATGGACGTATCCGGCGATCAGATGGATCAATGATATGCTGGGGACAAACATCAGGATAACTTTTGCGGTTCCGGGCGTTGTGCTTGCTACCATATTTGTGACATTCCCATTTGTGTCGAGGGAGCTTATCCCGGTGCTGAACGCGCAGGGTAAGGACGAGGAGGAGGCTGCGGCGCTCATGGGAGCGAAGGGCTTCACGATATTCAGAAGGATAACACTTCCCCAGATGAAATGGGGACTCATATACGGAATAATCCTTTGTACTGCCAGAGCACTCGGCGAGTTCGGTGCGGTAAATGCACTGTCCAAGACAAGGGGCGGGACATTTACACTTCCACTTGAGATCGATGCGCTGTATATGTCGGGAACGGAGGAATCCATCACAGCAGCATTTGCTGTATCGTCCATACTGGTGATCATAGCGGTCATAATATTGTTCCTGAGAAATCTGCTTGAGTACAGAGCAAAGAGGAAACGCGCTTATGAACGAAGTTCATAACTCTCATGCGCGTGACGACCTGCCGCTGAGCGGAGGCGAGGGGGCGATACCCGAAAAAGGGTGATATCCGATAAGGGCGAAGTGAGATATTCTGCATATGGGATGGCTTGCAGGAGTTTCGAGAGATAGATCAGGTACGGAAGAATAAGAGAACAAAAAGGAGGCTGACGACATGTACGTCGAGATGAAAAATATATACAAAAAATATGGAGACTTCCTGGCGTCCAACAATGTCAGTTTCGGTGTGGAGAAAGGCAAGCTGGTGGCGCTTCTGGGACCGTCGGGAAGCGGAAAGACGACACTTCTCCGAATGATAGCCGGACTTGAAAATCCAAATTCCGGTGACATATACATAGACGGCAGGCGTGTAAATGATATACCAGCTGCAAAGAGAGGAATAGGATTTGTATTCCAGAATTATGCACTGTTCCGTTACATGACGGTATTTGACAATGTGGCATTTGGACTTGAACTCATGAAGGTTCCAAAGAAGGAGATCAAGAAGAGAGTTATGGAGCTTCTGGAGCTTACAGGGCTGTCAGGTATGGAGAAGAGATATCCGAATCAGCTCTCAGGCGGACAACGGCAGAGAGTGGCATTTGCCAGGGCGCTGGCACCGAATCCACAGGTGTTGCTGCTGGATGAGCCATTTGCCGCGATAGATGCAAAGGTCAGGACAGAACTTAGGACATGGCTCAAGGAGATGGTTGAAAAGCTTGGCATAACGAGCATATTTGTCACTCACGATCAGGATGAGGCTGTGGAGGTTGCGGATGAGATCATCATCACCAACCACGGACAGATAGATCAGATGGGATCGCCGATGGAGATATACAAGACGCCGTCCACACCGTTTGTGGCACAGTTCATCGGAAGGTCAACTGTTGTGGAGGACTATGAGAAGCTCAAGGGCTTTGACAGAGTGCCGGGAGCAGACAAGGCAGTCATCAGACCTGAGTTTGTAAAGATATCCAAGAGCGGCAGACTGGATCAGTACCAGAGTGCGGCGGAGTCGGGGATAGTCAAGGATGTGCTGTTCCGCGGAAGCCATCTGGACGTCACGGTGGATGTCAACGGAGTGGAGATCGTCGCCGAGAGATCCATGGAGAAGGATGTCGTAAAGCCGGGGGAGCAGGTCCACGTTCTAATCTACAGGCTGTATGTATTTGATGAGAATCAGACATATCTGCTGGAGAACAAGGCAATGCAGGACAACGATGTATTCTACATCTAATTATAAAAGTGATTGGAGAGAAAATATGGGTATTGCAAACAGGAAAATACTTCATACGGACATTTTGATAATCGGTGGTGGTACGGCGGGTTGCTATGCAGCGCTGACCGTCAGAGAACATTCTGATTATTCCATCATCATCGCCGAGAAGGCGAACATAAAGAGAAGTGGATGTCTGGCGGCGGGTGTGAACGCCATCAACGCATACATAGTGAAGGGCAGAAAGCCTGAGGACTATGTGGATTACTGCAGGACAGATGCTGACGGAATTGTCAGAGAAGATCTTCTGCTTTCAATGTCACAGGGGCTGAACCGTGTCACAGACAAGATGGAGAAGCTGGGCCTTGTCATCTTAAAGGACGAGAACGGTGAGTATGTTGCGAGAGGCAACAGAAATATCAAGATAAATGGCGAGAACATGAAGCCGCTGCTTGCAAAGGCAGTGGAGGAGCTTGACAACTGCCAGATACTGAACAGAGTCAACATCACGGATTATATAGTTGAAAACAATCAGATCCTCGGAGCATTTGGATTCTCCATAGAGGATAACACAGCATATGAGATCAGAGCGAAAAAAGTGCTCTGTGCTACGGGCGGTGCGGCCGGACTTTACAGACCGAACAATCCGGGATTTTCAAGACATAAGATGTGGTACCCACCGTTCAACACCGGAGCGGGATACGCAATGGGAATAAATGCCGGAGCGGAGATGACCACATTTGAGATGAGATTTATAGCACTCAGATGTAAGGACACCATAGCCCCAACTGGAACTATAGCCCAGGGTGTCGGCGCCAAGCAGGTCAACTCACTCGGCGAGGTATACGAGAACAAATACGGACTCACCACATCTCAGAGAGTGTACGGAACGGTGAGAGAGAATATAGAGGGAAGAGGTCCGTGTTACCTGAGAACAGAGGGCATCACCTCTGAGCAGGATGACTCACTGAAGAGAGCATACCTCAACATGGCTCCGAGCCAGACTCTCAAATGGCTTGAGTCCGGCAAGAATCCGAGTGAGCAGAATGTGGAGATAGAGGGCACAGAGCCTTATATAGTCGGCGGCCACACGGCGAGCGGTTACTGGGTGGACAACGACAGAGAGTCTACAATACACGGACTGTTCGCAGCCGGAGATGTGGCGGGCGGATGTCCACAGAAGTATGTGACCGGTGCGATGGTTGAGGGAGAGATAGCAGCCATTGCCATGGTAAAGCAGCTTGACGAGGGATACCTTGATCCTGAGCTTGACGAGGAGGCTGCATTTGACAGAAAGATAGAAGAGTATGACCATTTCCTTGACACAGACGAGAAGATGTTCACATACGAGGCGATAGAGGAGGCCATGCAGAAGGTCATGGACAACTACGCCGGAGGAATATCTACCCATTACCAGTTCAACGAGAAACAGCTTGAGCTGGCAAAGGAGAAGATAGAGCAGCTCCAGAAACTTGTATGGCACATAAGTGCCCACGACATGCACGAGCTCATGTTTGTGTATGAGGTGAAGGAGAGACTCACAGTTGCACTCTCCGTAATCGCACACCTGAAGGACAGGAAGGAGACGAGATGGCACAGCTTTGCTGAGAATCTGGACTACCCGGAGAAGAGTAAAGACTGGGAGATATTTGTCAATTCAAAGATGGTGGACGGCGAGCTTAAGATGATACACAGAGACCTGGTTAATTTGTGCCAGGTTCCCGCAGGGAATATGGCATGCAGCGTCAGCCCCTCGCCGGAGGCGACTTCAAATGGGCTGATGTTCCAAGGAAAGGGGGATGTATATGAGCATAGTGATAAATAAAGAGCTTTGCAAAAACTGCGGCAAATGTGCAAATGTCTGCCCGGGTTCCCTCATAAAGAGAGATGAGGATGGACAGATATTCATGAAATACCCTAAGGATTGCTGGGGGTGCTCATCCTGTATCAAGGAGTGTGCATTTGACGCCATCTCATTATATCTCGGAGCTGACATCGGCGGAATGGGAAGCCAGATGTCGGTGGAGAACAAAGGAGATCTACTTCTGTGGAATATCCGCAAGATGGATGGCACCACAGACCAGATAGTGATAGACAAGAAGGAAGCTAATAAATATTAAAAAGAAGAAAGGTTGGTATAGATATGGGTACATTATCACATCTTGACGAACTGGAGGCAGAGGCGATATACATCATCCGCGAAGTTGCTGCGGAGTGTGAGAAGCCGGTTATGCTTTATTCCATAGGAAAGGACAGCTCGGTAATGCTTCATCTGGCACTCAAGGCATTCTATCCTGAGAAGCCGCCATTTCCATTCTTGCATGTAAATACAACATGGAAGTTCAAGGAAATGATCGAGTTCAGAGATAAGACAGCGAAGAAATACGGACTTGACATGATCGAGTACATCAACGAGGAGGGTGTCAAGAAGGGCATCAACCCATTTGACCACGGCTCAGCATACACAGATATCATGAAGACACAGGCGCTCAAGCAGGCTCTTGACAAATACGGTTTCACAGCAGCATTTGGCGGCGGACGCAGAGATGAGGAGAAGTCCCGTGCGAAGGAGAGGATACTCTCATTCAGAAATGCACAGCATGCCTGGGATCCAAAGAACCAGAGACCGGAGATGTGGAAGCTGTTCAACACCAAGATCCAGAAGGGCGAGGAGGTCAGAGTATTCCCACTTTCCAACTGGACAGAGGCTGATATATGGGAGTACATAGAGCGTGAGAACATAGAGATCCCATCGCTGTACTTTGCAAAGGAGAGACCTGTTGTATACCGTGACGGCAATATCATCATGGTCGATGATGACAGAATGAAACTCAGACCTGGTGAGAAGATAGAGATGAAGAGTGTTCGTTTCAGAACTCTCGGATGTTATCCACTGACAGGCGGCGTGGAGTCCACAGCGGACACACTCCCTGAGATCATCGAGGAGACGCTCAGTGCGGTATCCTCAGAGAGAACCACCAGAGTTATTGACAACGAGGCAGCAGGCAGCATGGAGCGTAGAAAGAGGGAGGGGTACTTCTAAGATGAGCGGATTACTTAAATTTATAACATGCGGAAGTGTAGATGACGGAAAGTCAACACTTATAGGACATATATTATACGATTCAAAGCTTTTATATGCAGATCAGGAGAAGGCTTTGGAGCTTGATTCCAAGGTAGGAAGCCGCGGCGGTGCCATCGACTATTCACTTCTTCTGGACGGACTGATGGCAGAGCGTGAACAGGGTATCACCATCGATGTTGCATACAGATATTTTACAACAGACAAGAGAAGTTTCATCGTGGCGGATACACCGGGTCATGAGGAGTACACAAGAAATATGGCGGTTGGAGCATCATTTGCCGACCTGGCAGTCATCCTCATCGATGCAAAGCAGGGCGTGCTGGTGCAGACCAGAAGACACGCAAGGATCTGCGCGCTGATGGGAATCAGATACTTTGTATTTGCAGTAAATAAGATGGATCTTGTCGGATACGATGAGAAGCGTTTCAACGAGATAGTTGAGCAGATAAATGAGCTGTCATCAGAGCTCAGTCTGCCAAATATCACTATCATCCCTGTGTCAGCGACAGAGGGTGACAATGTGACAAAGAAGTCGGAGAACATACCTTGGTATGAGGGTCCAGCACTCCTTACATACCTTGAGGATATAGATATCGCAGAGGATAACACAGAGGCAGGATTCTATATGCCTGTTCAGAGAGTGTGCCGTCCTGACCACACATTCAGAGGTTTCCAGGGTCAGATCGAGGATGGTGAGATCCACGTCGGAGACGAGATCAACACACTCCCAAGCAACGAGACCGCAAAGGTCAAGAGCATCCATGTGGGATTTGACACAGTGGACTCAGCACAGAAGGGACAGCCTGTAACAATACAGCTTGACCGTGAGGTTGATGTGTCAAGAGGATGTGTGCTCACAGTTGATTCAGGCGCAAAGGTTGCATCTTCGATCACCGCAACACTTCTCTGGATGGATGACGATGAGCTGTACAATGGCAAGAACTTCTTCGTGAAGCTCGGAACAAAAATGATCCCTGGTACAGTTACACATATCGATTACACCATAGATGTAAATACAGGCGAGCAGAAATCAGCGGACACCCTTTCCAAGAATGGTATCGCAGTATGCAGGATCGCATTTGCCGACAGGATCGTGGTTGACGAGTTCAAGAAGCATAAGACTCTCGGAGAACTCATACTCATTGATCGTGTAACAGACATGACAAGTGCCTGCGGTGTTGTCGAGGAGGTTCACACTGAGGAGACCGGACTTTACGAGGGACGCATAGACAGAAATGTGCGTGCAGCGATCAAGGGACAGAAGGCTGTCATAGTTCCATTTGCAGCAGGCAATGTCACAAGAGATTTCGTTGAGTCGGTAGAGAAGAAGCTCAGCATCGACGGACGTCATACATACCTGTACGTTCCAGATATCCGCGAGGATGTAAATGCTGTATTAAAGCATCTTCATCATGCCGGAATCATCGTACTTCTCTTCGCAAGCGAGCAGCAGATCGCAGGAATCAAGGTAGAAGGCGCCGAGATCTACAGTGGCGACTGGAATGCTGACGGCGAGCTTGACGCAGACGAGATAGCAGATGAGATCCGCAAGGAGTCTGTATACGACGCGGCCCAGGTTCACGATGGAAACTACATCTAAAAAAGATCACGTAGTAATATAATAATAAAGCGAAGGACGGAGGTGTTTTATGCCTTCGTCCTTCGCTTTTGTATAGAAAGTAGTAATATGAAATATTTATTTGTCAGAACCTTTAAGTCTGGCTATTTCTGCCCTTAATTCGGCAAGCTCGTTGTCCTTGTCGGCGAGCTTCTTGTCTTTGTCGGCAATCTCCTTATCCATCTCAGCCATACGTTTTTCCATCCTGGCTTTCTCTTCCTGAAAAACATCCACAAATGTAATAATCGACTGTTCCACCATATCCGTAACCTCCTCGGTCTCTTCAAACTGGGAATATAGGCGAGTATAAAGCATCTGAGTAAATCTGTATAGTTGTGCTCCATCCTCAGCTGTTATATTCCCAAGCTCCACGTTCTTGTCTATGCTACCCATTATATCTGTTTTGATGAGGCTTTTCAATGAGGCTATATTCTCTGGTGTACGTGCTTTCTTATTCCTCAGCTTTTCGCGGAGTTTCAGAATGTAGAATGGAATCAGGATGATCATTTTCCTGTCGTTTATTTCCTTTACGGAGCAGGACGTGAGTTTTGTAACAGGGACGTTATAGGTTATGTTCTGGGTATGCCCGAATCCCACCTGCAACGAATATGTATCAGGTACTGATTTTGGTACATTGCTCAGATATATCACACAGGGTTCAGGAAAATGAATTCGATATACCTGACAGCCCTCTTCGTCCTGCAGTATCTCCTTAGTCTGATCTGCATATCCCGCTCCATATGAAAATACACGGAATACAATAGAATCATCCTTTTTCATCTGCGCTTCCATATGATATGCATCGGAATTGTTGATTACGAGTATGGTGTCGGCCAGAGTTGTGGTCATAGAATTCTGATTATCGTGAACATTTTCAGTCCAGTGATAAGATACTGTTGAGTTTTCCGGATCGTAAAACATGTTGAACAGGCCGTTAATCATGTTGATCACAGCTTTCGAGGACAGCGTGAGAATCTTCTTGAAGATGCTGTCATAAAGTTTTCTTGTTGTTGGCAAGAGTGTTCCTCCTTAGTATTTTATCCGGCCGGTAGGCACACTTTAGACCATTCAAATCGCTGTGTCAATAGGTTTTGGCAAATGCGTTTATAAAGCGCAGAGTGACGCTGTGAGTGGAAAAATAAGGGGGAAATGGGAGGTGATTTTACTATTTGTATAGTAGACGAGGGAATATGTTTTGCTCTTGTTTTGTTTGCTTCACATCCTCCATTGTGCCCCAACATACTCTGTGTTAAAATTGTTCATGGGACTAGGCACCAATGGTACGAGGTGCTGCGACTGGGAGACCGCCATGAAGCGGGCTGATGAATATATGTACAGGCAGAAGAGCGAACATAAGCATTGCTGTGTGTGATTTATCAGAACATATATGCTACTAGTTGGTGAGGAAAGAAATGAGTTCTACATTAAAACAAAATAAATATGAAATTGATATGTGCAACGGGACGATCATGGATAAGCTGATCTCATTTTCGCTCCCGCTTATGCTCTCGGGTATTCTGCAGCTGATGTTCAATGCGGTGGATATCATTGTTGTAGGGAAGTTCAGTGGTAACGAGTCGCTGGCGGCGGTCGGTTCAACCACAGCACTTATCAATGTATTCACAAATTTGTTCATAGGGATATCCCTTGGGGCAAATGTGCTTGCGGCAAGGCTTTATGCCGCAGGAAAAGATAAAGAAATGTCAGAGACAGTACATACCGCGATCGCGCTGGCGCTGGTCAGCGGTATTATTATGGCCTTTGTCGGGTGGATTTGCGCAAAACCGGCGCTTGAGCTTATGGATACTCCGGGGGATGTCATCGGACTTTCTTCTTTATATATGAGGATATATTTCCTGGGAATGCCATTTTTCATGCTGTACAATTACGGCGCTGCCATACTCAGGGCGGTGGGAGATACCAAAAGACCACTCCTTTTTCTGGTTATATCCGGAATTGCAAATACAGGCCTTAACCTGTGTTTTGTGATCATTTTCAAGCTTGGAGTTGCGGGGGTCGCAATCGGAACAGTCATCTCACAGCTGATATCCTGCGTGCTCGTCCTCCGCTGCCTGTGCAGGTCAGAAACGAGCTATCAGCTTAGATTTTCAAAGCTTACCATCAAGGGTGCATATGTAAAGCAGATCTTTTCGGTCGGAGTTCCGGCTGGAATCCAGAGCACGGTCATCAACTTCTCAAATGTACTGCTGCAGTCGTCAGTCAACTCGTTTGGCTCGGTTGCCATGGCGGGCTACACGTCGGCAAATAATATATTTGGCTTTCTGTATGTGACGGTGAATGCTGTAACGCAGGCGTGCATGAGTTTTACGAGCCAGAACTACGGTGTCGGCAAATGGAAACGTATGGAGAGAGTTCTGATCGACTGTCTGATATTGTCATTTGCGGCAATGATGGTTCTGGGCAATGGAGCGTATTTCTTTGGACCGCAGCTGCTGCATATATATACGAGCAGCGACGCGGTTATAAAGTGCGGAATGGAGATTCTGCTGTATACGACAGTCACATATTTCCTGTGCGGATTTATGGACTTGTTCCCGGGGGCGCTTCGTGGGATGGGACATTCCGGAGTTCCGATGCTCCTCTCGATCATAGGAACGGTGGGAACCCGAATCGTGTGGATATACTGGATTTTCCCGAGACACAGATCCCTGGCGGTTCTGTTCATCTCATATCCGGCGTCCTGGATCATAACCCTTGCTATGCAGATAGTATGTTATTTCTATGTGAGGAAGATGCTGTATAAGAAAATTGCAAATAAGAAATGAGTGAAAACGTATGGGGAAGCTGCCAGAGAAATGGCATGTGCCGTGTATACCGTACGGAATTATAAAATAAGCAATGCGCCCCTCGCCGCTAACGCGGCCTTGAGGATGGCATGCGCCGTGGAAGACGGACGGAATTATAAAATAAGCAATGCTCCCCTCGCTGCTAACGCAGCCCCGAGGATGGCATGCGCCGTGGAAGACGGACGGAATTATAAAATAAGCCATGCTCCCCTCGCCGCTAACGCGGCTCGTGGAATGGCATGCGCCATATACAAGACAAAAAAATATCTCCTGATCGTGAGCAAGCTCCCGTCAGGAGATATTTTTTCACCTTGTGCATGGCTTATTTTATAATTCCTATTGACATAGTAGGGTATAAGAGCTATAATCCTATCATGTTCGTAGGAATTATAGGATTTATTATTTAGTGAGGCATAGAAGATCATGAGATTTAACACAGCATTATTACACAGCGCAAAGCTTGGTGATGAGAATACAGGCGCCACACTTACACCGATCTATCAATCCAGTGCATTCTATCAGCCTTCGGCGGAGCAACATGAGAAGCTCTTCCACAACAAGGCGACGGGTTATTCTTATACGAGGATCAACAACCCGACGATAGTTGCATTTGAGGAGCGGATGACGAATCTTGAAAAGGGCGTGGGTTCGGTAGCGTGTTCTTCTGGAATGGCGGCACTCACAAATGCACTCTTAAATATAGTAGGAGCTGGCGGAGAGATAGTCTCCAGCACAGGACTCTACGGTGGGACGATAGATCTGTTCCACGATCTGGAGGCATTTGGGATCAAGACGACATTTGTGGAGATATCGGATAATGAAGCGGTTGAGGCAGCGATAAATGAGAATACCAGAGTGATATTTGCTGAGACGATCGGCAATCCGAAGCTTGATGTGGTGGATATAAAGGCACTTTCGGAGCTGGCACATTCACACAGGCTTCCGCTCCTAATAGACAATACAGTGGCGACTGCATATCTGGTCACACCACTGACACTTGGAGCGGACATAGTCATCAATTCCACATCCAAGTACATCAATGGCAACAGCGATGCCATAAGCGGAGTTATCACTGACAGCGGCAATTTCAAATGGGACGCAGAGCGTTATCCGCTTCTGCAGCAGTACAAGATGTTCGGAAAGTTCGCCTACATAGCAAAGCTCAGAAACGGACTTTTTAGAAACACAGGAGCCTGCATAGCTCCGCAGACGGCATTTTACAATATGCTGGGCATGGAGACATTGGGGCTTCGAATGGAGCGATGCTCACACAATGCACTTGCCCTTGCTCAGTTCCTGGAAAGTCAGGAGGGTGTAAAGGTCAACTATCCGGGACTTGAATCCAGTCCTTGGCATGACATCGCAAATGAACAGCTCCACGGTGGTTATGGTGCCATAATCACCATCAGAGTCGGCAGCAAGGAGAAGGCATTTGCGGTGATGAACAAGCTCACAATACCGCAGATAGTGTCGAACATAGGAGACACAAAGACGCTCATCGTGCATCCTGAATCAACACTGAATGCGCACAGCACAGAGCAGGAGAAGCTTGACGCCAACGTATATGATGATATGATTCGTATTAGTGTCGGAATCGAGGACGTGGAGGATCTGATAGAAGATTTCCAGAAGGCCCTTGCCGACTAATACACAAATGATTTGGAGGAACTACATATGGCAGTAGATTACGCAGCTCTGAAAAAGGGCGGATTCATGAGACAGAAACAGAAGAATACCTTTTCTCTGAGACTTCAGGTGGTGGGAGGAAATCTTACCGCAGAGAATCTCAAGAAGATAGCAGAGGTTGCCGAGAAATACGGAGATGGACATGTACATCTCACATCGAGACAGAGTGTTGAGATCCCATTTGTTAAGCTTGACGATGTGGAAGAGGTAAAGGAAGAACTGGCAAAGGGAGGCTGTAAGCCGGGTGTGTGTGGCCCAAGAGTAAGAACAGTCACAGCGTGCCAGGGAAATCAGATCTGTCCGAGCGGCAATATAGACACTTATGATATAGCAAAGAAGCTTGATGCGAGATATTACGCAAGGGAGCTTCCTCACAAGTTCAAGTTCGGTGTCACAGGATGCCAGAACAACTGTCTGAAGGCAGAGGAGAACGACGTGGGAATCAAGGGCGCAATGGTAGTAGAGTGGGATGAGCCATCATGTATCATGTGTGGCGTGTGCGTCAAGGCGTGTCGTGAGGGTGCGATCACCATGGCGGACGGCAAGATCATACTCGACACAGACAAATGTAACTACTGCGGTCGATGCGCAAAGGCATGTCCTACAGATGCATGGAAGGGCGAGACAGGATACCTTGTCTCATTCGGAGGATTATTTGGAAATACGATCCACCGCGGCGAGGAGTTACTTCCGGTTGTTAAATCTGAGGAACAGCTTTTCCGTATCACAGATGCGGCAATACAGTTCTTTGCAGACAATGCAAAGCCAAGCGAGCGTTTCCAGTTTACACTGGAGCGCGTGGGCTTAGACAAATTCAAAGAAATATTAAAGGAGGCTTACAATGGCTGATTACGAAATTGATGACAGAGTAGATATAACTGATGTGGTGTGCCCGATGACATTTGTCAAGGCGAAGGTAGCCATGGAGGAGCTTGAGATAGGACAGGTGCTTGCGGTTACCATGAACGACGGCGAGCCTGTACAGAACGTACCAAGAAGCTTCAAGGAGGAAGGACAGCAGATCCTGAAGCTCATCGACAACGAGAATGGCACTTATGATCTTATAGTTAAAAAATTGGAGGATTGATCAGGAAAGGAGAAAATGAATGGCAGTAAGAGTCAGTGCAGAGGATTTCGATGCGAAGGTTCTTCAGTCGGAGCTCCCGGCCATCGTGGAATTCTATTCGGACAGCTGCATACCATGCAAGCAGCTCTCACCTATCCTTGGCGGCATCGAGGATGACTACGAGGACAAGGTAAATGTGTACAAGGTAAATGTAAACTTTGACGCAGAGCTTGCTGAGAAGTACGCAGTCATGGCGTCACCAACCATACTCTTCTTCAAGGGAGGCGAGGAGGTTTCCCGCATCCGCGGTCTTGTGAAGAGAAATGCGCTGGAGGAGGAAGTTGGCAAATTATTGTAGAAATTCGTTGGTAAAGTGACACAATGGAGTATTTGACTGTAGTCAATTACTTCCGGTGTACAGAAGAATGAAACTATATAATTAAAATTATAAAGTATATAATCACATTTTATGTCAGTCTGGCAACGCCGGACAGGCAAATGAATCGTCAGGAGGAAAGAAAAATGACAGTCACAATAGCAGGAAAGAAGAAAGAGATAGCTGAGAAGACAACAATAGCTCAGATCATCGTGTCAGAGAACGTTGAGAATCCGGACTATGTCACAGTAACAGTCAATGATGAGTTTGTTGACTCAGATGCATTTGCAACAACAGAGCTCAAGGACGGCGATACAGTAGAGTTCCTCTACTTCATGGGAGGTGGCAGCTTCTAATGGCATTCACAAATGAACAGATGGAACGTTACTCACGTCACATTATCCTTCAGGAAGTTGGCGTGAAGGGACAGAAGAAATTGTTAAATGGCAAGGTGCTGATCATAGGCGCAGGTGGACTGGGAGCGCCAGCCGCTATGTACCTGGCAGCAGCCGGAGTAGGAACCATCGGTATAGTTGATGCCGATGAGGTAGATCTGTCAAATCTTCAGAGACAGATCATTCACGGAACAGCAGATGTGGGCAAGGCAAAGGTCAAATCCGCAAAGGAGACCATGAACGCCATGAACCCTGATGTAAATGTGATCACATACAGAGAGTTCGTGACATCAGAGAACATCATGGATCTCATCAAGGACTATGATTTCATCATCGATGGAACAGACAACTTCCCTGCAAAATTCCTTATCAACGATGCCTGTGTTATGGCTAAGAAGCCATTTTCACATGCAGGAATCATCAGATTCAAGGGTCAGCTTATGACATATGTTCCAGATGAGGGACCATGTTACAGATGTGTATTCAAGGATCCACCTCCAAAGGATGCGGTTCCTACATGTAAGCAGGCCGGAGTCATCGGAGCAATGGGCGGTGTTATCGGAAGTCTTCAGGCTATGGAGGCAATTAAGTATCTCATTGGAGTTGGCGATCTTCTGACAGGAAGACTCCTTACATTTGACGCACTTAAGATGGAATTCCACACAGTAAAGCTCCCTCACAAGAAGGGCTGTGGATGTGCTGTATGTGGACCAAATCCAACCATCACCAAGCTCATCGACTACGAGCAGGTGGAGTGCGACGGAAAGTAATTTTCATAAGGAGGACCCGCTTGCGGGAGATTCCTTATGAAGCACGCAGACGCCGCGCGAAGCGCCTTTTCATGCGTCTGCTCAATGCTTGATAATAAGGAGGATATGAAGTAAGATGTTGTACATGACAAAGTCTGATTACGAGAAGATACTTGCACACTGCAAGGAAGGCCTTCCAAATGAGTCCTGTGGTCTGATTGGCGGTGTCAGAGAGGAAGACAAGAAGTACATCAGGAAGGTGTATCTCCTGACAAATATTGACGCCAGCAACGAGCATTTTTCCATGGACCCGAGAGAGCAGCTTGCGGCAGTTAAGGATATGCGTGCAAATGGATACGAGCTTCTTGGCAACTTCCATTCCCATCCAGAGTCTCCATCCAGACCTTCGGAGGAGGATAAGAGACTTGCATATGATTCCAAGGTGAATTATCTGATCCTCTCCCTCATGGAGATAGACAATCCGGTACTCAAAGCCTTCAACATAGATGAGGAAAAGAATGTGACGATAGAGGAGCTTGTTATAGAATCATGATGGATAGCAGGCATTTGAAAGAACAGGGCGGGCTTTGATACCCGCCCTTGTTCTTTACGTGGGCTTGTCATAAATTTTCATTTGGAGTTACTGAAGATATGTTTTGCATAAGTATAAATCATAAGAATACACCGGCCGATGTCAGGGAGAGCTTTGCATTTTCGACAAAAGGACAGAGACAGTTCACCGAGCGGCTAAAGGCTGCGGTGGGTGGATGTGTCGTGTTGTCGACCTGCAACAGGATGGAAATATACTTTACGGATAAATGTGAGCCATGTGGGTCTGCTATAACAGGGAAAATGAGCAGCGGTGAAGCTTCCGGTGGGCGAGGTGGCCTGCTTGAACAGGTAGAAATGCTTCTGGCTAATGATAGGGATGTCCCTGTCAGCCTCATAAGAAGATATAGCATGAATTATGAGGGATTCCAGTGTATGTTACATCTGTGTAGAGTGGCGTGTGGTATGGATTCCATGGTGCTCGGCGAGGTGGAGATCATACATCAGGTGAAGAGCGCATATCTTGTGGCAAAGAAGCTTGGAGCCTGTGACGGCGAGCTGAATATAGCATTTCAGGGAGCACTTGCGGCGGCAAAGGCGGTGGCGACGGAGAGTGACACTACGAGACTTCCGGTATCCGTCGGAACCTTGTCAGCACGGGAGGCAGTGAATTTTACAAGAAATGGCGGCATTGAAAATACGTGCAGAGATGTTCGAAGTGATGTGGTAAGCAACAGTCAAGTTGAGAGTGTGGATGCTGAAAAGGCAAATACCGGGCATATCCTAGTCGTAGGAGCCACAGGCAAGATAGGCAGCATAGTTGTCAAGGATATTGCAGATCTTGCGCCAGATATAGAGATAACAGGCACAAGCAGAAGTCACCACAGTGCAGATAGCATATTTGACAGACATCAGCAGATCAGGATAGAGGACTACAGCAGAAGATATGAGCTGGCAGCCTGGGCGGATGTCATCATCAGTGCGACAGCAAGCCCACATTATACATTTGTCAGGGATGAGCTGGCGGAGGCTGTGAAAATGCAGCCGAAGCGGAGATTGCTCCTTGATCTGGCAATGCCAAAGGACATTGATCCTGCGGTCTCAGATGTGGACGGATGTGTATTGCGTGACATAGACTATATCAGGACACTCTCCAGAGAGAACAATGAAAGCAGGGCAAAAACAATCACAGAGATGGAGCCGTGGCTCATATCACAGGTTGACGAGATCATGAAGAACATAGCATTTTCGAGGTTCAACAGGGAGCACGGAGACGTGATGGCGAAGCTTAAGACTATAGATGGCGCAAAGATGGTATATAAACTCAAAGGACAGCTTGAGTATGAGGCATTTGAGAAAATGCTGGACAGTATTGTGACTGCCGGATGTGAGAACTGAATATTGCTTGTTTGCCTGAGGTTATGCAGTATCATCGGCTGATGATGGTTATGTCAGATAATTGGAACAACTTTTTGTGCTTTTTAATAGAGACTAAATAATAGAAATTAGAGGTAGTGATGTCGTATTTTCCATTTATGATAGAATTGAATAATGAGAGATGCCTGATCGCAGGAGGCGGAACTGTTGCATACAGAAAGGTGTGCAGCATGCTGGAATTTGGCGCGGTGGTCACGGTGGTGTCACCGGAGTTCTGCCCGGAGCTTTTAGAACTGGCGGAGCAGGTGAATACGCCAGACAAATACTGTGCAGCGACAAGCGATGATCGTGGTTCTGTAGAGAATTTTGCAGATTATTCTGGATGCCTAACACTTGTAAAAAGGTGCGTGCAGCCGCAGGATATTGACGGTGCATTTGTCGTCATAATGGCGACGGACGATGAGAAGGTCAACCACGAAATGGCGGAGCTTTGCAGGCAGCAGCGAATACTTGTAAATGTGGTTGATGTGAAGGCAGATTGCGGATTTTATTTTCCAGCGATCATAAAGGATAAAGAGGTTGTTATAAGCGTTTCCACCGGTGGACAGAGTCCAGTGCTTGCGGGCACGATCAAGAGAAATATAGAGAGCCATTTAGGTAGGAGTTATGGCGATATAGCAGAGCGTATGGGTGAGCTCCGCGAGCAGATCAAAGCACAGATAGACGGCGAGGAAGAGCGAAAGAAAGCGTTTCAGCAAATGGTTAGGAGTCTGTTAGATGAGAGTTGAGAATGGACATGGTAAAAATAAACCGAATATTCGTAAATTTGCGGAGAATGACATGGCAGATGGATTCAATAGTGACGATTTGGATTGCGAAAGCGGAGGACAGAAAAAAACAGTAAAAGTTGGAACCCGCGGCAGCAAGCTTGCTCTTGCTCAGACTGAATTGGTGATAAAGGCACTCAATGAGAGATTTTCCCAGGTTGATTTTCAGATGGTTACAATGAGTACCCGGGGGGATCGGGACACCAGCAGAGCGCTTCTGGAATTCGGAGGCAAAGCGGTATTTGTCGAGGAGTTCGAGGAAGCTATACTTAAAGGTGACATAGACATAGCGGTACACAGTGCCAAGGATATGCCGATGGAGATCATGGAAGGTCTTACGATATCGGGTACACTTCCGAGAGCATGTCCGCAGGACGTTTTTATATATAAGAGTGGCAGGTCATTTGACAGAAACGACAGTTTCGTGGTGGGAACCAGCAGCCTGAGACGGCAGTACCAGATAAGAGACATGTATCCAAATGCTGAGTGCAAGAACCTGAGAGGAAATGTCGGCACCCGCATACAGAAGCTGGAAGATGGCGAATACGATGCCATCATTCTTGCAGCGGCAGGGCTTGAGCGCCTGGGAGTTATTGAAGACAAAGGCAATGACAGCACAGAATGCTTTGAAGTGCACAAGGACGAACTTACATTCAGATACATCAGTACAGAGTCAATGCTTCCGGCAGCATGCCAGGGAATCATAGCCATAGAGACGCGAACATACGGCGAAGCATACGACATGGTGAGGACGATAAATGATACCGAGGCATACACACAGCTCACATGCGAGCGGGAAGTCTTAAGCCGCCTGAACGCCGGCTGCCACGAACCGATAGGCGTGTACTCAGAACTTCATGGCGACCACATGAAGATAAGCCTGATGAAAGCAGATGCGGCTTCATCGGACAAAGAGAAAGATGAAGAAATCCAGATACACAGAAAGACGGTAGAAGGAAACAACGCAGAATGGGAACAGCTGGTAGAGGCATTGATAAAGTAGGTTATAGCATAACAAATATGTTTCTATTTCAAGAAAAGAAAAATGTTATGAAGCAGTGTATTTTGAAGATAAGTAGAAAAGTAAATTTTATCGATATGTAAGCTGGGTGTGCTGGATTTGTGCCTGCGGGGCGGGTAGCACAATGCGATTGAATCTTGTCGCTTCTTGCCGAGTTGTAGCCCCCAACGTCCTTATCGGGGGCGGAAACGAGTGCAGATAGAAGCAAGACAAGATGATAGAGCTGTGCGTAGCCCAGCAGGCACAAATCCAGCACACCTAGCGTATTGGAGAACAAAATGGTATATTTGATAGGCGCAGGCCCCGGCGACCCGGGACTCATCACGGTGAAGGGCCTGGAATTCATAAAACAATGCGATACAATCATATATGACAGACTCGGAACCTATCAGCTTCTGGAGATGGTGAAGCCGGACTGCCGCAGGATATACGTCGGCAAACAGGCGGGCAGCCACTACAAGAAGCAGCCTGAGATAAACGAGATACTTGTTGAGGAAGGCCGCAAAGGCAACATGGTGGTGCGCCTCAAAGGCGGCGATCCATTTGTATTTGGAAGAGGCGGCGAGGAAGTGACCGCACTTTTAGAAGCGGGGATCCCATTTCAGGTGATACCGGGAATAACGTCCGCAGTGGCGGTTCCGGAGGTGTGCGGAATACCAGTGACACACCGCGGAACGAGCAGAAGCTTTCACGTGATAACAGGACACAAGCGGGCGGACATACACAGATCTGATGAAGGTGGTTTAGATGACTACGACTACATCAGAAATCAGGAAGGGACAAGCGTGTTCCTGATGGGGCTGAACAGACTGCCACAGATCATGGAGAGACTTGTTCAGACTGGGGCTGAGGAACATACTCCGGTCGCGGTCATTTCCAAAGGAACCATGCCAGGGCAGAGGATAGTCCGCGGCGATATACAGACAATTGCGGACAAGGTGAACGAGGCAAAGCTTGAATCTCCTGCGATCATAGTTGTGGGTGAAAATGCAGCGTTGGATTTTACAGCACCAAACAGAGGACCGCTTCAGAATGTCCACGTTGGACTTGTTGGAACGCCAAAGCTTCGCGAGAAGATGAGAGTTGCAATAGATGCACTTGGCGGCCAATCCTACAGCATAGTGGATATGAGCGTGGAGCAGACAGAGGAGAAGAACAGGCTGCGAGTGGCTCTGGAACATGTAGAAGATTTCAGCTGGCTGGCATTTACCAGTCAGAACACCATAACCCTGTTTTTCAAATGGCTCAGGGAGTGGAATATAGATGTCAGAAAACTGGCTCATCTGAAACTTGCAGTGGTCGGCGCCGGAACAAGGGACGCACTTAAGGTTGAGGGATATATAGCGGATTACGTGCCGAACGAGTACACTACAAGCGCCCTTGCCAGGGGACTTGCAAATGTGATGAATGACGGAGAGAAACTTCTCCTTCCGAGAGCCGTTCAGGGCAGTGAGACGATGCTTGATATACTTGATCAGGGCGGTGTGGCATATGAGGAGATTCCGGTTTATGATGTGGTTGGACGCAGGATGGAGAGCATACAGTATCTGAAGGATCTGGATGTGATCACATTTGTCAGTGCATCAGGAGTCAGAGGATTTCTAGATGTTCTTGATGCAGAGAAAAAAAAATGCGGTGTGGCTCATATGTTGAATGATATAGATTCATGTGGGGATCATACTGACAATACAGACGGCAGTTTTAAAATACATGATATAATGAAGAATATCCGCATAGCGGCACTTGGAAATGTGACCGAGAAGGCTTTGGAGAAGGCTGGTTATCGTGCGGATATAGTTCCGGAGGTTGGTGATATCGATCACCTTATATCAGCCATCGGTGATTATTATTTTAGAGAAAAGAGGCAGTAACATGATAAGACTCAGAAGACTTCGCGGAAGCGAGGCTATCAGAAATATGGTTAGAGAGAACAGGGTTCACAAGGAGGATCTTGTATATCCGATGTTTGTGGCGGAGGGTACAGGGATCAAGAATCCGGTAGATTCAATGCCGGGAATATACCAGTATTCACTCGACACATTTGAGGAGGAGCTTCATAGAGTGGCGGATGCCGGAATCAGCGCGGTTCTCCTGTTCGGCATACCGGCTCACAAGGATGAGGTTGGAAGCAGTGCATATGATGACCAGGGAATTATGCAGAAAGCGGTCAGGAGGATAAAAGAGCTGTATCCGGACATGATAGTCATAGCGGACATTTGTCTGTGCGAGTACACATCACACGGTCACTGCGGAATTATCCATGACGGCAAGATACTCAACGATGAGACTCTTCCATATCTGGGCAAGATGGCTGTATCACTTGCAAAAGCTGGCGCAGACATGGTGGCTCCGTCGGATATGATGGATGGACACACCGCATACATCAGAAAGGCACTTGACGACAACGGGCTGACGGATGTACTGATCATGGGTTACAGTGCGAAATTTGCATCTGGTTACTATGCACCATTTCGCGATGCGGCACATTCTGCACCACAGTTTGGAGACAGAAGGACATACCAGATGGATCCTGCAAATGGCAGGGAGGCTCTGAGAGAGTGCGAGGCGGATATCGCCGAGGGAGCAGACATAATCATGGTCAAGCCGGCACTTGCTTATCTGGATGTAGTCAAGGATGTGAGAAACCACACGGACTATCCGATAGCGGTGTACAATGTCAGCGGCGAGTACTCCATGGTCAAGGCAGCTGCGGCAAATGGCTGGATAGACGAGAAGAGGATCGTCATGGAGAACATGACAGCCATGAAGAGAGCCGGCGCAGGGATCATCATAACTTATCATGCTATAGACGTGGCACACTGGCTTGAGTCGGAATCAATATGACGGAGTCATATTTCGGAATGATTCCGACGATCTGCCCCACTCGACGGAGGAGAGAGAGGCGTTTCCAAAGAGTCGGAATCATAAAAATTCACACAGGACGATAAATTATAGAAAGAAGAATGGCAATGACAAATTCACAGGATCTATTTGAGAAATCACAGAAGGTAATTCCGGGCGGCGTCAATTCACCGGTCAGGGCATTTGGCTCGGTGGGACGGACACCTGTATTTATGAAGAAAGCAAAAGGTTCACATATATTTGACGAGGATGGCAATTCCTACGTGGATTATGTTTGTTCCTGGGGTCCGGGAATTCTGGGGCATGCCGATGACAGAGTCATAGATGCGGTGAAGGCGGCTTGTGATGACGGACTTACATTCGGCGCACCGACAAGGAAAGAGCTCGAGATCGCAGAGCTGGTAAATGAGCTTATGCCGTCAATGGAGCTGACACGAATGGTCAACTCGGGAACAGAGGCGGTGATGAGTGCCCTCAGAGTGGCGAGGGGATTTACAGGCAGAGACAAGATTGTAAAGTTCCGCGGCTGCTATCACGGACACAGTGATGGACTTCTGGTCAAGGCAGGCTCGGCGGCACTTACACAGTCAGTTCCGGACAGCCTGGGAGTTCCAAAGTCGTATACACAGCATACACTCATAGCAGAGTATAACAACGAGGACAGCGTAAAGAAGTTATTTGAGGCGGAGGGCAAAGACATTGCCGCAATCGTGGTCGAGCCGGTTGCCGCAAATATGGGAGTTGTCCCACCGCATGATGGATTCCTTCAGTTCCTCAGGGACATAACAAATGAGTACGGCGCACTTCTTATATTTGATGAGGTCATCACAGGTTTCAGACTCAGCCTTGGCGGTGCCCAGGAATACTTCGGGGTAAAGCCTGATCTCACAACACTTGGCAAGATAGTCGGAGGCGGAATGCCGGTGGGAGCATACGGCGGACGCCGCGATGTCATGAGCATGGTGGCACCACTTGGCGGAGTATACCAGGCGGGAACTCTGTCGGGCAATCCGATAGCCATGACAGCCGGACTCACAACGCTCCGCATACTCCAGAAGGAAAAGGATACAATATATCCGGCGATAGAAAAGAGCACAAGGCAGATAGCCGACACAGTCAGAAGCACATTTGGCGACACAGTCCATGTCAACCAGATAGGCTCACTGATGAGCGTATTCTTCACAGATCAGGAAGTAGTGGATATGGACACGTCAATATCCAGCGACACCGCAAGGTATGCAAAGTATTTCTCATACATGCTGGACAACGGAATCTACCTGGCACCATCACAGTTCGAGGCAATGTTCGTATCTTACGCACACAGCAAGGAAGACGTATCCAAAACCTGTGAGTTGATAAAGAAATACAAAGAGAACTAGAGAGACTTAGTAGGTCAGAAGATGTCTCATTAAAAAGGAATTTATATTCCTATATTGTAGAAATAATTAGATAAGTATTAAAAGAGTGGTTTGGAAATAACATAATAAAACTAACGGTTATCGAAGAGTAAGCTGTCATGTTTATGTGATGCTCCAAAGGCGGGTAGCACATAGACGACGGAAGCTTGTCGCTCCTTGCTGAGCGGGAGCCCCCCTGCCCTTATAGGGGGCGGGAGCGAATGCAAATAATGTGTCAAGTTTTCTGTGAAAACTTGACATGTAGCGTCAGCCCTCGCCGAAGGCGACTTTTGATGGGCTGATGTTCAATTCAGGAGCTAAGACAAGGTGACAGAGTCGTGCGTAGCCTTGGAGCATCACATAAATATGACAGCGACCTTCTTCGACAAGGAGGAAATATGAGAGATTTGGTTATTGTGGGCAGCGGCCCTGCGGGTCTGTCCGCCGCAGTCTACGCCAAGAGGGCGATGATGGACGTGGTGGTACTGGAGAAGGAGGCATTCTCCGGCGGGCAGATCGTGAATACAGAGCAGGTTGACAACTACCTTGGACTGCCGGGCATAAGCGGCTTTGACATGGGTATGAAGTTCAGAGAACACGCAGATACATTTGGCGTGGAGTTTGATGACAGAGAGGTGACAGCCATCGAGGATCACGGCGATCACAAGAAGGTCAGCCTGGAGGATGGCAGCAGCATAGAGACAAAGGCGGTTCTGATAGCCACGGGTGCAAAGCACAGAAAGCTTGGCGTTCCCGGTGAGGAGGAATTCACAGGGGCAGGAGTTTCTTACTGTGCCACATGTGACGGAGCGTTCTTCAAGAACAAAGAAGTCGCAGTTGTGGGCGGTGGCAATATAGCTCTTGAGGATGCCCTGTATCTGTCAAAGATGTGCAGTAAGGTGCATCTGATCCACAGAAGAGATGAGTTCAGAGGCGAGAAAATACTTGGAGCGCAGGTGCTTGAGACTGAGAATATAGAATTTCATTCATTTGCACAGGTGACAGAGATAGGCGGAACGCCGGGCAAGCTGAATCTCAAGGTTGCAGTGAATACACCAAAAACAGTGGGCGGACAGGCCAATCGCGATTTTACGCTTCCGGTAGCCGGTGTATTCATTGCCATAGGAACAAGCCCTGTCACAGACTTCCTCGGTGACGTTGTGGAGCTTGATGACGCTGGTTATGTTGCAGCGGGCGAGACCGGACAGACCAGCACACCGGGAATATTTGCCGCGGGAGATGTGAGGACCAAGGCAGTGCGCCAGGTGGCGACAGCAGTTGGAGATGGTGCAGCAGTTATCCATTATGTTGAGGAATACCTGAACGGGTTAAAAAAGAAGGCATAACTTGAGTATCTGATCAGCAACATATGGTAGGCAGCATAGAAACATAATCATAAAAATCAAGTGAATTAAACGGAAAATAATTGGCACGGAGATAAGGTAAGAACATTATAACTGCTTTTTCTCCCTGCCAAAAAAAATAAAACTAATTCATAGTAATTCTATAGGCAAAATATAACAATGAACAGGAGGCGGAAAAATGTTAATATCATCAAAGGGACAATATGCATTGAGACTCATGGTAGATATATCGATAAACAGTGGCAGCACGGTTACTGTCAAAGCCGTAGCCAGAAGATGTGGATTGTCTGACAAATATCTTGAGCAGGTTACATCTTCTCTGCTAAAGGCAGGATATTTAAGGAGCGTGAGAGGACCGAGGGGCGGTTACCGTCTGAACATGCCGGCGGAGGAGATCACGGTTGGGATGGTGCTAAGGGCGATAGAGGGCAGGATATCACCGATCGATAACAGGGTTGATGAGGATGGCGACACCAACATGGTCATGAACGATGTCATTGGAGAGGTGTGGGATGATCTTGAGTCTGCCATCAACAATGTGCTTGACAACAAAACTATCGCCAATCTCACACGGGAGTACAGTGACCGGATCGGATACATGTATTCGATATAAATCGGGACGGAGGGGCCAGATGTCAATAAGATTTCAGTTGAAAAAAAACTTATTTTGTATATAGTTGTAGTGGGATATATATCATATTAGGAGAATAAGAGATGTTAACACAGTTTTCGAGAACAGAGCTGCTATTTGGCAAGGAAGCCATGGACAAGCTGGCAGGCTCTAAGGTAGCGGTATTTGGAATAGGCGGAGTTGGCGGTTATGTATGCGAGGCACTGGTCAGGAGCGGTGTCGGAGCATTTGACCTGATAGATGACGACAAGGTGTGCCTGACAAATCTCAACAGACAGATCATAGCGACAAGGAGCACAGTTGGAAAGTATAAGACCGATGTTATGAGGGACAGGATGCTTGACATCAATCCAAATGTGGAGGTTGAGGTACACAAATGTTTCTTCCTTCCGGAAAATGCGGATGACTTCCCTTGGGACAGCTACGACTACGTAGTCGATGCGGTGGACACCGTGACAGCCAAGATCGCTCTTGTCATGAAGTGCAAGGAGAAGAATATCCCGATCATCAGCAGCATGGGTGCGGGAAACAAACTTGACGGAAGCCAGTTCAAGGTTGCAGATATATACAAGACAAAGGTGTGTCCGCTTGCGAAGGTCATGAGAAGAGAGCTGAAGAAGAGGGGCGTCAAGAAACTCAAGGTCGTATACTCGGAAGAGATTCCGACAAGGCCGATCGAAGATATGGCGATAAGCTGCAGAAACAACTGCATTTGTCCTCCGGGTGCAGAACACAAATGTACAGAGCGCAGAGACATCCCGGGCAGCGTGGCATTTGTGCCATCAGTCGCAGGGCTTATAATAGCCGGTGAGGTGGCAAAGGATCTCATCAGGAGGTAATAAAAAAGGACGCTGAGAAATCAGCGCCTTCTCCATAAAAATACCAGAGTTCCAAGCAGAACCGCACCACCATAGATGAATGGTGCATTTTTGTCACTGTTCATAGTTCTTTCCGTATAAGATACGGATGGATTATTCGGGTTGTAATATATTGCGATGGACGACATGGAGTTGTAATTTGTTATACCGCGGACGGAAAGAAAACCATTGTGCAATACTCCGGACTGGTCGCGGTATTCATAGTTGATATGGGTTCTTTTACTGAATCTTCTGACAGATGTGATATCGGCGGATGTTCTGGTATAGTCCCGTTCGATACGGCATGCCTTACCCCGTATGGAAAGACCGATGACCACAGCTATGATGAATGATGCTATTGGAATAATGTAAGTCGTATAAGGTAAAAGTCTGAAAAAAATACTGATAAAATCCCCTGATGTTAAAATCATAATGTACCCCCTTAAATGTTGTTTCCCCAAAATGTCAGACATGAGATCCCTATTTACATGCCGGACTTATATGTGTAAATTATAATATAAAGAAGACTGGTTGAGAATCCCTTAATTTAAGAGGATAAGTTTGTTAATATAGCAAATTACAGGTAATAAATATATTACTGTTTGTACTGCCGCTCATGATTGTCATAAGCTCAGTCATATTCGCATTTGCCAGAAGTGATAACATGGTGATAATAGGCCAATAATATAATAGAGAATATACAAAAGGAAGATGAACGAGATGGATAATAAAGAAGAAAAGAAGATTATAAGACAGGAGTTTCTGACAGGTGAGAGAGCTCTTTTCATGGGAAAAAATCTCGATATATATGATACGATATTTGACGATGGCGAGTCTCCGCTTAAGGAGAGCCGCGGCATAAATCTGTACGGCAGCATGTTCAAATGGAAGTATCCGCTGTGGTACAGCAAGAACATTGTTGCGGAGGATTGCCACTGGTTTGAGATGGCGAGAGCCGGAGTCTGGTACACTGATAATATCGCGGTGAGGCGGGCACTCATCCAGGCACCAAAGAACTTCCGCAGATGTAAAGGCCTGGAGCTTACGGATGTGACATTCACCCATGCTGAGGAGACCCTTTGGAGCTGCGATGACGTGACAATGGACCACGTGACAGCAAAAGGCGACTATTTTGCCATGAACAGCAGTAATATGAAGATAGACGACCTGAAGCTTGACGGCAACTATTCATTTGACGGATGCAGGAATGTAGAGATAAGAAACTCCAATCTGCTTTCAAAGGATGCATTCTGGAACACAGAGAATGTGACCGTATATGATTCATTCATATCAGGTGAGTATCTTGGCTGGAACGCAAAGAACCTCACCCTGGTGAACTGCACCATCGAGAGCCTTCAGGGCATGTGCTACATCGACAACCTTGTGATGAAGAACTGCAAGCTCATCAACACAACACTTGCATTTGAATATTCAACAGTGGATGCCGACATCTGTAGCAAGATAGACAGTGTCATGAATCCAACGTCAGGAACCATCAAAGCCCAGCACATCGACAACCTGATAATAGAAAAAGACAAAGTAGATCCGTCAAAGACGAAAATAATAGTACAGGACTAAACGAGTTTAAGATTTGGTGATATATCATAACGTAAATGAGATTCCGCGGCTGCTGTGGTGAAACGAGTTGGCACATATAGAGTGCTCAATCGGTAGTGAAGTCGACTGAGCATTGCTGCTTCTTGCCAGAGCGGCGCAAGCAACGCCCTTATCGCTTGCAGAGCGCAGTGCAGATAGAAGCAAAGCAAGGCGAGGGAAGACGAACGTGATGGAGCACTCTATATGTGCCAGCCGTTTGCCACAGCAGCCGCGGAATCTCTCCATGAAGTGGAGGGACAAACATGAAGTTTGATTTTGACAAGGTTATAGACAGACGCGGCACAGGCTCCCTGAAGTGGGACGTGCCGGAAAACGAACTGCCAATGTGGGTGGCAGACATGGACTTTCAGACGGCTCCATGCATCAGGGAGGCACTGGCAGCCCGGGTGGAGCACGGAATATTCGGATATTCCATCATCCCGGACGAGTGGGCAGATGCCTACGTGAACTGGTGGGGCAACAGACACGGATTTGCGATAGATAGGGATTGGCTGGTGTTCTGCTCCGGAGTCATCCCAGCCATATCAACGGCGGTGAGAAAGCTCACCACACCCGCAGAGAATGTTGTAGTGCAGACCCCTGTCTACAATATTTTCTTTAATTCTATATACAACAATGGGCGAAATATATTGGAGAGTCCTCTGAAATATGACGGCGAGGGATATGCCATGGACTTTGAGGATCTTGAGGAAAAGCTTGCAGATCCACAGACCAGCCTCATGATACTCTGCAATCCACAGAATCCTGCGGGGAAGATCTGGGATAAGGAGACACTTGCCCATGTGGGAGAGCTATGCGCAAAGTATGGTGTGACGGTCATCTCGGATGAGATACACTGCGATCTCACCGATCCTGGAAAGGAGTATGTGCCATTTGCCACGGCATCTGACACATGCAGGGATATAAGTGTGACCTGTATTGCGCCGACAAAGACCTTCAACATAGCCGGAATCCAGACTGCGGCCATTGTGGTTCCGGATAAATTCCTGAGACACAAGATGTGGAGAGGTCTGAACACAGATGAAGTAGCCGAGCCAAATGCATTTGCGGTGGATGCGGCGATAGCAGCATTTACAAATGGCGGCGAGTGGCTGGACAGTCTCAGGCAGTATCTTTATGAGAACAAGCAGTATGTCAGGAAGTTTATAGATGAAAAAGTGCCGGGTATAAAGGTCGTGTATTCGGAGGCCACATATCTGCTCTGGCTTGACTGCAGCGGAATCTGCGGCGCTGCCGGCGAAGACGGCAATGCCAAGGCTCTGTCAAAATTCATCAGGAAGAACACTGGGCTCTATATGTCGCCGGGACTTTCATACGGCAAGAACGGAAAGTCATTTATCAGGCTTAACATTGCATGTCCAAGATCGACCGTGGAAGAGGGTATGAAGAGACTTGCCGAGGGAACCACGGCATTCAGAAAAATGAACGCAGAGACGGTAAACATAGACAATGCGGCTAAAAAAGGAGATATAGATGAGTAGCAGTGAAAACTTGCTGAAGGACATGATATCTGGAAAGTCTATGACCGCATCCCAGCAGATAGGACTTACGGTCAGGCTCAGCATCCCGGCGATCCTTGCCCAGATCTCGTCCATTGTCATGCAGTACATCGATGCATCCATGGTGGGGCGTCTTGGTGCAAATGCATCGGGAGCCATCGGACTTGTCTCGTCCACGACATGGCTGTTTGGCGGGCTATGCATTGCGGTGACTACAGGATTTACTGTGCAGATAGCCCAGGCGGTGGGGGCCGGTGAGGAGAAGAATGCCAGAAACATCATGAAGCAGGGTATTATAATAGCGCTGTGCATAAGCGCCATGCTTGCACTCATCGCAGCACTTATAAGCACACCGCTTCCGAGATGGCTCGGCGGTGAAGCTGCGATACAGAAGATGGCAAGCCAGTATTTCCTTGTGTATATGCTGGGACTTCCTGCTCTGCAGATGAACAGCATAGCGGGCGGTATGCACCAGAGCTCCGGAAATATGAGACTCCCGGGTATACTGAATGTCATGTGCTGTGTGATGGATGTGATTTTTAATTTGTTCTTTATATTTCCGACAAGGAGTGTGCAGATAAATAGCATCACATTTACCATGCCGGGACTTGGACTTGGCGTTGCAGGTGCGGCGCTCGGAACCATCACGGCTGAGGCGGTCACCTGTGCCATCATGGTCACTGCACTTCTGTGGAAGAACAGGACACTTCACTTAAGAAAGGGTGAGCACTTGAGATTTCACAGGGATACCCTTGCTAGGGCGGTAAAGATAGGAGCACCGGTGGGACTTGAGCAGATGGTCATGTGCTCAGCGTATGTCATGTCCACAAAGATCGTGTCACCGCTCGGAACGATAGCCATCGCAGCCAACTCATTTGCGGTTACTGCGGAGAGCTTCTGTTACATGCCGGGGTACGGAGTACAGGCGGCAGCAACTACACTTGTGGGACAATGCGTGGGAGCCGGACAAAAACAGTTGTCCAGAAGGATGGCATGGATTACAATGGGATTAGGTGTGTCGGTTATGACCGTTGGCGGAGTCCTAATGTACATAGCAGCTCCGGCCATGATAGGTGTACTGACCCCGAACGAAGAGATAAGAAATCTAGGTGCAGCAGTGCTGAGGATAGAAGCATTTGCCGAGCCGTTTTACGCTGCATCAATAGTTGCATCGGGAGCACTCAGGGGAGCCGGGGACACTCTGGTTCCGAGCTGCATGAACTTTGCCAGCATGTGGTGCGTGCGGATACCACTTGCAGCCATACTTGCACCGAGGGTTGGACTCTACGGTGTATGGATCGCCATGTGCGTGGAGCTCTGTTTCAGAGGAATCCTATTCACCACAAGGCTTAAACGGGAAAGATGGATGCGGGTGTTTGAAGAAAAATAAAGTATGATGTTTTATAATTGCAAGGTATGATTAAACTTGCAATAAAGCATCATTATATTAGGGAGGAAAACATGCCAGTATTTGATTTCAGTGGAAGCGACAATAAGAATAAGAACATAGTTACATACGAGACATTCCGGTCGTCGGAGTCTGCAGCGACAGCGGAGAAGCCGATCATGATCCTTGAGAACACGACCAGGAAGTGGACCCACCACTCCAGCGGAAAGTTCACCAATCCGATCAAGAGAACAGCATTTGAATTTGACGAGGTAGACGGAGTCCAGTCCGCAGACATATTGAAGATAGATGCGAGATTTGTAAGCCTTCTCAAATGGCTCGGTGAGAATCACATCAATGTCCGTCTGTCGGGAGAGAACAGACCGGAGGGTTATGCGGTATACAAGATAAGGGAGACCGAGTTCGGCGGCGGATCGAAGCTGTCGGCAAATGACGGATTCCTTCAGTTCATGATAGAGAGACTTCTTGCCAGCGATGCCCCTTCGGAGGAAGAGAAATCCGAGGAGGAAGAAGAGGAAGAGGCACTGGGCGATGACATGAAGCTCACGAGCATGCAGAGCATCATTGACTTCATGCACTGCGCCGGAAGAACACTTCCTGACAATATAAGGCTGTGGGCCAGAAGAAATCTTGCGGTTGCGAGATCCAGCGAGGTATCACCGGAGGAGAGACGCCACGCCCAGAGAGCACTTTCCATGGCGATGAACATCAGATGGAAGAGCAATTACTTTGAGGCGATAGATCCGGAAGAGGCCAGAAGGATACTGGACGAGGAACTCTACGGAATGGAGAAGGTAAAGCAGAGGATCATCGAGACGATCATCCAGATCAACCGTACACATACACTTCCTGCATACGGACTTCTGCTCTGCGGACCTGCCGGAACAGGAAAGTCACAGATAGCCTATGCGGTTGCGAGAATACTCAGACTTCCATGGACGACCCTTGACATGAGTTCCATCAACGATCCGGAGCAGCTTACAGGAAGTTCAAGAGTATATTCCAATGCCAAGCCGGGAATCATCATGGAGGCATTTTCACAGGCTGGAGAATCTAACCTCGTATTCATTATCAACGAGCTGGACAAGGCAAATTCCGGCAAGGGCAACGGCAATCCTGCCGATGTACTGCTGACACTCCTGGATAACCTGGGATTCACCGACAACTACATGGAGTGCATGATCCCGACAAATGGCGTGTATCCTATAGCGACGGCAAATGACAAGGAGAACATCAGCAAGCCGATCATGTCGAGATTTGCTGTTATAGACATACCGGATTACACCCCGGATGAGAAGAAGGAGATATTCAACAAATTTGTTCTGCCGAAGGTGCTCAAGCGCATCGGACTTGACAAGAGCGAGTGCATCATCCTTCCAGACGGCGTGGATGCTGTCATCAAGAAGTGCGACGGCGTGACCGGAATCAGAGATATAGAGCAGGCTGCAGAGCACATAGTTGCACATGCGCTTTACCAGATCGAGGTAAATCACGTTCAGAGCGTGACATTTGACGGAGCTATGATAGAGGAGCTTTTGAGCTGATTATCGTCATATTACACAATTTACATTACGGAAAGTATTATGGTATACTCTTCTTATGAAACAAGTTTCATGGACTGCAGTCTGAAATTCATAAGGAGAGTATATTTATATATGGCAAGTATAAGAGACGTTGCGAAGGAGGCGGGGGTCGCCATCTGCACGGTGTCGAGACTTATCAACGGCACGGCAAATGTTGAACCTGAGACTCAGAAGAAGATAGAAGATGCGATGAAGAAACTGGATTATGTTCCAAATGAGCTTGCGCGAGGCATGTTCAAGGGCAGATCAAACTCCATTGCGATGTTGGTTCCAAATATCCAGCACCCATGGTTCTCATCACTGGCATCGGAGATAGAAAAGATACTTTATGAGAAGAAATACAAGTTTATGCTTTTTTCCACATCCGATGACAAGCAGAGGGAGAAGGAATGTTTTAAGCTGTTAAAGTCCAACATCGTGGATGGGATCATATGCGGAACGTCGGCATGTACGGCGAAGGAATACCAGAAGATAGATAAGCCGATGGTCATGCTGGATTATAAGGTTGGCAGCAAATTTCCTGTCGTAGTGTCGGATCACAAGATGGGCGGACAGCTTGCTGCCCAGGAATTTATAAACAGTGGATGCAAATATGTCATCCACATATCAGGAATCAAGGTAGATAAGAATATCATGTCATTTGAGTGCCATGAGGAACTAGATAGAGTCCTTGCCGAGAATGGGATAAAATCCAGACGAGTTCCAATACAGTGGAACGACTTTGATTTTCATGGATATTTTGAGATGGCAAAATGCATACTGGAGGAGTATCCTGACGTGGACGGAATATTTGCCGCAGACATGCCAGCGATAGCATTCCTTAAGGCGGCACTTGCCATAGGCAAAAAGATTCCTGATGACCTGGCGATCGTGGCATACGACGGAACGTACATAACCAACGCCAGCACGACAAGGCTCACATCGATACATCAGCCGTACAAGGAGATCGCCCAGGAGGCAGTACGCCAGCTTATGGAGATGATCGACGGACCGGAGGAGGAAGATGATGCCGAAGGACAGGGTGAAAGTGCAACCGCAGATCAGATCGACAGCGCAAAAGAGAGAAACACACATATAGACGGAAATCTTATACTACTTCCGGTGAGCGTAGAAAAAGGCGATACAACTTTATAGTATGATTACGAAAAGAAGTTCGTGAAGAGAAATTGAGGTGCCACTCAAAAATCATGAACTTCTTTTTTATGTGGGTACAAAACATAAAAAACTTACTAAGAGCACAAAATACAAAAATCTATAAATCCCCTATTGACGAAACATGTTTCATATGATAATCTTAATGCAAATGAAACATGTTTCATTTAAGCGCTTATGAAATATGTTTTATCGGAACAATATGAATGATAGCGAGAATTAACAAGAGGGAAAATTCAAAGCAAGAAAAGGAGAAAAGGTTATGAGAGCAAAGAAATTAGTAGCATGTGCACTTTCAGCAGCTATGATGCTGGGACTTGCATCTATGACAGGATGTGGTTCAGCAAAGAAGGATTACGATCTGTATATTTACAACACAAAGTCCGAGATCGCAGACAGTATCCAGGATCTGTGCAAAGATTATGAGACAGAGACAGGAGTTAAGGTTAAGGTTTACACATGTGGTACACAGGAGACCATGGAGACACTCAGATCTGAGATGAATTCCAAGAACTATCCTACACTGTACGCGATAAATCAGGCACAGTTCACAGAGTGGAACGAGGGCGGATTTGTACTTCCATCAACATCAGTAAAGAATGAGGAGTTAAAGTCAATCTACGATTCAATTCCAGAGAGCATGCAGCTCGCAGATGAGAGCGGAGCAAGCTGCGGAATCCATTACAACGTAGAGGGTTACGGACTTATCGCAGATACGCAGATGATATGTGATGTATTTGGACTTGACAGCGCAGACGCATTTGTCGCTGATTACAGAAGTGCCAATTATGAAGAGTTCACAGGCATGATCAAGGCAATCGATGATTACATAAACGGCAAGGGTGGCGAGAAGGTTACACTTTCAGGCAATGCATACACCACGGCAAAGGACAAGACAGCCACAACAGAGAACATGAACGGAGTATTTGCAATCGCAGGCGCAGAGAAGTGGACATATGCAAACCACTATACAAACTACGCACTGAATGCAGTATTCCCTAACTACAATGCAACGGCAGCAGCTACAAAGGAAGATGTTGATAAGCTTGAGGAGCCACTTGTAAAGATGGTTCAGGAGCTTGATATGCTTTCAAGCTACACAGCAGGACCAAGCGGCAAGGTAGAGCGTGGATCAGAGTACATTAACTCAACAGTGACAGGATATGATCAGGCAGTTCAGACATTTGCCGAGGGTAAGGCAATGTTCATCAAGCAGGGTAACTGGGTATACGGAACCATCGCAGGCGTGGATGCAGACAAGGCATCAAGACTTACGATGCTCCCAATGAAGGTCAACCTTGAGCAGAGTGACATCTCAGCTGAGGGCGTTACAGTTGACAAGATGAACAGCTCAATCCCTGAGTTCGTTTCACAGTATTACGTTATCAACAAGAAGGATTCAGAAGAGGAGCAGAAAGCCGCTGAGGACTTCCTTGTATGGCTCTACACATCAGATACAGGAAAAGATTACATCACAAACAAATTCGCATTTGTCCCATTCAACGCAGACGAGAGCGAGAAGCTTGAGAATCCGCTCAGCAATTCACTTGTATACTATATGAGCAATGACCTTGTGATGGGCAATGACTTCGATGCTTTCCCTGAGTCATGGGGACTCAACACCATCGGTGCAACTATTCAGGAGCAGTTGTTTACAAATCCTGATCAGTGGGATGAGAACACTATAAGAACAGGTGTGGAAGATGCACTGACAAAGTGGAAGGACAGCATCAAAGAGTAATCGGTGCTAAATGGGATGTGTCAGGTTTTCTATGAAAACCTGACATGTAGCGCCAGCCATTTGCCGAAGGCAAATTTTGTATGGCTGGTGTTCAATGTAGGAAAGGAAAAACTATGAAAAGATTTTACAAGAGAAAATTCTGGTTTATGGTTCTGCCTTCTATAGTGTTGTTTCTGCTGGTTATCATAGTTCCTTTTATAGAGGGTGTGATCTATTCCTTCACCGAGTGGAGAGGTTCCTACTTCGTAGGTGGGGAGCACTGGTGGAATGCACTGGTGGGACTTAAGAATTATACAAGCATATTCAAGTCGAAGGATTTCCTTCAGTCACTTGGATACACGGCCATATATGCTGTACTCGCAGTAATAGCACAGAATGTTGTCAGTCTTCTTCTGGCACTCATGATCAAGAAGCTTACCAAGGGCAAGGGACTTTTCAGAACGGTACTGTTCCTTCCATATGTACTTGGAATGCTCGCAATGGGTTATGTATGGCGTTTCATATTTGAAAATGTATTTTCACAGACGCTGTTCGGAACAGACGGTGTGGTACACGTAGAGGTGCTCAACAACATGCTTCAGAATCAGTGGAAAGCACTTCTGGCATATGCGATCGTTGGTGTATGGCAGGTTGCAGGTTATTACCTGATAATCTACCTCAACGGACTCAACAATATTTCAGAGGATATTTATGAGGCTGCCAGAATAGATGGGGCTACGGGCTGGACAAGCTTCAGGAAGATCACACTTCCGCTTCTCATGCCTTCATTTACGATAGTGCTCTTCATGTCACTGGCAAACAGCTTCAAGATGCTTGACCTCAATGTTTCACTGACAGAGGGCAATTTCGGAACGACCATGATATCCTACATGATACTGAAAACAGTAAGAGAGAGCTCTCCTCCGGCATACGGAGAGGCGCAGGCACAGGCAGTTATATTCTTCGTTATCATTGCAGTTATATCTATAGCTCAGGTAATGATCACTAAGAGAAAGGAGATTGAATCATAATGGGAGTAAAAGGCAAGATCAAAAGAGCACTCATAGTGGTTATACTCGCTGTATTGGCAATCGTGACCATATTCCCGATATGGTTCCTGATCGTCAACTCATTCAAGGGACAGCAGGAGATAGTAGCATCTCCAATAGCTCTCCCGAAATCATGGAATCTGGACTATCTGAAGAATGCAGCTGAGCAGATAAATCTCGGCAGCAGCCTGCTTCAGACAGTACTCATAACAGTTGCGGCAGTGGCACTTATCGTGGTCATATCTTCATTTGCCGCATGGGCAATTGCCAGAACAGATTCCAAGGTGGCAAATATACTCTTCATCGCATACACAGCAGCCATGCTCATACCTTTCCAGTCAGTTATGTACCCATTGGTATCGCTGATGGACAAGCTGGGACTCAAAAACACACCGGGGCTGATCCTCATGTACGGAGGCTTTGGAATCAGTATGTCGGTTCTGCTGTACAGAGGATTCATCAAGAGTATCCCGCTGTCACTTGAGGAGGCAGCTATGCTCGATGGAGCAAATATATTCCAGATATACAGATATGTGGTCATGCCCCTCTTAAAGCCTACGACCATGACAGTTGTCATCACAAATGCAGTGTGGATATGGAACGATTACCTTCTTCCATTCCTCGTAATAGGAAATAACGACAAAAAGACGCTCACGCTGAGCTTATATTATGCAAAGAGTCTGTCAGGACAGTATGGAAATCCATGGGAGCTAATCTTCCCTGCGGTACTTCTCTGCATCATCCCTATCGTGATCATATTCATCATACTTCAGAAGAATATCATCGAGGGAATTTCAGCCGGAGCTGTGAAAGGATAAACATAAAATATGGACAGAAAATGGTGGAAAGAGGCGGTATTTTACCAGATATACCCTAGAAGCTTCTATGACAGCAACGGAGATGGAATAGGAGATCTGAAGGGAATAACTGAGAAATTGCCGTACCTCAAAAATCTTGGCGTGACCGCTGTGTGGATATGTCCATTCTTCAAGTCGCCTATGAAGGACAATGGATATGACATATCGGATTACTACGATGTGAATCCTGAGTTTGGAACCATAGAGGATGCGGATGAACTTATAAGATGCGCAAATGAAAATGGCATCAAGATCATCATGGACATGGTCATCAATCACACATCAGACCAGCACAGATGGTTCCAGGAGGCGTGCCGGGACAGACACAGCAAATACAGAAATTACTATATATTTAAGGACAACATAGATGGACTTGCAGATCTCAGATCCAACTTCGGTGGAAGCACATGGACACAGATTGAGGATGGCAGCTGGTATTTCCATTCATTTGCGAAGGAGCAGCCGGATCTCAACTGGGAATGTGAGGAGATGAGACAAGAGCTCTACGACATGATGAATTGGTGGCTTGACAAGGGAGTTTCAGGATTCCGAATGGATGCCATCACATTTATCAAGAAAGACCTCTCATTCCCGCCTATGCCGTCAGACGGCGAGGACGGCAGATGCGATGTTGGCAAATGCTGCCTCAATAGGCCGGGAATAGATGAGTTCCTTCACGAGTTAAAACTCAACACATATGGCAGAGGAGACTTTGTGACTGTCGCAGAGACTCCTGGAGTCCCAAATGAGGATTTGGACAGATATATTGGGAGAGATGGACATTTCTCCATGATATTTGACTTTAGCTACACAGATATAGATATCAATCCGGGCGATCTCTGGCTGCACCAGAGAGACTGGACGATAGAGGAATTCAAGGACAAGCTGTTCACCAATCAGAGACTTGTGAAAAAGATCGGATGGGCAGCAAATTACCTGGAAAACCACGATCAGCCTAGAAGTATAGGCAAGTACTTCCCAGCCGGTGATATTCCTGAATACAGAACACAGATGGCAAAGGCGCTGGGCGCGCTGTTCTTCTTCCTGAAGGGTACGCCGTTTGTATATCAGGGACAGGAACTTGGCATGATAAACACTCATTTTGATAACATAGATGAGCTGGACGATATCAACTCCAAGGGACAGTTTGCGAGATGCATTGAAGCCGGATACAGCGAGGCAGAGGCGATGGAATCTGTAAATATCAGGAGCCGCGACCAGTCAAGACTTCCGATGCAGTGGAACAGCGATAAGAACTTCGGATTCTCAGTGCATGAGCCATGGCTGGCATGCAACAATCAGTGTGACCTCCAGACAGTGGAGCTTGAGAGCGCTGATAAGGATTCTGTGCTTAACTTTTATAAGGCGATGATACAGCTCAGAAATCACTCGGAGTACACACAGACTCTCATCTACGGAGACCTGGAGGATGTGGAGACGGATAATGCAGGAATCATAGTGTACAGGCGCAAGCCGGTTCAGATTGAGTGTGTATGTGGAACTGGAGCAAATGCAGAAAGCACAGACAGATCGGTATATGTTGTTGTCAACATGACCGGTGAGGATGTGGGCTATGCAATTCCTGAGACTGCGGATATGCTTATGGGTAATTATGCGGATTACGATGGTACGCTCAGACCTTATGAGACTGTGGTGTACGCGGTGTAGGCCGGAGCTGGCAGAAAAAGCCTGAATATTGGTGGAGACTGATTGAAAATTACAGTTGGTCTGGTATCAGTATTCAGGCTTTTTTCATTGTCTGTATACTTTTGGGATACTTTGCTCAAATCTATAGACAAAGTGAATGGATCATTAAATGCAAGATATGTCTTAATGTTCAAAGCGTATTCACAGTTCAGAATAATCACCCAACTTAACCATTATCGGTACCATATTTGGTCAACTTTTTTCCATATAAAATCTAATTCCCAGATATTAAAATAACTGTATTAAAAGCAGTCAGACATGAGATTTTAGAGCAGAGGGTGCGCAGTGCGCAGGCGTAACGGAGGTTGTCTGCTCAGACAAATAAATGGAGAAAAGGAGTCACACTTATGGGTATTATTTTTCACGAAGAAACAAAGACATTTCACCTTACAAATGGCGAGATAAGCTACATCATGACAGTGCTCCCCAATGGACATCTGGGAAATCTGTACTATGGTAAGGCGATAAGGGACAGAGAGGATTTCTCACATCTGTTGGAGCTTGTCCAGAGACCTATGTTTCAGTATGTATATGACGATGACAGACTGTTCTCACTTGAGTCAGTGAAGCAGGAGCTCCCTGTGTACGGAACCACTGATTACAGGGCGCCGATGGTGGAAGTCCTTCAGTCAAATGGCAGCAGGATATCAGATTTTGTGTATGTATCACATGAGATAAACGCAGGCAAGCCAAAGCTTGAGGCATTGCCGGCAACATACACAGAGAATGATGACGAGGCAGAGACATTGATCGTCACATTGAAGGATTCACTCACAGGAATAAAGGCGAGAATGCTCTATACGATATGGAGCGACAGACCAGTCATAGCAAAGAGTGTGGAGTATGTAAATGAAGGCACAGAGGCGGTATATCTCACCACTGCTTACAGTATGTGCCTGGATCTCCCTGATCCTGATTATCAGTGGATGCAGCTCTCAGGCGCATGGGCAAGGGAGCGCCACATAATAACAAGGGATCTCGAGCAGGGTGTACAGTCGATAGGCAGTAATCGTGGTCATTCATCCCATGAGCACAATCCGTTCATCGTATTGAAGAGAGAGACAACGGACGAGAACCAGGGAGAGGCGATTGGAATAAGCCTTGTATACAGCGGCAATTTTAAGATACAGGCAGAGGTTGACACGAGAAATACAGCCCGCATTCTTGCCGGAATAAATCCGGATACATTTGACTGGAAGCTCGATGCAGGTGAGCATTTCCAGACTCCTGAGGCAGTCATCGTATACTCAGATCAGGGACTCAACAAGATGAGCCAGACCTTCCACAAGCTGTATCAGAAGAGACTTGCAAGAGGCGAGTGGAGAGACAAGCCAAGGCCGATCCTCATCAACAACTGGGAGGCTACATATTTTGATTTCACCAGAGAGAAGCTCATAGCCATCGCACAGAAGGCAAAGGAGTGCGGAGTTGAGCTGTTCGTTCTTGACGATGGCTGGTATGGAGCCAGAACCACAGACCATGCAGGCCTTGGAGACTGGGTTGCAAATCCAGACAGACTTCCGGAGGGAATCACAGGAATTGCAGAGGATATAGAGAAGGTAGGATTGAAGTTCGGACTGTGGTTCGAGCCTGAGATGACAAATAAAGACTCAGACCTCTACAGAGAGCACCCAGACTGGATACTTTCAGTTCCGGGAAGACATGACTCACACGGAAGATTCCAGTATGTTCTGGATTTCTCCAGAAAAGAGGTCGTTGACAGAATATATGAGATGATGGCAAAGATACTGAGCACGGCAAAGGTGTCATATGTGAAGTGGGATATGAACAGAAGTATCACCGAGTGCTATAGTGCGGCTCTTCCGGCTGACAGACAGGGCGAGGTGTTCCACAGATACATACTTGGTGTGTACGATTTGTATGAGAGACTCACAAGCACATTTCCACATGTACTCTTTGAGTCATGTGCCAGCGGCGGCGGACGTTTTGATCCGGGCATTCTCTACTATGCGCCACAGGGCTGGACAAGTGATGACACGGATGCCATAGAGAGAGTCAAGATCCAGTATGGAACATCCATGTGTTACCCGATCAGCAGTATGGGAAGCCACGTTTCGGTTGTGCCAAATCATCAGACAAGACGTGAGACTCCGCTTAAGACCCGTGCAAATGCTGCATACTTCGGAACATTTGGATATGAGCTGGATCTGAACAAGCTCACAGCCGAGGAGATAGAGGAGGTCAAGGAGCAGGTCAAGTTCATGAAGGCATACCGTGAGGTGATCCAGTACGGAACATTCTACAGGCTTGCAAGTCCATTTGACAATGAGGAGTGCGGCTGGATGGTCGTATCAGACGATAAGAAGACCGCCATCGTTGCGTGGTTCAGAACACTCTACACACCGAACAAATGCTTCACCAGAATGAAGCTCCACGGCCTTGATCCTGATGCGATATATAGCTGCAATGTGCTCGGGGGACAGGCGCTCACAGTGAGCAAGACACCGGATGGAAAGCTGATATATGAGAAAGTGTCAGGTGACAAAGGAGAGGATTCTGCAGTCAATGTCATCGCAGGCCCATCATGCTATGGCGATGAGCTGATGAACCTCGGACTCATCACCAGCGACACATCGGCGGGAGAGATAGTCGGAGAGGATATGCCTTGCGGAGACTATGATTCCAGACTCTATGTGCTCAAGGCAGAGTAAGCGGGTTTGCGAAAAAATTTTCCTGCTTTTTCGGGCAGAAAAAGAAAAAAGACAGTATATCCGAGTCAAAAAACTAAGATAATAAATTCCAAATAACCGCACTCGTGGTCTATAATTGAAATAAGGCAGTTAAGATATGCCTGTATGGGTTATTTCTGACGACCGGCAAAGGGCATGGTACCAGAAAGGCCATAGTGGCAGGACTTCTGGGAATGCTGCCGGATGATACAAGGATTCCGGATGCCCTGGACATAGCAGACGAGCAGATGGCGCTTGAGGTGAAAAATAGACTAAAAATGTAGATAGGAACTATGGCATTTGTCAAATTGCATAAATAAGGTTTTTTTAGCCTGCAAACATGATATAATTGCATAAAGAATGTTTTAAAAATGCAGTTGGGGATGATCAGATGAGCAACAGGAAGAGAATATGCGTTATAACAGCACAGGTTGAAGAGAGTACACAGAATCGCTTCATGCAGGGATTTCTGAAGCAGGCATATGATATGAATTACGATGTCTGCATATTTTCCATGTTTTTGAAGTACCAGGATTCAACAGACAGGGAGGTTGGCGATTCAAACATCTACAACCTTATTAATTTTAACCTTTTTGATGCTGTGGTATTGTGTCAGGACACCATACAGACTCCGGGAGTCGTAGAAAAGCTGGAGAAGCGCCTGCAGTCAGAATTTGCAAATGGTGTGGTAGTGGTAGTCGACAAAGAGAATAACATATTCCCAACGGTCATGATGGATCATTATACCCCTATAGTAAAACTCGTGGATCACCTTATAGAGGTTCACGGACACAAGAATATATATTTCCTGGGCGGACTCAAAGAGCACATACACTCCAAGCAGCGACTCGCCGGTTACATAGACAGCATGAAGGCGCACAACCTGCCGGTTACGGACGACATGATATATTATGGAACATACTGGTACGACAGCGGCGACTACATGGTGGACGAGCTTGTGAAGGATAAGGAGCATCTGCCGGATGCCATCGTATGTGCAAATGACTGTATGGCCATCGGAGTGTGCACCGCATTTGACAGATATGGAATAAGAGTTCCCGAGGACATAGCCGTGGTGGGCTATGACTCCATAGAAGACGGAAGAAACAGTCCTGTTCCGATCACATCTGCGGACATACCGGCGGATGACTGCGGGCACTACTGTATGAAATATATAGATGCAAAGCTTAACGGACATGACGTACCGGAATTCAAGTCCAACGTGGAGCTGTACATAGGTGGAACCTGTGGCTGTGAGGGCTGGGAACGAGAGACAGTCAGGATCAGAAGAGACAAATGGGAGACAGACCTCTCAGAGACCGGCTTCTACTCCTGCTTCAACAACATGGCGGATGACCTTGTGGCGCAAACGAGCGTGGAGTCATTCTTCGACACCGTGTCGGAATACGTGTACCAGATAAGACCATTTGAGAGCTTCCATCTGTGCCTGAACGACTACTGGAGAAATCCGGAGGTCATGACCGGCGATGAGGCACTTCGCCACGGTTACACAGATCATGTATACAGACTGATAAAGTGTGGCCCGGATGAAAAAGAAGAGAGACACATACGCTATGACGACGTATTCGAGTCTGCGAAGCTGTTGCCGGAGCTGTACGAGGACAGGGATTATCCTACAGCGTTCATATTTACACCATTGTTCTTCCAGGACAGAAGCTTTGGCTATGCAGTGGTGAACTACGGTGCAGAGCCGAGGGTGTACGAAGATGTATACAGATCCTGGATCAAGACGGTTGCCAGAGACATGGAGTCATTTGCAAGACATCAGGGACTCAATGTACTTCTAAACAAGCTTGAGGCGGATCAGATAAGAGATGGTCTCACCGGAATGTACAACTTCAGAGGCTTCATGGGCAGGGCAAATGACATGATAGTCCAGGCCGCTGAAGAGAAGTCCGAGATACTTGTGTTGGCGGTGGATCTGAAGAATACACGCCAGATAAACAGCAATTACGGAAGAACAGAGGGTGACAGAGTCCTGAGCTATGTTGCCCAGTCGATAAATGAGATACTTACCCCATACGAGATATCCATGAGGATGGGAAATGACGAGTTCGTCATAGCCACAGTGGCAAAGAGTGGCGATATCTCAAGGGGAGAATATATAGCCGAGGAACTCAAGAAGAAGCTTGAGGCGGCAAACAGTGGCGGAAAGGACGATTACGAGCTCGGTATATATTACGGATGTAAGAAGGCTCTGGTCAAGTCATCTGCCGAGCTGGAGACCCTCATCAACGATGCGGTCAACCAGAAGAACCGCATAAAAGAACAGAACAATGCCAAGGGACGCAACAAAGCGACGATAACGAACAGGGATCTGGAGAGAGATGAGATAGTAGCTATGATACTGGACAACAACATGCTTACATATCATTTCCAGCCTATAGTAAGTGCCCGTGACGGAAGCATATTTGCATACGAGGCACTTATGAGGATACTGGTTCCTATGAGAATGTCACCCCCTGAGCTTCTGGAGAGTGCAGAGAGACTGAACAGACTGTACGATGTGGAAAAACTCACACTGTTCAACATCGTGGAGATCGTGGCATCGAATCCTGAGATGTTCAGGGGCAAGAAGGTATTTATCAACAGCATGCCGGGGCATATGCTCAACGCACAGGACAGAAATGAATTCATTTCAAAGGTGAAGACGCTCCAGTGTGCAGGCATCGTCATAGAATTTACCGAGGGAGCAGAGCTGTCGGATGCGGAACTGAATGATCTCAAGGCATTCCTCAGAGGAAATGGCATGGAGATCGCCATAGACGACTACGGCTCAGGCTATTCAAATGTAAACAATCTTCTCAGGTATATGCCTGAGTATGTGAAGATAGACAGAATGCTTCTGACAGGGATCGATGCAGACCCACACAGACAGCATTTCGTCAAGGATATAATAGAATTCACCTCGACCAACGACATCAAGGCGCTGGCAGAGGGCGTTGAGACCACGAAGGAGATGAAGACCGTCATCCAGCTCGGTGCGGATCTCATTCAGGGATACTATACCGCCCATCCGAACGCGGAGGTGGTACAGCTCATATCCCCACAGGTTGTGAATGAGATAGTTCAGTACAACCAACAGGAAGAGGTGGCTGAGAACAGCAGCATATTTGTCATGGAGCATGAGAGAAGTGCATCACTTCTGAAGCTCACATCCCGGGGAATCAGGAAGATAGTTGTGGCACAGAGAGCCGGTGGCGACAACAATGTCCGCATAGTCGGCGCACAGGGCTTCAAGTCAGATATGACACTCAAGATAAAGGATGGTTTCACCGGAACCATAGTGTTGCAGAATGTAAGCTTCTCGGGCGACCGTGACAAGCCTTGTATAGACTGCGGTGAGAATACGGATCTGCACATCATGCTTGAGGGTAAGAATTTCTGCAGGAATGGCGGAATAAAGATACCGGAGTCGTCCAGAGTGACATTTATCGGAGATGGGGATATAATGATCCGCGTCAACGGTAACAGCTATTACGGAATAGGCAATGACATTCATTCAAAGCATGGAGTCATGAAGTTCAAGCAGGAGGGCGCCATTAATATAGAAACAAACGGTGTGAACGGAGTGGCAATAGGCGCCGGACTCGGAGGAGATATACGTATAGAGAAAGGACGATACGACCTGTATATCAACGGCGAGAACGGAGTTGCTATTGGAAGCATAAGCACCCCGGTGAATCTGAATCTCCTGCAGGCGGACATAGACATAACCTATGAGGCTGCAAATGGAGTCGCCATCGGCTCGATGAGCCAGCACGCAGATATCGCGATAAAGAACACATCCATATCGCTCAGAGGATCGGGCAACAGATACGTGGCGGTCGGAACCCTGGACGGAGATGGATGCAGCGTAGATATAAGCAGAGCACATGTGGACATGAACCTTAAGGGCAATTCGTGTATAGCCATGGGATCTGACCATGGAATAGCAGACATACGCATGACGGACGCCAACTCAAGGCTGGCGGTTCAGGGCGAAGCGTGCTTCGCACTTGGAAGCAGAGACGGTACAGGCATGCTGTCCAGCAATAATGCAGATCTGAATGTGGTTGTCAGGAATTCACTGAACATAGATATATCCGCGGCAGAGCAGGACATACGTCTGGTGAATGGAAGATACATGTTCATGCTTAACAATGAAAATATAGAGCGCAAGGTAGTAGAGCGTTATTAATTCAAAGGAGTATAAAGGAATAATGGAAAGAGAGACTATGTGTATACAGGCTGGATACCAGCCTAAGAATGGGGAGTCAAGAATGATACCGATCGTACAGAGCACAACGTTCAAGTACGACACGAGCGAGGATATGGGTAAGCTGTTTGACCTTGAGGAGAGCGGCTATTTCTACACCAGACTTGCAAATCCGACAAATGACTATGTGGCAGCCAAGATATGTGCCCTGGAGGGGGGATCGGCAGCAGTGCTCACATCGTCAGGACAGGCAGCAACATTCTTCTCGGTATTCAACATTGCCGGAGTGGGAGATCACGTTGTGGCATCATCCACCATATACGGAGGAAGCTTCAACCTTTTTGCTGTGACTATGAAGAGAATGGGTGTGGAATTCACATTTGTGGATCCTGACTGCTCGGACGAGGAACTTGAGGCAGCGTTCAGACCGAACACCAAGGCCGTGTTTGGCGAGACCATAGCCAATCCGGCACTCATAGTATTCGATATAGAGAGATTTGCAAATGCGGCACATGCACACGGAGTACCACTCATCGTGGACAACACATTTGCCACACCGATCAACTGCAGACCTATAGAGTGGGGCGCAGACATAGTCACACACTCCACCACGAAGTACATGGACGGACATGATGCAACCGTGGGTGGGGCGATCGTGGATTCAGGCAAATTCGACTGGATGGCACACGCAGACAAGTTCCCAGGACTCACCACACCTGATGAGTCATATCACGGAGTGGTATACGCAGAGAAATTCGGCCAGGGCGGCGCATATATCAACAAGATCGTGGCACAGCTTATGAGAGATCTCGGCCCGATACCTGCACCTATGAATTCGTACATGCTCAATCTTGGACTGGAGTCGCTTCACGTGCGTATGCCACGTCACTGTGAGAACGCACTGGCGGTTGCGAAGTTCCTCGAGGCACACGATAAGATAGCCTGGGTAAATTATCCTGGACTTGAGAGCAGCAAGTATTACGAGCGTGCTAAGAAGTATATGCCGGACGGCACATGTGGAGTTGTGTCATTTGGCGTCAAGGGAGGAAGAGCTGCTGCGGAGGCCTTCATGAAGGAACTCAAGGTTGCGATGATAGCAACACATGTGGCGGATGCACATACATGCGTTCTTCATCCTGCATCAGCTACACACAGACAGATGAATGACGAGGAGCTTCTGGCGGCAGGAGTAAGTCCTGATCTTGTGAGACTGTCGGTGGGCATTGAGAATGTAAAAGACATAATAGCAGATCTTGAAAATGCACTGGATAAGGTACAGATATGAGAATAATAAATATAACCGACCTTTCGGCACCTGAGCTTGATATATATGCGCGCATGTCAGAGAATCAACTGGCGCACATATATGAACCGGCTTCCGGGCTGTTCATAGCTGAGAGTCCAAAGGTCATAGAGAGGGCACTGGATGCGGGTTACGAGCCAGTGTCCATTCTATTGGAAGACAGGCACGTGGAAGGACAGTGCGCGGATATAATAAAGCGGTGCGGAGATATACCGATATACACAGCACCATTTGATGTCCTCACGAAGCTCACGGGATTTGCCCTGACAAGGGGGATGCTGTGCGCCATGAGGAGGGCAGAGCTGCCGTCTGTTGAGAGCGTGTGTGAACATGCCGCCAGAATAGCGGTGCTTGAGGAAGTGATGAACCCGACAAATGTGGGAGCGATATTTAGAAGTGCGGCGGCACTCGGGATGGATGCTGTACTGCTCACGCCGGGCTGCAGTGACCCGCTCTACAGGAGAGCGGTAAGGGTCAGCATGGGAACGGTGTTCCAGATACCGTGGACATATATTACATTTGACACCCTGGGTCTTGCACACAATAAAGCAGATCATGGCATATGGCCGGAGTTTGGGATGGAACAACTTCACAGTATGGGCTTCAGGACGGCATCCATGGCGCTAAGAAATGACACGATAGATATACACGACCCGGAGCTGAAGCAGATCGACAGACTTGCAGTAATACTGGGAACCGAGGGAGAAGGCCTCAAGACAGAGACCATAGATTCCAGCGACTACACAGTGAAGATACCAATGTATCACGGAGTGGACAGCCTGAATGTGGCTGCAGCCAGTGCCGTGGCATTCTGGGAACTTGGCAGACGCTCATGAAACGTCGAAAAACCTCCCTCAAAAAATACGCATACATATCTACAGGATATGGAAAATATGTTATAATAGTCAGGACGTGAACGGACAGGCTCACAGTCGGCAGAAGGAAAAGACTTAGGAGGATGATAGACATGTTTTATGCTATTTCAGGAATTAACGGGGATTATGAGGCATACAAGAGAGCACTCAAGAAACTTAAGTTTCAGAACCTTGACGATATAAAGGAAGAGGACATCATGAACGAGGAGGCAGTCATCAGCACTCTTGAGGGCGAGGATGTCCTGTATGTCCTTGGCAATATAATCGGAGCAGGCGGCGGATCCATGAAGATACTTCAGGATATGATGAGCAGAGATAATGTCATCGCAGTTGTCGGTGAGAACGAGTACAAGATCACACAGGCACTCAAGGCACTGAATGACCATATCCAGTCCACAGGTGAGGTGCCACCACAGATGCTGGTAGACAAGATAACATCCATGCTTGGAGAAGAGCTCTCAGGTGCGGTGGAGGAGTTCCTGCAGCTTGACGATGAAGAGCGTGAGGATGTCATAGAGTATATAGATGAGATTTCTGAGGAAGCGTTCCTCGAAGTGATGATGGCGAGAAAGAAATTTGTGCTGGTTCACGCCGGAATAAGAAACTTCGATCCGAAGAAGGAACTGGATGAGTACGACACAGAGGACTTCATCACAGAGCCAGCAGACCTGGACAAGACATATTACAAGAACAGAACACTCGTCGTTGGACATGTGCCAACCACAGAGCTCGGCGGTGAGGGCAAGATCGTTAAGAAGAACAACAACGTTGCCATCGACTGCGGGTGCGGCAAGGGCGGACAGCTTGGAATATACTGCCTGGGCAACGGCTCGGAGATGTATGTATAATAGAATAAAGAACAGATTGACACGGCGGGATATGAAATATCATATTCCGCTTTTTTATTATGGAAGAAATTGGATTAAGAAAATAAAGTGGTTTATACAAATTGTATAGTTAAGCAAAAAATCAACGAGGATTTTTGTCGATTTTAAATCGCAAATGGAATTGAAAAATTGTGAAGAAACTGTTAAATTAGGGTGTGAGCATGGATAAAGAATTTTCCTATATAAATATTTATAGTTTTTTATAAAGAAAACAGGAGGAAAACATGGGTGTTATAGATTTTCATTCACATATACTGCCGGGTATAGACGACGGCAGCAGGAATGTCGAGACATCTATAGGCATGCTTCGGATGTGCAAAGAGCACGGCGTGGATACTATGATAGCGACGCCGCACTTTTATGCTGATTCAAATACTGTGGAGAGGTTCATTGATTCAAGACAGAAAGCATATGATAAAGTCATGGCTGAGAATATGGACATACCGCAAATTATAATGGGGGCAGAGGTCGCGTTCTTTGCAGGAATAAGCAGAGCGGAGAAAACGGATGCACTAAAAGTAGAAGGAACTGATATCATGTTGCTGGAGATGCCGTTTGTGACATGGAGTGATTCGGTAGTGCAGGAAGTACGAGACTTAATTGAGAAGAGACATTTCCATATCATACTAGCTCATATAGAGCGATTCTTACAGATACCAGGCAACAAGCCATATGTGAGACAGATCCTTGAACTGCCAGTTACGGTGCAGGTGAATGCGGAGACACTTCTGGATTTCAGACAGAAGGGCAAAATGCTCAAGATGTTCAAGAAAGGACAGGCACACATCATAGGAAGCGACTGCCATGGTATGCATCACAGGGTGCCGAACTTGTGGCTGGGCCGCGAGGTGCTGGAGAAGAAGCTGGGACATGAATTTCTGGAGAACATGGACAGCTACGGAACAAAGCTCCTTAAAGAACATCAGATACACCCATAATCAGCAATAACAACGAAACATGTAAAAGATAAACAGATAGATGGAGGACAACAACATGTCTAAGAAGACAGCGATAATCATCAGTATTGTGCTGTTCATAATACTGTGTGGTCTTATTGTGTGCGAGAAGAAGTGGCCTACAGCGGGAACAGACCTGCTTATGCTGAACGTTCTGAGATAGCACATTACATTCCGAAGAGGTGATACATATGTCATACAGGAACAGAACACTATCAGAAAAAAAGAGAATATACAAGAAGCTTGGACTTGTGATCACAGCCATACTGGTCGTATGCATTGCACTGGCGATAGCACTCAGACCGACAAAAGGAAATGCATCACACAATGCATCGGGCACACAGGCGGTCGAAGGCATGATCGAGGTGGACGGAGTCAAATACGTTCCAAAGAAGAATATAGAAACATATCTTTTTATGGGAATCGACAACATGGGCAAGGTTCAGAAAGTCACCGATTATGAGGGGGCAGGCCGATGCGATGTGGTCATGCTGATGGTCAGAGACCTGACAGATGGAACATACAAGACGCTGAGCATAGACAGAAATACCATAGTGGAGCAGGATACACTGGATCCCGACGGAACCTACGTTGCAACGAGCCCGGCGCAGCTTGCTCTGGCACATGAGAATGGTGACGGAATGGAGATAAGCTGCGAGAACGTGGTCAAGGCGGTGTCAAACTTCCTTGGCGGCCAGAAGATAGACGGATACGCAGCGGTGAATATGGGGGCCATAGGAACCATCAACAATCTGGCTGGCGGAGTCACGGTTACCATAGAGGATGATTTCTCCAAGGTGGATAAGACCATGAAGCAGGGAGAGACCATCACACTGACCGATGAGCAGGCAGTACATTTTATCCATGACAGATTCGATGTGGGAGATGAATCCAACACCCAGCGAATGAAGCGTCAGGAGGTGTACAAGGCAGGACTCAAGGATAACCTGGCGGCAAAGTGCAGCGAGGATAACACATATCCACTGACAATATATGACGCACTGGGAGATTACATGGTGACTGACATCAGCTCACAGAAGTTCTCCAAGCTGGCACTCCTTGTTCTCAAGGAAAAGGACGCCGGAACGGTGTCGATAGCTGGAACAGAGACCGTAGATGATCTCGGATTTGTCGAGGTGGAGCCGGATGCGGATAGCCTTCAGCAGGCAATCGTAGAGCTGTTCTACAAGGAATATAACTAGCATCACACATTTGATGCAGGGGATATAGATACAAAAAACGGATGGAGGGAATATATGAATTCCAACAAGAAAATGGCTGCTGTGCAGGATGAGACCACACAGATAGCCGCAGTGAACACATACAAGAATACAGAGGATGATGAAAACGAGATCGATCTCCTGGACATGGGAATGGCGCTTCTTGAGAAGCTCCCATACATCATACTGTGCTTCCTGATCGGTGCGGTGCTGTTCAACGCATTTGCATACTTCCTGATCAAGCCGACATACCAGTCGACAGCCAAGCTGTACGTGGTATCAGCATCAGATGATTCCATAGTAAATCTCCAGGACCTTAACATCGGTTCATCCCTTACCAAGGATTACGAAGACTTGATACTCAGCTATCCGGTTCTCGACCAGGTCATCGAAAAGCTCGGCCTTGATATGGACTCAGAGGGGCTTGCCAAGATGATAACCCTTGAGAATCCTTCAGACACACGAGTCCTGAAGATCACGGTCACAAGCACTGACAAGCAGCAGGCATGTGACATTGCAAATACACTGGCAAACGTGTCGATAGAGTATCTCCCGGATACCATGAGCACAAGCGCACCTAACATAGCCCAGGTTGCAAGGGTAGCAGACCAGAAGGTCGGACCAAGCTACCTTAAGTACACCGCCATAGGTGCATTGCTTGGAGCACTCATCTACTGCCTGATCGTCATTGTGGGATACCTGATGGATGACACGATCCACTCAGCAGACGACATGGAGAAGTATTTCGGAATAGTACCGCTCACGACAATACCTGAGAGTGATCAGTTCAGGACAGACGACACAGAGGATGAATTTGGAAAGAAACACAACAGGAAAGAGAGGGTCAGAGCATGAAGAAGCTTAACATAGAGTTTCAGGAACTCCCATATGCAGTGGAGGAGGCGATGAACCGTCTCAGGATCAACATAAAGTTCTGTGGCAAGAACACAAGAAAGATACTCATAACCAGCAGCATGCCAAATGAGGGCAAGAGCAGCGTAGCGATCAACCTGTGGAAGATGCTCGCTGAGGCAGGATTCCCTGCAGTGCTGGTGGATGTGGATCTTCGTAAGTCAGTCATAAAGGACAGACATCACATAAAGGATGCTGACAAGCTTCCGGATCTTGGATATTTCCTTTCGGGACAGTCCGAGATGGAGGATGTCATCTATGAAACACAGGTAGAAAATGCATACATCGTACCTTGTATGAACCTTCTGGAGAATCCATCGGCTCTTCTGGAGGATGCTAGATTTGCAGAGCTTCTTGACAAGCTGGCAGAGACATATAGGTATGTCATTATAGACTCGCCACCGCTTGGCAGTGTGGCGGATGCCGCTCAGATCGCATCACTGTGCGATGGCGCAGCTCTGGTAGTCAGAGCAGGTGAGACATCAAGAAGTCTCATCAAACAGTCATTCCAGCAGCTTGACCAGGTAGGTTGTACGCTGCTTGGAGTCATACTCAACAGAGCCCAGACAACGGGGAGAGCATACAAGAAATACTACGGCAAGTATGGCAAATACTATAGCCAGTACGGCTATGGTTATGGCACTTACGGCAAAGAGGCTGCAGCCGCCAGCGACAGCACCCCGTCAAAATAATTCACTTTGGATATAACGCCATGTATAGTGGCGTGCAGGGCGTTTTATCATATATTCAATACAATAGAACTTTTTGGGAAGGAGGAATTTATTGTGAAGAATTTAAAGAAGCTTTTGGCTATAGTTGTATGTATCGCAATGATGGTGCCAACAGTTGCATTTGCAGCTACATCATCACCAACTAAGGTAAACGTTAAGTCTGCTACAGCAAAGTCGCTTACATACAATGCAAAGAGCCAGACAACAACAATTGTTGTTAACGGTAAGACACTTACCCTGAACAAGGATTTCAAAGTCGTTTCAGGAAGCCTTAAGGCAACAAAGGCTGGTACATACACAGTTAAGATCAAGGGAATAGGTAACTATTCAGGCGATACAACAGTTAAGTACACAGTTAACGCACAGCAGAGCTACAAGGCTACTGCTGCTGCAAAGACATACAATGCTAAGAATCAGACAACCAAGGTTACAGTTAAGTATGGTAACACAGTTCTTAAGAGAGGTACTGATTACAAGATTACTGGTGTAACTAGGGCTAAGAACGCTGGCAAGTATAAGATTACCGTAAAGGGTATCAACAACTACAAGGGTACAAAGACAATTTACTACACAATTAACAAGGCTGCTCAGAAGTCTGTTAAGGTTAAGGTAAATGCTTCTAAGAAGAAGATCACTGTATCTGGTGTTAAGGCAAAGGCAAAGGTTACTTACAAGTCAGCCAATAAGAAGGTCAAGGTTAAGAATGGCAAGATTACTGTTGGTAAGGGTGTCAAGAAGGGCACAAAGGTAAGAATCACTGTTAAGGTTGCTGCAACAAAGAACTACAAGGCATACAGCAAGTCAATTATTTACAAGGTTAAATAATCAACCTGCTATGTTAAATAGTTCCAAGCCCTAGCCGGTGGCGCAAAACGAATGTCCATGCCACAGGACGTTCCGCGCCGCCAGTGTGGGTGATAAATAACAGACCATTTAATGCGTATCATGGTTTACAGATGAAAAGGTTCAGCCGACAATCACACGGGCTGAGTCATTTCATGTATGAATCAACAGACCGGGTCATGCGGGCACAAATATGACCCTGACGACAGAGGATGAGGAGAGAAAATTATGTATCAGAAAGGCGCAAAAGGCTGGCTGAAGCACTTTGACTTCATGCTGCTGGATCTTATAGTACTTCAATTGTCATTTCTTGTGGCATTCCAGATCAGACACGGCATGGTAAATCCGTATGCGAACAGAGACTATCTCGCGTTGGCTATTATCACGGAGCTGGCGGATATAGTAGCCATGATATTTCTGAATACATATGAGGGCGTCATCAGAAGAGGATACTTCAAGGAATTCATATCCAGCTTCAAGAACGGTTTCGTGATAGTTGCACTGCTCCTTCTGTATGTGTTTGTCCTCAAGGATACATCTATATATTCCAGAACTACTATACTGCTCATGTGGGCCATATACGTATATGCTACATTTGCAGTGAGGAGCCTGTGGAAGAAGCATCTCGCGAAATATGCAGAGCATGGCAAGGGCAAGAAGCTCCTGGTCATGACCACCAGACATGTAGCAGATGAAGTGGTGGCAGGCCTCAAGGAGAAGAACTACTCCGGGTTTGATATAGTAGGAGTCATGGTGATAGATGCCAATCTCATCGGTCAGGAGATCCAGGGAGTGCCGGTGGTGGCGGATTACAACAGTGCAGTTGATTATGTGAGAACCGCATGGGTGGACGAGATATACGTGGATGTGCGTGGAGCATACGGATATGCGAACACCCTGATAGACGCATTTATCGAGGGCGGCATCACAGTTCACATGTGCATATCATCCATCGTGAGGACCCACGGCGACAAGCAGCTCATCCAGAAGATAAATGGTGAGACCGTGGTCACGACCATGATGAACTACGCAACACCAAAGCAGATGTTGCTCAAGAGAACGGCAGATATAATAGGAGGTCTGGTGGGCAGCATATTCACGCTCATCCTCACCATATTTATAGGACCTATCATATACATCAAGTCCCCGGGACCGATCTTCTTCAAGCAGGAGAGAGTGGGACTGAACGGCAAGATATTCAAGATGTACAAGTTCCGAAGCATGTACATGGACGCTGAGGAGCGCAAGAAGGAACTCATGGCGCAGAACACCATGAGCGATTCGAAGATGTTCAAGATGGACTTTGACCCGAGAGTCATAGGCAACAAGATCCTGCCGGACGGCACCAAGAAGAAGGGAATAGGTCAGTATATCAGAGACTTCTCCATAGATGAGTTCCCACAGTTCTTCAATGTGCTAAAAGGGGATCTGTCACTGGTTGGAACAAGACCACCACTTATCTCTGAGGTGGAGCAGTATGATATGCACCACAAGAGCCGACTTGCTACTAAACCTGGAATCACTGGTATGTGGCAGGTTAGTGGTAGGAGTGATATCACGGACTTCGAGGAGGTCGTGAGACTGGATACGGAGTATATAGAGAACTGGAGCTTTGGGCTTGATGTGAGGATAGTGCTGAAGACTATCAAGGTAGTGCTTGGTAGGGAAGGATCGAAGTAGTAGGAATGAGGAGGGAATGAGACATGAATATTATTTTACTTTCGGGAGGTTCGGGTAAGCGCCTTTGGCCTCTTTCAAATGATGTACGCAGTAAGCAGTTTATTAAGTTGTTTAAGAATGGTGACGAATATGAATCCATGGTACAGCGCGTGTATCGACAGATTACCACTGTAGATTCAGAGGCTAAAGTAACAATTGCAACAAGTAAATCACAGGCAAGTGCTATAAAAAATCAATTAGGGGAACGAACAGCTATCTGTGTGGAGCCTTGTCGACGTGATACATTTCCAGCAATTGCACTTGCTGCTGTTTATTTACACGACAAGTTAGGAGTTGCAGAAGATGAGGCTGTTGTTGTATGCCCGGTTGATCCATATGTGGACAATACTTATTATGAAGCAGTTAAGACATTACAGGAATTAGCTGGTCAGGGAGATGCTAATTTGACTCTAATGGGAATAGAACCTACATATCCTAGTGAGAAATATGGGTATATTATTCCTGAAAATGGTGAAAATGTCAGCAGAGTAAGGGAATTTAAAGAAAAACCGGATGTGGAGACCGCAAAGAAGTATCTTGCACAGAATGCGTTATGGAATGCGGGAATATTTGCATTTAAGTTGGGATATTTGTTGGATAAAGCTCACAGCATGATTGATTTTGTTGATTACAATGATATGTTCAATAAGTATGAGACATTGACAAAAATAAGCTTTGATTATGCTGTGGTTGAGAAAGAACAAAGCATTCAGGTTCTGCGCTATAGTGGGGATTGGAAGGATGTCGGAACTTGGAATATGATGGCCGAGGTCATGGCAGATAAGACTAAGGGTAAAGTTATTTTAGACGAGACCTGCGAAAACACAAATGTGGTTAATGAATTAAATATTCCGATTCTCTGTATGGGTTGCAAGGATATGATCGTTGCAGCCAGCGGTGATGGGATATTAATTTCAGACAAAGAACGTAGTGGGTACATGAAGCCATATGTTGAAAAAATAGAGACTGAGGCAATGTATGCAGAGAAGTCGTGGGGAGACTATACAGTTATAGATGTACAGCCAGGTTCTATGACTATAAAAGTTTCTATGAGAGCTGGCGAGCATATGACATATCATATGCACAACCATCGCGAAGAAGTTTGGACAGTAGTTTCCGGTAATGGTAAGGTGACGGTGGATGGTAATGTACAGCTTGTTAATGCTGGAGATGTCATAAAGATACCAGCAGGAAGAAAGCACACTGTTGAAGCAATTACTGCGATTGATATGATAGAAGTTCAGTTAGGCGATGAAATTAGCGTTACAGACAAAGTGAAATGTTCGATAGAGTGAAAAATGACGCAATACAATATTAAAAATGAATTGTGGTGAGGATAAGAATGGCAAGAATGAAATTTATGAATACAGAGATTGATAATTTGACAATGCAGGAAACGTTGCAGGCAATCAATCAATTGATTCAAGAAAATAAAAGTGCATATGTGGTTACTCCAAATGTAGATCATATAGTGCAGCTTGAAACAAATAGGGAATTACAAGAAGTTTATAAGAATGCTGCTTTGATTTTAACAGATGGAAAGCCTCTATTATGGATAGCTAATTGGTATGGAACACCAATTAAAGAAAAAATATCTGGATCAGATTTATTCCCTCTCCTTTGTAATATGGCTGCTGCAAAAGGGTATAAGATGTTTTTTTTAGGAGCTGCAGAGGGAGTAGCAAAAAGAGCTGCAGAGAATCTTACTATGAAATACAAAGGATTACAGGTCGTTGGAACTTATTCACCGCCATTTGGATTTGAAAACAACAAAAATGAGATGGATAAAATCAAAAACATGATTAAGGCGTCAAAACCAGATATCCTTATTGTAGGGCTGGGATGCCCAAAGCAAGAAAAGTTTATGTACCACCATTGCAAAGAGCTTGGCGTTCCAATTTCATTTGGGTTGGGTGCAAGCTTTGATTTTGAAGCAGGAAATATAAAAAGAGCACCACGATGGATGGCCAATCATGGCCTTGAATGGCTTTTTAGAATTACACAGGATCCTAAACGAATGGCTAAGCGTTACTTGGTAGATGATAGAAAGATTCTAGGTTTAGCTATAAAATATAGAAAAAAATAGGTGAGCAAATGGACTTAGTAACAATAATCACCCCCATTTATAATGGCGAAAAGTATTTGGAACGCTATTTTACACAAATAGAAGCAATAGACTACGAAAATTTACAGATAATTGTTATAAATGATGGAAGTAAAGACAAGACATCAGAAATTGTAAAAAAGTATGCAAATGTAGATAGTCGAATTGAATTTATAGATAAGAGAACGAATGAGGGAGTCAGTAGCGCAAGAAATGACGCATTAAAAATGGCAAGGGGAAAGTTTTGTTTCTTTTTCGATTGTGATGATACATTTGAGACACAAATTGTTGAAAAATGTGTATCAAAGGTAAAAGCTGACACAGATACTGTCTGCTATAATTATGCATCTGTGCGTAGAGATGGGAACGTGTCTAAGCATGAGTTTTCTTATAGAAAGTGCGTGTATAAAAAAGAAGAAATACTGGAGCAGATACTGCCGAATTCATTTGGAACATCAATAGCAGACTTAAAAAGGTATCTTTCGGGCAAGTGTGGAATGCGCCAAGGAAAAGAACTGAATGGTCCGTGGCGTATGATGTATTCACTTGAGATAATCCGAAAAGAAAATATATTTTTCAGAAGGGATTTACATGTAGGGGAGGATACAATTTTTACAAATAAATATCTTGCAGTAGCTGATGTGATTTATACGATAGATGAGCCATTATATTATCTTCATAACAATGACGGCTCAGCAATAGAAACATACAATCTAGATGTTAATCGAATGATTTCAGGAAAGCTGCAGCTTATTAAGGCAAAGAATGAGTTGAGTTTTGAACTGAAATCAAAGGGGATGAATACATATGGATTATGGGGAGGGGAGTACATACTTTCTTCCGTTCAAATTGGTTACGCCTTAGCGAAAGATAAGAGGTTGTCATTTGCTGAGAAACGTAAGATACTGAAAGCTTATCATTTAAATGTCTTGGTTATAAAGCAATGGGATCGACTTAAGGTAAAAGAAATCATTGGTACAAAAAACATTAAAGCAATTCCGGTTTTTCTGTTAAAAATAAACTGGATAGTTGTTACAGAGTTGATGCTTACTTTGTTTTGTAAAATGGGATTTAAAATCAACTGAGAAAGGACAGAGATGAGAGTATTAATAGATTTGACCTCTCTTGCAGATAACTTTTCTGGAATTGAGCGATTTGCGCTCAGTATTACAAAAGAATTGATTTCTGATCAAAGTAGAAGAGATATTGAGTATACACTTCTTTTTAAAAATGAGGTACACAAAGAATTTTTAATAGAGCAGAATAACGTTAAGAATATTGTTATAAATGGAAAGAATAAACTAATTTTTAATCAGGTGCAATTGCCGCTAAGGTTAGCGACTATAAAAGCAGACTATTATTTCTTTCCGGCATTTCCAGCACCATTTTTCTTCTTTAATAGAAATGCAATAAGTGCAATTCATGATGTGGGGTGTTGGGACTGCCCTAGTAAGAATAAAAAATACATGACACTTTATTTTAAGATCATGTATAGAAAAGCTGCCCATGGACATAAGAGAGTCGTTACAGTGTCGCATTTCTCAAAAAATCGAATTTCAAAGATTTTGAAAAAGAAGTCTGATGAAATTGCAGTAATTTACGATGGATTATCGGATTGCTTTGCTAATTTCAATTATGAAAAAGATCAGGATCTTAAGGCTAAAGAAGCGTATGGACTTCCAGAGAATTATATTCTTTGCCTTTCGACTTTAGAGCCAAGAAAAAATATGCGACTTTTGGTTGATGCGTTTAGCAATCTTATCCAAGAGAAGAAAATAGATACCAATTTAGTTTTAGCTGGAAGAAAAGGCTGGTTGATAGATGATTTGCTTTCTGATCTTGATGAGAAAATCATCAACAGAATTCATTTTACTGGATTTGTAGATGATAATTTACTACCTTATGTATACAAAAATGCACAAGTTTTCGTATTTCCGTCAGTATATGAGGGATTTGGAGTACCTCCTATAGAGGCTATGTCTATGGGAGTTCCGGTGATTTCTTCTGATGCTGCATCATTACCAGAGGTCCTTGGCGATTCGGCTTTTTATTTTGAAAATCGAAATTTGGAAGAATTGAAGAAACAGATAGTATCTGTTATGAATCTTACCCAAATTCAGATCAATCTAGTAAAAGAAAAAGGAATCATTCAAGCGAGTAAGTATAGTTGGGAAACAGAAGCTATAAAATTTGAGAAGATTTTATTGGAAGAATACAATTAGTAAAATATATAGGTGAATTAAGTAGATGAAAATATTATTGGTAAATACATTTTATTATCCTGAAGTTAAGGGTGGAGCAGAATATAGTGTAAAAAAGTTAGCTGAGGCGTTACAAGCTGATGGAAATGAAATTATAGTATTAGCATCAGGTGACGCCGATAATGATGAAATTGTTGATGGCATAAAAGTCTTTAGAAGAAAATTCCATTCTATTTATCATTCATATGGAAAGGTAAATAAGAATGTTGTCACTATGCTTTTTCACAGAGCTTTAGATTTTTGGAATCCTATGAATCGAAATATAATTGTTGATGTTATAAGGAAAGAAAAGCCAGATATAATTCACACAAACAATATTTATGAAATCACACCAATTATATGGAAAACAGCAAAAGAATATGGAATACATACAGTGCATACAATTAGAGACTATTATTTAATGTGTTTCAAAACGAATTTATTGAAAAAAAATAATGTACTTTGTACCAAGCCTAATATTGGATGTAGGGTTTATCAATATATAAATCGAAAGTTTACTAAATATGTGGATGTTTTGACTGCACCATCAAATATGATGATTAAAGAGGTAGAAAATAGGAGATTTTTCGAAAAGTCAAAACATATTGTGGTATATAATGCGTGTGAATTTAATAAGGAAAGTGTTGCTATTAATTGTGCTAAAAAGAAAGAATATAGTACAATCACATTTGTATACTTGGGGGGGTTTCATGCACATAAAGGTATAGATACTCTACTAGAGGCATTTCAAAATCTTGAAAACTCAAATGCCCGACTGGTTTTTGCAGGAAAAGGTGAAGAAACGCAGAAGATTAAGGATGCGGCTATAAAAGATTCAAGAATTCAGTATGCCGGTTTTTTAGATGAATCGCAAATTGCAGAATTGCTAAATAGATGTGATGTGTTGATTTGCCCTTCTTTGTGGAACGAACCATTTGGAAGAGTGGTTTTAGATGCATATCAAAGTGGTTTGCCGGTTATTGCCAGTAGAATTGGTGCTTTACCGGAGATTGTACAAGAAGGTAAAACTGGTATATTAGTTAAGCCAGGTGTAAGTGAAGAATTGAAAAATGCAATGAATCGCTTCCTTGACGATAATGAGTTTTTAGAAGCGTGCAAGCGTAATCTTTTAGCAAAGTTATCTGAATTTGAAATAAGAAAACAAGCAAACAATTTTGAAAAAATTTATACTTTACTTTTAAAGGAGAAAAAAATTGGATAAGGTAGTGTATTACCCGTTAAATCATAAGAATCCTTATGTATCTATAGTTACAGAGGCAATAAAAAATGCTGGATATAAAATATATGGTTTGGAGGATATTAAAAAAAATCATAAATTAGCAAAAGAAATTAAGATAATAAATTTAAATTGGTTTGATTCTATTGGTAATTGTCCACTATGGAAAGCGATAGCTTTATTGGTGAGACAATTGTTGAGAGTAGAATATTATAAGTGGTGTGGAATGAAAATAGTCTACACAATGCATAATAAGCAAGCTCATGATACAAAGTATAAACGTATAAATCGTATTTTGATGAAATTTTTGTGCAAAAAATCGGATTATATTGCAGTGTTATGTACGTATTCTAAACAAATATTGAGAGACTTTTTGTCGACAGAGGAAATCGAAAAAAAGGTGCGAGTGATGTATCACCCTAGTTATGAAGGTGCATATTCTGAGAAAAAATTGAGTATTCCAGAATTGGCTAATAGTGAGAAATGTAATATGCACATATTATTTATGGGAAGTGTAAGACCGTATAAAAATATAGAGTTAATTCTTGAAGCAGCAAATAAATTACAGGGAAAGAATATAGAATTTGTAATTGCAGGAAAATCAAATAACACAGACTATGAAAAAATGATTCAAGGCAAAGTGAATCATCTTTCTAAGGTGACTTTTATTCCAAGGTTTATTGAGGATTCTGAAATGTTTTCCTTTTATGATTGGGCAGACATAGTGCTAATTCCTCTTGATATTAAAAGTAGCTTGAATTCTGGCAGTTCTGTTTTGGCATTTACGATGGGGAAAACAGTTATTATACCTAAGGTTGGAACAGTAAGAGATTTTCCTAATGAATTGATGTTTTCGTATGAATATGAAAAAGAATCAGAACATTTAACTGCGTTAGTAGACAAAATAAATGAGGCATTTGTGAAGTGGTCAGATAATCCAAAATCTGTTGAAACAATGGGTAGTGAAATTAGAGCGTATTTGAATAATAATTTTTCAAAAGAGAAAACAGAAGAAAGATATCGGAAACTGTATCAGGAGGCTATAAGATGAAGATGATTCGCACTTTTACGTTTATTTATAGAGCGTGGATACAGCATCGCTTGAATAGAAATGGAAATTTTTTGAAATTTAAAAATAAAACATTGCCGTTTTCATCACAAATTGATTGTGAAAATGGGGCTAAATATAAAATTGAGGGATTGATTTTGAGGGATAGATGCAGTGTAAGGGTTAGAAAAGGTGGAAACTTAAATATAGGTGATAATGTTGCGTTTAATAATAATTGCATATTAACATGCAGAGGTGAAATTACAATTGGAGCAGATACTAATATTGGACCAAATTGTGCAATCTTTGATCATGACCATGATTATATGTCGAAGAATAGGATGGATAACTACAAAATTGGTTCTATAATGATTGGAAAAAATGTTTGGATAGGAGCAAATGTTACAATATTAAAAAATAGTGTAATAGGTGATAATTGTGTAGTTGGTGCAGGAAGTGTTGTAAGAGGGGAATATCATAGCAATACTTTGATAGTAGGCAACCCCGCCGTAGAAAAAAAGGTGATATGACAATGGTTCACATAATCTTGGAGGTGTTTAGGTGAATAAAACAATCAAAGTAGATAATAAAAGTATAGAAGGAATTATATACATAGCATTCCTTTTGGGATATTTACTGCAAACATCATATTTACCAACACAATTTAGAAGTGTACGTGTTATTATGATCTCTTGCTATTGTGTGGGATATCTATTTTGTGCATTTGAATTATTAAGATCTAAATATACTACCAGATGTTTTATACTTACTTTTATATTCGTCCTGACTGGAATAGCAACTCTCATTTCAAATAAGTCTATAGATTATATTATTGCATCAACTATGCTTAATTTTCTCATGGTGACTATATGCGTAAAAAATGTTAGTTTTGAAAAAATAATTAGAATTGATCTAACTGCCAAAATTTCTTTTACCTTAATGCTTGTAATACTATGCTGTTGCAATATTGTAAAAAACGTAACGACTGCTCGTACAGGTGGAGTTGTTAGATATTCAATGGGATTTGCACATCCGAATCGTTTAGGGGCAATGCTTTTTTTAATAGTGCTTTATCTTGCCTATATCAGAAGAGAAAAGCTTAACTTGAAGGACATGATTTTTCAATTTTTTATGCTTGTTGTAACATATAAATTAACAGATTCAAGAAGCAGTGAATTGGGAATCGCAATGGTAATAATACTAACATTATTCCGTTTGGTATATAAGCGCAGGAAAAATAAGAACTTTAGCAAAATTCAAAGATATTTAATTGTAATAGTTGCTGTATCTATGATTGCTGGGATGTTTTATTTGACCGCAAACTATAATTCCAACAACTCTAAAATGAGCATACTTAACATGCTATTTAACTCTCGCTTGGAATTGGGGCAGTTAACTCTTAAATATTATAAGCCATCGTTGTTTGGTGCGGGAATCCAAACATATGCGTGGGAAGATGTTTTATCACAGGGAATGTCTCATGCATTGGTTGGATCAGATATCTTATACTTGTATATTTATCTAAACTATGGAATTATTTCATTATTTATATATTTATATGTAATAGTAGTAGCTATAATTTACGCCGCAAAAAATGATAAATGGGGATGCTTGAGTTTGATTATAATTTTGATTATTTCGTGTATGGAAAACCAATATCTTCCAGTAGCATCAAACGTGTTTATTTTGTATTTTGGAATGTATTTGAAAAATCCAAGATTGAAAAGAATACAAGTAGGAGCTAATAATGATTAAGAAATATAATGATAATAAACTAATTGCATTTAATATGATATGGTCTATAGTGGCGGTTGCTGTAAATTACGCCATAACTTTTTTTATGACATCGTATGTTACAAATACTGCTGGAGCAGAGGCTTTTGGTTTTGTGACTTTGTCAAATACGCTTACATCTTATATAGATGTAATTTCAATTGCATTAAATGCGTTTGCGTGTAGATATATATCAATAGCGTTTCACAAGGGAAATATAGAAGAGGCAAATAAATATTTTAACTCGGTTATCATTGCAGATACTGTGTTGTCTATATTTATTATTGCAATTGGTATACCTACAATATTTAACTTAGAACGTATTTTAAATATTTCAGAAGAATTAGTTTTCGATGTAAAAATATTATTTGTATTAACATTGTTACGATATACGATTACTATTATTGGCACAGTTTTTTCTGTTGGAACATTTATAACAAATAGAATTAGCTTTTCAGAACGACAGAAAAGTATTAGTTACTTAGTACAAGGATTTTTCTTGATTTTTTTATTTGGAATATTTGGTACGAGAATTTGGTATGTTGGTATAGCATTGCTGATTGCAAGTGTGTATGTGTTTGTAACGAATATACACTATACTAGAGTACTTACAAGTGAATTGAGATTTAACATTTCAAAATTTGATACGGTTGCGGTAAAAAAGCTTATTTCATTGGGAATATGGAATTCAATTAATAATTTTGGTAATATTCTTAATAGTGGATTGGATTTGATTGTAACAAATCTTATGCTTTCTCCATCTATAATGGGAGAGATATCGATTGGGAAAAGTTTGGGAACGATTTGTAACTCATTACTAGAGTCTGCAACGAATTCGTTTAGACCAAAGCTTCTGCAAGTATATGCATCAGGAAATATAAAAACATTAGTTTCAGAGCTAAAAAAGGCAATGAAAACTACTGGAATGATTTCAAATATAATATTTACGGGGTTTGTTGTCTGTGGTAGGGATTTATTCCGATTATGGCTTCCTACTCAAAATACTGAGTTTTTATACATAATTGCAGTAATTGTTTTGATGAGTGATATTATTATAGGTGTGGTAAAACCTTTGTATTATGTGTTTACACTTACAAAGAAATTAAAACTTCCATGCTTTATAACAATTACAACTGGTATAATCAATGTTATTTCAATGTATATTTTGATTAAATATACAAGCCTTGGTGCATATGCTGTTGTTCTTACAACGTTGGTGCTTAATTATGTTCATTTTTTTGATACTCCAATTTATGCGGCGTTTTGCCTAAGAGAAAAGCTGACTACATTTTATTCTTCAATTATAGAACATTTTTTGACTTGCTTTATTCAAGTCTTTTTAATGTATTGGGCATTTTTTCGATTCCCCAATTGCAATAATTGGTTAATGTTTGTTTTAAAATGTGCAATGGTAGGTGTAGGAACAATTGTGATAAATGCTATAATCATATTGTTGGAAAAGTATTGGAATAGAAGACGTCAGCAAGCATAGGAAGGAGCAATATGGCAGATAACAAAAAAAATAAAGAAATAGAATTGCTCCGTATTTTTGCAACGATTTTGGTGGTCCTTGGTCACAGTGGTTTTTATACCATTACAACATCTGTTGGTTCTATGGGATGTGACTGGACAAAATATATTTTGGATGGAACAATCATTTATAAGATAATAGGTTTTGGAACAAGAATTATATATTCATGCCATATGCAACTTTTCATACTTATATCAGGAATGGTGTTTCAAATTTGCTTGAATGGTGGTAAGTATAAAACAACTTTAGAACTATTAAAAAATAAAATTTCAAGATTGATTATCCCATATATTTTAGTATCAATATTATATAATATTCCAATATTATGGTGCGCAAATTATTTCGAAAAAAATGCTTATAATGTGATATTATATTTGATCGGGTTTGGGAAAAATCATCTATGGTATTTGGTAGCATTGTTCTTTATATTTGTCCTGACTTATATTTGCAACTTTATCTTGAAAAGATTTATGAAAGTTCAGAAAAAAACAGCAATTGTAGCAATGATGATGCCAGCATTGATTATGTATTTGCTGAACGATTATATGGGAATTCATGTGCCAGAGATAGCTTATATAGATAGAGTTGCGAAGTATTGGATGTGGTTTTTAATAGGAATGATTTTGGTTGAATTTGAAGATAAGATTAAGAAAGTCTTAGAAGAGAAGACTATATTGAAAATTTGTGGAATGTTTGTAATATGGATGTTCTTTTTCTTGTTGGTAGATAAAGGTAAAAGTATTTTCCTTTTTGAAGAACAAATATTTGGAATATTATTTTGGTATTCTATTTGTTATTGGATGATTAGTCGATTCCATGATCTACTAAATAATCGAATCTTGAAATTGATAAATACTCATTCTATGGATATTTATTTATATGGTGTTCCAGTAAATTATATAATAATGACAATATTAATACATATAAATGGCGTTATACATATGAATAATATAACTAGTTTGTTTCTATTTGTGAGCCGAAGTTTTTTCCAAATAATTGTAGGTATTGCAATACCAAATTTACTGAAGAAGTTAAAACATTTATAATCGTTATATGAAAAGAGAAAAAAATAATACAATTTTACAAAGAGAGGGGCAATTATTATGAGTTATAAGGATGAGTATAACTATTGGCTCAGTTCGGATTATTTCGACGAAGCTACACGGGTAGAGCTTCGCGGACTTACGGACGAGAAGGAGATCGAAGACAGATTCTACAAAGGTCTTGAGTTCGGAACAGGCGGCTTGCGTGGCGTTATGGGCGCGGGCAGCAACAGGATGAATATATATACTGTGCGCAAGGCTACGCAGGGACTTGCAAACTATATATCAAAGACAGGTGTGGAGAGACCATCTGTTGTGATTTCATATGATAATAGAAATAATTCTTCGAGATTTGCACTTGAGACAGCACTGTGCCTTTGTGCATCAGGGATAAAGGTGTATTTATTTGATGAACTAAGACCAACGCCGGAGCTTTCATTTGCAGTTCGCTATCTGAATTGCCTTGCGGGAGTGAATATCACAGCAAGTCATAATCCAAAGGAATACAATGGATACAAAGTTTATTGGAGTGATGGTGCACAGATCGTATCACCACAGGATAAGGAGATCATAGCTGAGGTAAACGCAATATCTGATTATACTTCAATTAAGACTATGAGTGAGAATAAAGCATTAGGATCTGGCTTGCTTTCATATATTGGAAGCGATGTAGACGACGCATATGCAGCAACTCTGCATAAGCTCACAATGGCACCAGCGGAGATAGAAGCAGCAAAAGATATTAAGATCGTTTATTCGCCGCTCCACGGAACAGGACTTAAGCCGGTTAAGAGAATGCTTTCAGAGATGGGATTCTCAAATGTATATATCGTAGAGGAGCAGGCTGTTCAGGATGGCGATTTCCCAACACTCAGATCACCAAATCCAGAGTCTCCAGAAGCATATATTTTGGGAGTAGAACTGGCAAAGAAAGTCGGAGCTGAGATTGTGCTTGTTACTGATCCTGATGGGGATAGGCTGGGAATGTACAGCCTTGATAAGAAGTCAGGTGAATACAAAGAGTTTACCGGCAATATGTTTGGCGCTCTTGTCTGTGATTATGTTCTTATGCAGAAGAAAGAAAAGGGCATTCTTTCAGAGAATTCTGCGGTTACAACGACGGTTGTAATAACCGATATGGTAAAGGATATTTGCCACAAATACGGAGTGTTCTGCGACTATAACAATCCTATAGGTTTCAAATATATAGCGACAAAGATAAGAAATTATGAGGCTGATGGCAGTCATACATATGAATTTGGACTTGAAGACAGCTTTGGCTGCCTCCCTGGAACATATGCGAGAGATAAAGATGCAGTTGGTACTGTCATGCTTCTCTGTGAGGCGGCAGCATACTATGCAAACAGGGGAATGACTTTATGGGATCGTATGTGTCAGCTATTTGATGAGTTTGGATACTACAAAGAGAAGATCACTTCTGTGAAATTTGCCGGTAAAGAGGGCGCCGAAAAGATTTCTTCTATGATCCAGAATCTTAGAGAGAATCCGGTTTCTTCTGTGGGCGATTACACTGTCACAGAAATATATGACTACAAGCTTGGAACTACAACTGATATGTCGACTGGCGCGGTTGTCGAGGGTGGACTTCCTAAGTCGAATATGATCTATTACCAGCTTTCGGATGGCGCATGGTTTCTTGTAAGACCATCAGGAACTGAGCCAAAGATAAAGTTTTATTACGGTGTTAAAGGTTTATCTGCTTCTGATTCCGCAGATAAGCTGTCTGAGCTTGGTGATCTCGTTAAGGGCATGTTTGAGTAGATTGGCGTATTCAGACAGGGATCAAAAGCTATAATATAGATTGGCAAATGAGGAGAAATTAATTATGGATTATAGAAAAGAGTATGAGTTCTGGCTTCAGTCTGATTGTTTTAACGAGGAGACCAAGACGGAATTAAGGGCAATTACAGACGAGAAGGAAATAGAGGATAGATTCTACAAGAATCTCAAGTTCGGAACTGGTGGTATGCGTGGAATCATCGGTGCCGGCACAAATCGTATGAATATATATACGATTACAAAGGTTACTCAGGGACTTGCAAACTATATTCTTGAGGTTGGATCTAAGGCTTGTGAGATGGGTGTTGTTATTGCACATGATTCAAGAATTATGTCTCCAGAATTCTGTGAGGCTACAGCACTCTGCCTGAACGCAAATGGTATCAAGACATATGTATTTGATTCGCTTCGTCCAACTCCAGAGCTTTCATTTGCGGTAAGAGAGCTTGGATGTATAGCAGGTATTGTAATAACAGCAAGTCACAATCCACCTGAGTACAATGGCTATAAGGTATATTGGGAGGACGGTAGTCAGATAGTTGCCCCTCATGATAAGAATATACTTGCTCATGTGGCAGCCGTTCCAGGGTTTGATGCTGTTCGAACAATATCAAAGGAAAAAGCAGTTGCAGATGGATTGTTCAATATGGTTCCTGCTAGTGTAGACGAGCATTACTATGAGGAGCTTATCAAGCAGACTATACATGGAGAGATCATACCGGAAGTAGCGGATGACATCACGATTGTTTACACTCCACTTCATGGAACTGGAAATGTGCCAGTGAGAGAAGTTTTAAAGAGACTCGGCTTTAAGAAGGTTTATGTGGTTGAGCCACAGACAATTCCGGATGGCAATTTCCCAACTGTCAAATATCCAAATCCCGAGGAACCGTCAGCATTTGCAATGAGTATTGAACTTGCAAAGCAGGTAGATGCAGATGTTATCATGGCTACAGATCCTGACGCAGACAGGCTTGGTATATATGTTAAGGATACAACAGGTGTGTGGAAGGATACTTCATTTGGACAGGATCCGGCGTATCCATATGTGCGTTTCAATGCAAATATGACGGGCTCACTCATGGCTGAGTATGTATGCAGGGAAAAACTTACTATGGGTACTCTTCCGGCAAATGGAGCCATTTGTAACACGATAGTCAGCTCGACTCTTCCGGAAGCTATTGCTGCTGAATATAACTTGAAGTATATAGAGACACTCACTGGCTTTAAGTATATAGGTGAGCAGATCAAGCTTTTTGAGGAGAATCATACATATAAGTTTGTATATGGCATGGAGGAGAGCTTTGGCTGTCTGGTAGGAGATTACACGAGAGATAAGGATGCCTGTGGTGCTGTAGTTATCCTTTGTGAGATAGCAGCATTCTACAAGAAGCAGAACAAGACTCTCTGTGATGCCATGGAAGAGGTATATAAGAAGTATGGTTATTATTTTGAGGGCGCATATGGCATGACACTCAAGGGTGTTGACGGTGCCGCTCAGATAAAGGCAATAATGACTCAGTTCAGAACTTCGGATATGAAAGAATTTGCAGGGCTTAAGGTTGAGGCAGTTCGAGACTATGAGTCAGGAATAAGAACATCATTGATCAGTACAGAACCAGATGCTTCAGCGGATGCAAGCTGTTCAGGCACCGGTCAGTCTGGAACGCAGGCACAGACTAACATGGGACTTCCGAAGTCCAATGTCATGTATTATGAGCTTGAAAATCATGCATGGTTTGCTGCTCGTCCATCTGGTAATGAACCGAAGATCAAGTTCTACTTTGGAGTTAATGAGGATTCTCTTCATGCTGCACAGGATAGGATTGCTGAGATGCAGGATACAGTAAAAGATATGCTTGCGTAGTTTGGTTGCTATGGGAATATAATGAAAGGTGAGGGATCATATAATTGAAAAAAGAGATTATTTTCTTGAATCCAGTATTTACTCATAATATCTGGGGAGGAACAAAACTCAGAGATGAATACGGATACGACATTGAAGGTGATGATATAGGTGAGTGCTGGGGAATAGCAGCTCATGAGAATGGTAACTGTACCATAAAAGAAGGTATGTACAAGGGAGAGACGCTGGCGGGACTTTGGTCTGAACATAGAGAGTTATTTGGCAACATTTATGGAGACAGATTCCCTCTGCTTGTAAAAATCATTGATGCCAAGGCGGATCTTAGTATTCAGGTTCATCCGGATGATGCATATGCGGCCTCACATGAGAATGGCTCTCTGGGCAAGATGGAGTGCTGGTATATTCTTGATTGTAAGGAAGATGCATCACTTGTGGTAGGCCATAATGCCAGAACTCATGAGGAACTTGTAGATATGATACAAGGAAAGCGCTGGAGTGATTTTATCAGAGAGATTCCGGTCAAGAAGGGGGATTTCATTCAGATTGACCCTGGCACAGTTCACGCTATAAAGGGTGGCATAACGCTTCTTGAGACACAGCAGAATAGTGATATCACATACAGAGTATACGATTATGACAGACTTTCTGGTGGTAAGCCAAGAGAATTGCATGTAAAACAGAGCATAGATGTCATAACGGTTCCTGCAAAGCCGGTTTCAGATAGTGTCGTCAACGTTAGTGCAGGAAAGGCGAATGAACTCTCAAAGCTGATCAGTTGTAAGTATTATGATGTGTACAAATTGGATGTTGAAGGTAAGGCAACTATAGACATATCGGATAACCCATTTACGATCATGTCGGTGGTTTCAGGTGAGGGAAGCATTGATGGACACGCGCTTACCAAGGGCGATCATTTTATTCTGCCTTGTGGATATGATGTTGCTACATTTGAAGGATGTATGGAGATTGTTGCTTCGACGGTGCCGGTTGCCTGATGGTGCAGTGGTGAAGTGATAAAGGTTCTTTGTGTATAGGGGGTGTCTTCGGTTGTTGTTAGCTAGTATCCACAGAGTAATTGTTGCAACGGATGGCATCCACATCCGCACAGTTGAAGGTCTAAGCCCTTGGCAATTTTAGTAGATTGTCATTTGGAGGGATAGTAGGTGCCTGACCCCATGAACAAAGCGGTTGATTATGCATTTCAGTATATTGAGGATATTCCGGGGGAGCTGCCGGCAGGCAGAACTAAGCCATGGGGAACAGGACAGGCCGTGCTTGCTGCTAAAGCCGTGCTGAAGACCCCATTTGTCGTGATAAATGCAGATGATTATTATGGCAAGGAAGGCTTCAGATTGGTTCATGAGTGTCTGGTGAACGGAGGACAGTCATGTATGGCTGGATTCGTACTCAAGAATACATTGTCTGATAATGGTGGTGTGACCAGAGGCATTTGCAAGATGGACGATCAGAATAATCTGACAGAGGTGGTGGAGACCAAGAATATCGTCAAGACTGTGGATGGTGCAGAGACGGATGGCACAGCCATTGATACGGAGTCTCTGGTGTCCATGAACATGTGGGGACTGACACCGGAATTCCTGGATATGTTGGAGGCAGGATTTGCGGAGTTCTTTGAGACTGAGGTTCCTAGTGATCCACTTAAGGCAGAGTTCCTTATTCCTACATTTATAGGAGAACTTCTGGATGAGAAGAAGATGACGGTTAAGGTTCTCCGGACGAATGATACCTGGTATGGTATGACGTATAAGGAAGATGTTGAGGCTGTTAAGGAGAGCTTTAAGGGGATGATTGAGGACGGTGTGTATGAGAAGGATTTGTTTGGGGATTTGTAGATAGGATGTTTATATGGATGTGATGTGATGTGATGTGATTGCCAGCCCGGGAGGGCTGGCAATTGGTGGTTACGGGGAACTTAATGAGGATAAAATTTATTGAAATAGAAATACTTATTAAATTAAATATATTTAGGAAAAGAGTTTAAGAAAAAATCAGATAGCATTTTAATTTAAAAGATTTTATCTTGGTTTATATAGGTAGTAAATAATAAATATACTAATAGTAGATTACTAAACTATAGAGTTAAATGCTATAATATTATATTATTAGAGAGAATGTAACCAAAGATAACGATTATAAGAGGTGTTTATAGTGACTGAAATTTTATAGTAAAGGGGAAGTTAATATGGCGCAATATTGTATTTCTAAACATAACTGAATATTCTTGTGCGGTAACACCGCCAATCCGGCAGACGGGAAAACGTCTGTCCGGACGAGCGGGAACCGCTTAATGTATGAGTTTACTCACACAATGATTTATCCAAGCCATACACCTCTCGCATGGATCTGTTATGTTCAGCATCAATGCACATGATATTTATTCGGTAACTGTCGTGTGCAATACGATCAATTATCGCATCAGCCAGCGGACTGTCTTCACCACCAAGCTGATCGTACCATTCTTCGAATACATACTGTGAACAGAAGATAGTTGAGGATTTCTTGCGTCTCCGATGAAGAAGTTCAAAGATATCTTTCTGCTCTGTATCAGTTGGTTTGAGAAGCATCCATTCATCCAGAACGAGAAGCACTGGATTTGAATATTTGGCCATAACTTTACGGTAGTTTCCTTCAGTTCGTGCAATGTCTAGATCCATGAGCAAGTCTGGCATACGGACATACCTGGTGTTGTAATACTGCTTACATGCTTCCATACCAAAGGCACATGCCATGTATGTTTTACCACAGCCTGTTATTTCACAACCCCTCCACATAAATAATATATAACCAAGTTAGAATTTTCCTGATTTAGTCCATGTCTTTGTATATTTTTTTGAATAATCTCCAGAGACAAACTTAAGATTATAAGTATAGCCCAATGCGTCGGCAAGAGAATAAACAATAACCTTATTGTCTTTATTCTTAAGTTTCGTTCCTTTTTTTAATCTGAGCTCATTATTGTATTTTACTTTTGTTTTATCACTCTTAACTTTTACACAATACAATTTCGCCAATTTATTTCCAGCAGCAAGAATACCCTTACCTACCACTCCGGCACCTATTTTTTTGAAAAATGCACCTATTCCCATTTTAAGTCCAGCACTTGTTGTATTAATTATAAATGCTTGAGCATCTTTCTTCTTATTAACTGTATTTGCATCATGCTTTGTCATTTGCTCTGAAATCTTGATGATTGCTGTAGATGGGTCTGTTTCAATCGACATGCCATTAACATCCTCAACTTCCACCCCAACCGTTTTATAGAAAGTTGAACTTGGATCAAGCATAGTTGCAGTTCTAACTGTCATATAATTAATTCTTACATTAACATCATCTACAATATATGTACATGCAGCAAACAGCAGGTTCTTATATGCTTCTGTAGCACCATAACATGTAACTACCTTATTTGAAATTACGTCACCATTCAGGACTTGCTTCATATAACTTGCTGCAACATCGCCCCTCACTGGATTTCTATCTTTACTTGAAACACAAAGTTTTTTTACTATTGGATTAATAATCTTTATATAGTCTGTCTTATTGTAACCATTAAATGTATAGTCATTTCTCTGTTTAACATTAAGAGTCTTTAAAACACGCCCAAACTCGTCCTTGATAGTAATTGTGCATTTACGATTAGGCGCCTTTGAATTCAAAGGTACTTTCGCACAATAAACCATCAAGCCCAAGGAATTTGTCCCTAAAGTAATCTTCTTTGTTGCCTTGTAGATTTTTCCATCTTTTGTCTGGTTAACCAAGTATACATAATTACCAGTACACTCAACAACTAATTTATAATTACAACTCATTGGATATGCTGCAACAAATTTGTCTTTCATTCCTGAAATACTGTTACAAGTTGTGCCCCAGAGATTCTGATTTGTCACAAGAATACCTGCAGCATTAAACTCAAAACCATCACACTTATATTTCCCATTATATTTGAACTCTAACTTAGGATAAGTCTTGTCAATTAATTTTTTCTTGCATCTTTTACAATATTTCTTATGGCAGCCCTCTTTAGTTTTTGTAGGATTTTTCTTAGTTTCTGTCCAATAGTGTCCCAGCTTTTTCACTGCTGTTCGTGACAAGATTTCACCACATTTTGTGCATTTCTGAATTTTATATCCACTGCTAGTACATGTTGGTTTTGGATTATATGTGAACTGGCCATTATTAACATGTCTACATATTTTTGGATATATGATTTTTTTATCAATCTTATTACATCTTGTACAAGACTTTCTGTAATATCCTCTTTCACTTTCTGTAGCCGATTTCTGTTCTACTTTCCACTTGTGACCTAACGCATTACCAGTAGTTTGAGTACTTAATACCTTTCCACACCTAGAACATTTTACAACTTTTTTCCCCTTTTTCGTACAAGTCGCTTTTATTGTACTAATACTTACACTACCTGCATGTGGGCAAGTTGATGCATACGCTTTTACCGGCACTATGCATGACATGATTAAAAATAACGCTGGAAAAATTAGCATTATCTTCTTTAAATAGTTGTTTTTCATATTTGCTCCCTCTTTCCTTTTTATTTGCAAACAATCTATCTATTATAGCAAACTTTTTATAACAATTCAATAAATTTATTTTAGGTTTTTGGTCAATATTAACAAGTTGTGATGTAAACGCTCCATAGCCGGTACCTACCCATATTACCCGAATTTTGCGATAATTACCTCAACTAGTTGGAAAATAAGAGCGAAAAATCCAAATATTCGGGAAGTAGATTATGGCAACGCGCCTTGCTATTCGGGAAAAGCAGCTTGCGACTTGGACCGCGATTATTCAGGAATGTAGGAACAGTGGCATGAAAACAAAGGACTGGCTTGCTGAAAATAACATATCAAAGGATCAGTATTACTACTGGTTCAAGCAGCTGAGACTGGCGGCGTGCATGCAGGCATCAGGTTCTCAACCAGAATTGCCAGTTGAATCGGAGAAGCCACAGATAGTCAAGTTGGAATGCGCTGATTATCAGAATGACCTTGATTCGTGCAGCAGTTCAAAGATAAGGATAGACCGTGGTAGCAAACACATAGAGATCGCTGGCGGTGCTTCTCCCGCAGTGATCCGCTCCATCGTGGAGGTCCTTGTAGATGCTGAATGACACAATTGGGTTTTCTGAAATATACATAGTATGTGGCAGAACAGATCTGAGGTATGGTATAGACAGTCTTGCCGGAGTACTCAAATCTATCGGCATAGAGAACCCCGCAACGGCAGGGACGCTTTACTTGTTCTGCGGAAGAAGATCTGACAGGATCCAACCGTAACAGATATGGAAGATCTACAGAAAAAATGGAAAGCAGTCAGCTTTCGTTTCAGGAAGTAAATGGTGAACTGATCATCATCTTCAATGAAACAGAAGCACTGGCGGATGAAAATGCCGATGAACTAACCGAAGAAGTGATACAGAAGAGATCAAAAAAGCGGAAAGGCAAACGTGCCGAGGATCTGTCCGGACTTCCAAAAGAGATAATCAACCACGATCTCAGCGAAGATGAATTTAGAGCATTATACCCTGACGAAGAATGGAATAAACTGCCTGATGAAGTATACCACAGATACAGCTTATGTTATACTTATACCAAACACAACTTGTTTTGCACAAAGAGGTATAACATATGAAGATTCTTATCACCGGCGGAGCTGGGTTTATTGGCAGTAATTTTATTTTTTATATGATGGACAAATATCCTGAGTATGAGTTTGTGTGCGTGGACAAACTCACATATGCGGGAAGTCTGGATACGATTAGACCTGTCTTGGACAGGCCTAATTTTGTTTTTTATAAGGCGGATATATGCGATAGAGGTGAGATGTATCGTATATTTGAGGCGGAGAGGCCGGATGTGGTCGTGAATTTTGCGGCAGAGTCGCATGTAGACAGATCTATAGATAACCCGGAGGTGTTCCTTGATTCTAATATCAAGGGGGTGTCCGTGTTGATGGATGCATGTATGCGATATGATGTCGGCAGATTTCATCAGATCAGTACGGATGAGGTGTATGGAGATCTGCCTCTTGACAGGTCGGATTTGTTATTCACTGAAGAATCGCCTATTTGTCCGAGCTCGCCGTACAGCAGCTCGAAGGCGGCTGCAGATCTTTTGGTTATGGCTTATCATAGAACGTATGGCTCACCGGTTACCATCAGCCGGTGTTCAAATAATTATGGACCATACCAGTACCCTGAGAAACTTATCCCTTTGATGGTGACAAATGCATTGGCAGACAGGCCACTGCCTGTTTATGGACAGGGTATAAATGTCAGGGATTGGATACATGTGGATGACCATTGCCGTGCCATAGATACGATATTGACCCAGGGAAAAGTTGGTGAGATATACAATGTGGGTGGTCATTGTGAACGGACAAATATTGAAATTGTAAGGATGATTTGCAGGGAATTGGGTAAGCCCGAGTCACTCATAACATTTGTCACCGATAGGAAAGGCCATGATTTGCGGTATTCTATTGATTCAACTAAGATTGAACAGACTCTTGGCTGGCGGCCGGAAGTGAATTTTGATGATGGAATACGGAGAACTATCAGGTGGTACGCAGATAGGTTGAGGGGAATGTAGGATACGGGAGTGTGAAGGAATGAGTAAATATGTATATTTGTTTGAATTGGATTCTGTGCGCAAAACAGATGAGGAGATAATTGCGGGACAGGCTGCCTTGTACGATGAGATTGTGACAAATGGTAATATAGTTGTCTTGACTTATAATCAGATGGTGGATTCGAGGGGCTTTTTCAGCCTGCTAAAAAACGGAGAATACAAAGAGGCTTTGCTGAAATTGTTTGATAGTGGGGTTATCAAGATATCCCAGTATGGCGATATACGTACTGTGTCCCAGTATTTGATGGATTCGATAGAGGATGACAAGCAATTTATATATTCCGCACTTCCATTGAAATATAGCCAGAAACGACTTACCGCAATTATGAAGAGGTGCCTTCTGTATTCTGATTTGTCTGAAATATATGAGTACGGTCAGATGGCTTTGGCACTAAAGAAGAATGAGAATGGTGAGCAGCATAATGATGATTATAAGAACAGGCGAGATGAGCTCATAGATATATTTGTTGAAGTGGACAAGAATGGTGAGCACCAGACTAATCTATCCTGGGATGCTATGGCTGAGATATTGGAGAACTTGTATAGCTTTATGGAAACCGTGATCAAATTGAGCATGATGCATGATATATACATAAGTCCAAGGGCTGATGGTGAGTTGGGCTGTTGGAAATTCAGTTCGATATTGGATAAGGTTATACGTTTATATGTTCCGAAAGATAATGTGGAGCTGTGGGGAAGTGCTCAAACGATACTTGATAACATATATAAGCAAAATAAGAATGAAAATAATCGTTCAGTGTATATCAGAAAGCTTAAAAAATTGGTAGAAACAGGCACAAATGTCAAGGGGTGTCAATATGCACAGGCAATTGTTGATTTGTGTTATAACTATGCTTGCGAGAGCAGTATATCAAACGTGTCAAGGCATTATGATGTGATGGATTTAGAAGATTGGGGTAGTGCCTGCCATGGTGAGAATACATTTGAATGTGACTTTTCTAAGCGATTGAAGCGCACGTGGGATGGTGGAAGGAAACGTGATGAAAGATATCTTGTTGATGAGAAAAATGATTTTAAGACATTCAAACTGGGAAAATATAGCCCCCCAAAGATCGTTAATGCTGCAAGAATTGTAGGTTATGTCAAGGATAAACCAGAAATAGATAGGAATTATGTATTCTATTATGAGAATAACGCTAAGAAGGACAAGCATAGAAGAAAACTGAAACTTTTATGTGGAATATTGAAGAAAATAGTATTTGCTATTTTGTGTTTTCTAATAGTGATAAGTCCCGAACTGACAGGTGATTATTGGACCGCAAAAGCTATGCAAAATAGTTGGATAAAACCTGCTGTAGCATTTTGGAATTCGGTTCCTTCGGGTATTCAGACAATGGTTATGCTGATCATTACAGAGATCGTGACTTCGCTCATAGCTAAGATTCCTGGACTTGATGCTTTGTCATTATCAGAATCCTTAGCGGAAATCTGGCAACTGCTTAGGGATATGGTTCGGATTACCTTTAGAAAAAGTAAGGCATATGTGAATTCGGTCATGAAAGGATTAGATAACTCTGAACATTTTTGTGAAGGCGAAAAAATAAGATACACATTGACAAAAGAACTGAAGAGATATTTAAAGCTTTGTGAAGATAGGAATATAACAAATGAGGATTCGGAATATAAATCGTATCCGATAGCGTCCCTGGATACTTTAGAGGCCAGAAAATAGATCCTCCGTGACGAGGAGCTGCATAGCCGTAAATATGGAGTTGTTTACAGCAGCGCATATAATATGATGGTGGTAGACCCGATACGCAAGGATGATAATGAACTTATGGCGTATGAGAGAGTCCTGCCAAATGGAAACGATGGTGTAGTGATTCTGGCGAAGCACAATGGAAAATATGTTTTGCTGGAACAGTTCAGACATGCAATCAGAAGAAGACAGTATGCATGCCCTCGTGGTTTTTCTGATCAAAATTGTACACCGATTGAAGATGTACGCCGTGAGATTAGAGAGGAACTGGGCGCCGATATAATAGGAGAGCCGATTGAACTCGGCCGTATAGCCGCCGACAGTGGCCTCACGGGGGGATGCGTCCATGTATTTTTGACCAATATAGGCGCCTACAAACAACGTTGCGGCCATGAAGGGATTATATCTACCATTGAGTTAACAAGGAAACAGATGGAGATATGGGTTAGTAAGAAGAGGATAGATGATGGATTTACGCTGGGGGCGTTGGAGCTGGAGAGGTGTTGGCGCTTGAAGCGGAGAAGAGCCAGGGTGGAATTGTAATGTGTTATATGTAATATGGGAGAATGGTTACAAATATGATAAGATTTGCTATATAATATAAATTGAAAAAGGCGGAGAGATGTAAGTCTCTCTGTTTTTTTTTAAGTTTTTCTATATTGTATAGACTTTGATATAGCTATATATTACAATATACATATTGTTGCAACTTAAGATTCAGAATAATAATATATTATAACTCATATATAAATACATTGGGAGGATAATACATTTTCAGATAATAGGATTATATACGGAGAAGGTGGCAAAGAATGTCAAGAATTAGATGGATTCATTTTTCAGATTTACATCTTAATTTAACTGGAACAGAAACCAAAAGATTACGCGAAAATCTTTTGGAGTATTTGGACACTATAGTTGGAAAAATTGATTATGCATTTTTTACGGGAGACATTCGACATGCACCAAGTGGAGATTTCCCTTCAAATGCTGGAAAAGAAATAGAAAATATATGTAATGCGATTGGCTTGCCAGAGAAACGTTTATTTATAGTGCCAGGGAATCATGATATAGATAGAAATTGTTCTAAAAAAAATAAAGTTATTAATCGGATGTTAAGTGGGGAAAACAGATACAAGTCAGAAGATGGAATAATACTGGAAAAGGATATTGTTTGTTTGTGCAAGGCTAAAAAAAGTTTTTATAAGTTTGTTGATGGGGTTGACTCAAAGTGGATTTATAAAGAACAATTAACTGATACAAGAAATCCGCACTTTTTAATAATAACGGATGATTTTAATGTGATTCATATTGATTCAACGCTGTTTTATAGTGAACAACGACAGAGAGATTTTGTTGTTGGAACATACCGAATACAGGAGTTGTTGGAAGAAGCGGATGCTAATAAAATGACAATTATAATGTCTCATTATTCTTTTGATTTCATTGAAGAAAATGAAAGAAGGGAATTGATTGCTCTTTTTAATGATCATAATGTTGCTATGTGGCTTGCGGGGCATGAACACAACCTTTTGGCGAGGAGGCAGCATGATCTATTTTATGAATTTCAAGCAGGAAATTTATATTTGGAGTATGGGGCACGAACATGTTTCCTGGTTGGGGAGGTTGATACTGATTCGGGACAAGGTGTGGTAGAATCTCATGCATGGTTTCCGCAAGGCGGTTGGGCAATTTATCCATTTTTATCACTAAACAGACCAGATTGTTCTAAATATAAATTTAATTGTAAGAAGCAGAAATTCACATCACATACTGAGAATAAAAAGGCGGATTTAAGGAATGCAGTACATGATTTACTTCGAACTAATAGAAAGTTGTTTGAGATATATGGACCTAATGAAACAAATATGGAAGATATAACTAGTGAAAAAAAGAAAATATGGAATCAGATTATTAACAGCAATATAATTCCTAATAGTAAAAAAGTAGTAGAGCTATTGACTGAAAATTATGATGTGTTAACAGAAAGAGACAAAGAAATATTTGTAGAATATCAGGCGCATATAAATGGATTTATTAGAAATCATGAGGGAAATGGGCATGTGTTTGATGCTCCTAGATTTCCAGATGATATGAATAAAATATTGTATTAGAAAGGTGGATGATAAATATGTCGTTGACTTCAAGACGTTTGCTAAAAACAGCAATAATATTTTTTGAGAAAGTTATGATGGAGCATGAAAAAGTTGAAAAGATTGATTTAGTAGAAGAGGATGATTACAAGGCGGTTTTTGAGATATATCTAGCAGATGGAAGGATCCTAGTTACTTATATAGGAGATGTATACGTTTTAACAGCTGCTGATGTCAGAGAAATAGTATCTGAGTATGAGGTGGTAGACTGTATAGTTGTTGTAAGTAATTGGGACGAATATACATCAGAAGCAAAAGAAATTGCAAAGACTATGGGAATTGGTGTGTTTAAATTGAAAGAGTTTATGAAGGCTATTAATTATAATGGAAAAAAGTTTTTGGATACATATATTGAAAAGACAATTGAGTGATAATAAGACAATTTATAAATATATGACAAAATACAATATTCAACTCTATTTATTTGGATCTGCAAGAGTTAGTAAAAAGCCTAATGATTTAGATATTTTGTTAATATATCCTGATATAAGTAAGGTTACTGAAGCATTAGAATTGAAAAAAGAGTTGATAAGTTATTTGCAAGAATTAAATTGTAAAGATATACATATGGTATTGATGACTGTTCAAGAAAATGATGAGATTAATTTTGTAAAAAAAGAGGGAGCAATAAGGTTTAATATATGTAGAAAAGGTGAATAAAATAGGCAAAAATTGGGGCATATTATCTATAGCATATTCAAAATTAGATAAATATGCAATGTTTATAGATGGAATTGATTGCAAGAACAGTTAATAACTGTAGTTGGGAAGAGTGATAGATTCTCAGTTCCCATATTAAATCAAGAACCATTATCAGAATATTTATGGTTGTTAAAGCAGGAAAGTCAGGATTGGTATGTGAAAGAGAACACTTAATAGCAGACATTTCCCATTAAAATTCCAATCATCATATAATGATTTCGAGTTGATGAAAAGTAGAGCGAGGTAATGCACATACTTGAAAAAAACGTTGTTTTTTTTATGAAAATCGCATATACTAATATCAACAGAACCCAACACGCCTCTCAACGATGCGGACCACGTTGGGTCTTTTAATTTTAAGGAGAAAATATATGGGAGAACTGAAACGACATCAACCATCAATGTCAATTGATGAACAGGTGGAGAATTTAAAGACACTGGGATTAGTTATCAGCGATGAAGATTATGCAAGGCACATATTGAATGATATATCATACTTCAGGCTGATTAAGGCATATAGTTTGGGTTTTAAAGCAAAAAATGGGGACTATGATGAAGGAGTAACGTTTGAGCAGATTGTAGAGTTATACCTGTTTAATGCTAATTTCAGACAGATAACATTTGCTGAGATAGAGAAGATAGAAGTAAATGTTAGATGTAGAATTGCCAATTACTTTGCGGAAACATATGGAGTCCTTGGTTATATGAATTCTGAAAATTTTGTTGATGAAGAATATCACAGATCTTTTTTAGAGGATATAAAAGAGGAAGTTGGCCGTAATTCTAAAGCCCCTTTTGTGAAAAACTTCAGAACTAATTACGAGGGTGGAGATTTACCGATATACGCTCTGGTAGAGGTATTCAGTTTTGGGACTCTTTCAAAATTTTATAAAAATATGAAAAATACAGATAAAAAAGCGGTAGCTAAAAGCTTTGGAATTGGATATACATATTTAGAGAGCTGGCTGGAGAGTATTTCTTATGTACGTAATATCTGTGCACATTATGGGCGGTTGTATAATGCAAAACTATCAAAGACACCTATCTTGTATAAGGAATATTCCCAACAGGGAATAGGAAATAATAGAATGTTTGGTGTATTATTATGTATGAGACACATTCTGTTGCATGATAAACACTGGAATTTATATGTAGACCAAATAGAAGCATTAATAGAGAAGTATGAAAAAGTAGATGTAAGGACAATGGGATTTACTGATAATTGGAAGGAATTATTGGAGATAGGTTAAGCTTGAACTGGTAGAGACAGATGAATAATATTGAGGGGCAAAAAAGGCGGGACACCCGCCTTTTTGTATGGAGAAAACATGAATTGATTAAGTACTTTTGTTGACGAGTCTAGTACATTGGGGACGACGAAAGATCTGAAAATGTTGGAGGTAGGACTTGGGGTGTTATTTAGATTTCTGTATAAAACAGGTTGGATATTTATATAGAACTAAAATCAAAAATTTATGAATATAGAAAATTAGAAGGATTTACTATATTTATGGTAGTATTGAGTAACATATAGAAATTGTATCAACGATTAAGGATCATAGAAATTAGAAAACATGTAACATTATGATAATTTAGTAGGTAATTATATTATTGTTCTAAGTTAATATTTGCAATTTGAAGCGGTGATTGCTAATTTAAGATATGGTATTTATTTTTACAATAAGAAAATAATTCACAGATTCATTTGGAATTACGCATGAAGTTGTAAAAGATACCTAATGTTGAGAAAGAGGAAGTTAGGATTAAAAAGTCATTATTAAGAGTTGGGGTGAAATGTAGAATACAATGAAATCGGTTGAATTTAATAAAGAAGAAATAGATGGTTTTATAAAAAACAATAGGATGAAATATATAACGATTAGTTTAACTATACCATGCGGATTGATATTATCATTTATATTAGCTTGCATAAGTATTGATTTTAAGAAGCTTAAAGGAGTACTTATTGAAAATATTTTAAAACCAGAAGCGATTGATAGTCTAATGCAGGTTATGAGCAAGTGGCTCATCATTTCTGTTATTCTTCTTGTTATAGCACTTTTATTAATTTTTACTCGGGTAAATAATGACGATGAAGCCTTTTTGTCGTGGAAAAAGACGATATATATTTTCATTGAGCTGGTATTAATATTTCAAATATGTTTACCATTATTTACGGTGGTAATAGTAATATTACTTTTACTATTGTATCTATTTTTTTTCTCTTCTGTGATATTAAAAAATATAATTGGATTCGTTACATATTGTTTTGGAGAAATTGTTGAAAAAATCTGTACTTCGTCAGGAATAACTTTAACATATGGGGAGTTTATAGGGCAAGATAGGTATTCCTACTTTTTGTCAATTATAACGTTCTTAATATTGACGCCATATCTTTTATCTCTTATGTTAAAAATAATTATTTTATTCTTTGAAAAAATAACGGGAAATAAAATTGTGTCATTGATTTTTAAACCGGCGCAATTCTTAGTTAGTGTTAATTGTTTGCGTTATATTATATATTGCTGTTTTTTACTAGTGTTTTAACATATAGTGTAAATGTATCACAGACAGATTTTGTATTTTCTATCGCCAAAGAAGCGTTGTTAGAATTTGTTATATTAGATACAGTGGTATATTCAATCGTATCAAACATAAGAGAAAAGAAGAGAAAGCGTAATCGGCAAATTATAAGAATGAATTTTATTTCGTTTAAGTATGATTTAGAGTTTGTTTTGTCTGCAATTGTTATGTATAACTTAAAGGATAAAGAAATAAAAGCATGCATTAAGTTTTCTGAAGATTTAGATGGGATTATGGTGCAAAGAAATGCAAATGAGATACATGAACTGTTAAAAGAAATTTCTTCTGAATACTATAGTATTGAGATTTTGGAACAGAAAACAAAAGTTGCGTTGAATAGAATACTTGATTTGATTGAATGATTACATATTAAATATAATATGTTTTATATCTAGGTATCGTATCGGTATTTATGTACTATACAGCAGTGATTGATTCTTATTGGACTGTTATGCATATAAATATGGAGCTGAGGAAAATGTTGTTATATGCAAAAAGACAAAGGAAAAAGATACAATAGAGTTTTATTGGAGATAAAAGATGTTTAATTACAAAAACCTGTGTGATTATGAATTTGAAATATTGTGCAAAGATATAATGCAGAAGAAGCTGGGTGTCCCCCTTCAGATATTTGCGAGGGGACGAGATGGCGGCATAGATATAACTGATGATACTGTGAGCAAAAATGTTGTTATACAGGTCAAGCATTATATCAACAGCAAATACAGTGATCTTATATCAAGCCTGAAGAAGGAGGTTTCTAAGGTTGCCGAGCTGAAACCGGAGAAATATTATGTGTGCAGCGCATTGGAGCTAACCCCGGCAAATAAGATGGAGATTTTCGATTTGTTTGCAGAATAAATGGAGGGTTCATGTAATATATTGTCGTTGAATGATATAGATGAGTATCTGCAGGATCCGGCAAATATGGATATAGTGCGCAAGCATTACAAATTGTGGCTTGAATCCACAAATATATTGGCAGAGATTAATAGCAGAGATATTTTTATAGATTGCGAAACGCTTCTCTACAATATAAAAGAGGAACAGAGAGAATTTGTTGAAACATTGAGCTATAGACAATGCATAGATGTCCTTGAGCGTAATCGTTTGTTGATGATCCTTGGAATGCCGGGAACTGGAAAGACCATGACGACCAAGATGCTTGCTTTGTATTACGCAGCACTGGGTTACCGGATTATTTATACGACAAATGGGGATTTGCAGAGCATAAAGAAAGCTTTGTCAGTTGATAAGGAATCTAAAGAGATTATTCTGTTGGATGACTGCCTTGGACAGTATTACTTCAGAATGAAGGACACCTAGGAAAATGAACTCATGTCTTTGATCAAATATGTGCTGATGCATAAGAACAAGAAACTTATCATGAACTCCAGAGTGACAATATTTCAGCATGCAAAGGATTCTTACATAGAGCTGAACAGTTTTATAGACACGGAGAAAGTGCGACTCCAGTATATTGATATGGATTCTATGGCCATTGAAGACAAGGGCAGGATATTCAAGAATCATTTGTATTTCAGAAATATACCATCGGATCATTATGCTCAGATTCTAAAAAATAATAATTATCGCTGGATAGTCAAACACAGGAATTATACACCGCGTATCATAGAGTATGTTACGCGGCAAAATGTATCCAGCAAGATTGCTGCAGATGAATATTGTAATTTTATAATGAGATGCCTGGATAATCCTACTGAAATCTGGAGAGATGAGTTTAACAACAGGCTCAAGGCGGAGGATAGGATTTTCCTTACTTCACTGTTTTCGTTGACGGACGTTGGAGTGGAGGACAAGGTACTGCGCAGAGTATTCAATGCTCGTATTACGAAAAGAACTGATATAGATACAACCCGAAATGTGTGGGAAGCAGTATTGGAGCGGATGGAGGGAACATTTGTCAAGATCATAGAGAACAAAGGCGTGCGGCAAATTGGAGCTATCAACCCATCTGTAAATGATTTTTTGAAGAATTATCTGGACGAGAATGAACCTGAGGTTGAAGAAATCGGGAGAAACGCCACGGAATATATTCAGATTGTCAGAGGATTCGGCCCGGACATAGTGGATATTGTTAGATCTGGAGATGCAAGTAAATACAATTTCAAAAGCGATGTTGAAAGGCAGCTTGTCATATTGTCGAATATATGTGAGCTGGGTATATGCATGGAGCAATACAGAGATATTGTCAGGACGTTTGTGGAGTCTTTGCCATATGCGTTTTGCAATGAGGCAAGTATATTTACAGTAGTGCCTTCTTTGCTCTCGGAGCCTCTGGCACCATATTATGGTACACGTGAACATTTGTCGTCAGAGGAATTGGAAGATCTGCTGGATTCGATGGATTTTGATGATTTTTGTGTATTTGAAGAAAATCTGAAGAATAATGGACTGGAACTGTGTGAACTGGTGGACAGTGATGTTGTTCTGGAAAAGCTGGACAAGGCCATGCGGGATTACATAGATGGATATGATAGATCCGAAAGTTATACAAATCAGGATACATATGAACTTTTTAAGGAGAATACGATATACAACGGAGCGTATCATGAGGTTGATGTAGATAAGGTTGTAAATATTTTAGCGGATTGCGTGCGGGATGATATATATGACGATGTGACAGGTAAATTGGCAGTATTTCCCAGGGCAATAACCGATGACATTGATTTATCCAGATATGATATCCGGGCAGATACTGGCGAGATCGAGAGTTATGTGTGCGATGTGCTTGCTGATCCTGGTGACAGAGATTATGGCGATTTTTATGATGGTGATAGTTCTTATTCGGGGCATTTGGATGGGATGGATGAGTTGGATTTTATATTTGCGGAGTGATGGCTTTAGGCATACTAAGCAATGAGTTAATATCATTGCTAACATGGACAGAAAAAATATACACATGTTTACTAATTAAGATAAGGGAAAAGATTATGAATAAGGGTAAAGAAAGAAAAAAATGTTATGTTGATTTAAAAAAAGAATTTACTATTTACAAATATGTATGTCGTAGACGTATAAAATTTAATGAGAGAAAAAGTTTGAACGATCTAGTTAAATTCGATACCCATAATGAATGGATACACTATGTAGTATGTTCAAATAAAGTCTATTCAAAAGATGAACTAGAGGAATTTAGAGCATATCTCATACAAAGACAAAGAAATATTAATCCGAGTAAGGAGTATTGGTCACTATCGGTGCCGGTTTGTATGACTATAATCCTCGATAGAGCGATGAATATGTTGGATGTTTTGGGAAAAATTCAAAAGAAATCAGTGGGAATAATAATGGTTATAATTATAGGAGTGTTTGTTATTGAAGTATTTATAGTAGGAGTACTGGTGTTTCTTATAAAAAATATAGGAGATTATGAAGATAGAATAAATTTTTATAAAGATTATATATCTATAATTGAGAACATGATAAAAAAATTATAGTAAAATTCTATGTTGTACAATACTAAGAGTTAAATCAAATTTTTATTTGTTCACAATAATTTCGGGGGGATATAACCAGCAAAACTAAGTCAAAAATGCTCCTTGAAATACCCCACCCGCTTCTATATAATTAAAATATATTATTTATTGCGGAAAATGAACTATTCAGCCCAGTTTTACAGGGCTGAAGTTCAATACCAGGGAGGATTTACTATGAGGTTGGTTACAAGATCGGATTTTGATGGACTTGCGTGTGGCGCACTGCTGAAGGAAGCGGGAATTATTGATCATTGGAAGTTTGCGCATCCGAAGGATCTTCAGGACGGATTGATTGAGGTTACGGAGGATGACTGCCTTGCAAATGTGCCATTTGTTGAGGGCTGCGGACTTTGGTTCGATCATCATTCAAGTGAGCATGAGAGATTGGCGCTTGAGGGTAAATACAAGGGGGAGAGTCGTATAACTCCATCGTGCGCTAGAATAATCTATGAGTATTATGGAGGCAGAGAGAGATTTCCGCAGTTTGACGATATGATGGAGGCTGTTGATAAGGTTGATTCAGGTAATCTTACCATTGATGAGGTACAGAATCCAAAGGGATGGATACTTATTGGATTCCTGATGGATCCTAGAACCGGACTTGGAAGATTCAGAAATTTCACCATATCAAACTATCAGCTCATGGAGAAGCTTATAGATGCATGTCGTACCATGACCACTGATGAGATACTTGCCATGCCGGATATACAGGAAAGAATAGTTCTGTATAATGAGCAGACAGAGAAGTTCAAGGAGATGGTCAAGGCACATACCATAGTGGACGGTAATCTTATCATAAGCGATCTTCGCGGAGTGGATCCGATATACACCGGCAATCGTTTCATGATATACAGTATGTATCCTGAACAGAATGTGTCAGCGTGGATAGTAAGCGGACGTGGTGGACAGGGATGTTCGGCAGCAGTTGGATACAGTATCCTGAACCGCACAGCGACCATGGATGTTGGAAGCCTTATGCTCAAGTATGGTGGCGGTGGACACAGGAAGGTTGGTACATGTCAGTTCAAGGATGACGAGATGGATACAAGACTTCCTCAGATGCTTGAGGAGCTCAAGGCTCAGGCTAATTCATAAGAAATATTGACAAAAAATAACCGAATGATACAAGTTTTAATTCGTATCATTCGGTTATTTTTTATGTTATAAAAATGTTCTTAAAGGTCTTCTTAAAGATTAGTCTCTCTGGAACAGATCTCTTGTGTATACCTTGTCTTTGATGTCGTCGAGGCATGAATTGTACCTGTTGGCGATGACAGCGTCGGACATGGATTTGAATTTGTCCAGGTCATTTACAACTTTGCTTCCGAAGAATGTGGTTCCGTCTTCAAGGGTTGGCTCGTATACAACGACGGTTGCGCCCTTGGCTTTGATACGCTTCATGACACCCTGTATACTGCTTTGGCGGAAGTTGTCGGAGTTGCTCTTCATCGTCAGTCTGTATACACCTATGACACATTCCTTCTCCTGGGCTGCTGAGTAATCACCGTTATTGTTGTAGTCGTAGTAGCCTGCGATGGAGAGAACGCGGTCTGCGATGAAGTCCTTTCTCGTTCTGTTGCTCTCAACGATGGCGCTCATCATATTCTGAGGCACGTCGTTGTAGTTGGCAAGGAGCTGCTTTGTATCCTTTGGCAGACAGTATCCGCCGTATCCAAATGATGGGTTGTTGTAGTGTGTTCCGATTCTTGGGTCGAGACATACGCCGTTTATGATGTCCTGTGTGTTAAGTCCCTTCATTTCTGCGTATGTGTCAAGCTCGTTGAAGTAGGACACGCGGAGTGCGAGATAGGTATTTGCAAATAACTTTACAGCCTCAGCTTCGGTGAAGCCCATGAACAGAGTGTCTATATCTTCCTTGAGGGCACCCTCCTGAAGCAGTGCGGCAAATGTATGGGATGCCTTAACTATCTTCTCGTCATTCTTGTCTGTGCTGACAATTATCCTTGATGGATAGAGGTTGTCGTACAGTGCCTTGGATTCACGAAGAAACTCTGGGCTGAAAATGATATTTGACGTGTTGTATTTCTTCCTTACGGACTCGGTGTATCCAACTGGTATAGTTGATTTGATGACCATGATGGCATCCGGGTTGACCTTGAGGACGAGCTCGATAACGGCCTCAACGGCTGATGTGTCGAAATAGTTCTTGTTGCTGTCGTAGTTTGTCGGAGCAGCTATGATTACGAAATCTGCATCCTTGTATGCTGCTTCGCCATCGAGGGTTGCTGTGAGATCAAGCTCCTTCTCGGCGAGATATTTCTCAATATAGTCGTCCTGTATAGGGGATTTCTTGTTGTTGATGAGATCGACCTTTTCAGGGATGATGTCAACTGCTGTTACATGGTTGTGCTGTGCCAGCAGGGTCGCAATGGATAGACCAACGTAACCGGTTCCTGCCACTGCGATGTTCAGTGGGGATGGTGACTCGAGCTTGTGTGCGCCTGCGTTGATGAACATATCTGTGAGGTCGAAGTTCAAAACCTCTGACAAACTTTCAAGCTGCTCTATAGAAGGAACAAAATCCTTCTGCTCTATTCTGGAAATGAGTGCTCTGTTGATACCGGTTGCATCGGCGAGCTGTGCCTGGGTCATACCCTTTTCTTTTCTTCCGTTCATGACAGTGTCGGCGAGACGTGACTGTGATAATTTCTTCATGATCAAAATTCCTTTCTCTGATGAGTATTCTCTATTATTCTTAGAAGTATTATTCAAAACTAGCAACAAATGTTAATATTTATAACATTTACAATGCCATAATACATGTAAAAACGGCATAAATCAAGAGAAAAATGTATTTTAAACATAAAATTATACATAATTAATGTTAATTAAAATAACATACATAAAACAACTGAAAATATAGTTTATTTCAACGCAACATCGAGTCTTATCGGATTGTGATCGCTGTTTTTAAAATCCAGATTTATGGTCTCTGTGGAGTTAATCTGCAAATTGCTCGATACTATGAATCCGTCGATGACATAATATTGGAAACTCTCATGGTCATGTCCTTCGTATGGTTTATCCAGGGACCGGCATGTTGGAGCTGAGGAATCGGTGATGCAGGTGAAGGAATCTCCAAATTCAGATACATCTATACTTCCTGGTGCCCACAGGTCAGCGGACTGCTGAGGGTATGCGGACAGATCCACATTTGAAAAAGTCTGGTTGAAGTCGCCTCCTGCGATAACGTAGTTCCCTGCTGCAGCCTCATTTTGGAGAATGTCGGCGAGCATCCTGGTCTGGGCGGCTTTGCCCTCGCCTGAGTCATAAGCCTCCAGGTGGAGATTTACTATGACGAGTTCGTGTTCACTTCCGGCAATCGGTATTCTGGACACGATCAGGCATCTTTTCAGGTTGCACAGTCTGATCGGGTAGGAAAATGGACATGGAAGCTGTATTCTTTCTGCATCCGATACTTCAAATGAGCTGAGAGTCATTATTCCTGATGTCACTCTGCCGATCGGTGGAAGTGGATATGGAACCATGAGTGTTTTGTAGTTGTAGGCGTATGAGCTTGTGTATGACGGCAGCTTTTCCCTCAAAATATCGGCTTCGTTTATCTTGTGGCTTCTGGATGATCGTTCATCGACCTCCTGGAGAAGAAAGATGTCAGCGGCAAGTGAATTCAGCTCTGATGTGATGGCCTCCATATTGTCGTTTACCTGCTTTGCTGTGGAAGTGTACACACTGTCTCCTCCGTCCATGAAAAAGTCAGCATTTGCGCCGAGGGATCCGTAGCCGAGATTCCATGTCACGATGGATATGGAGTCGCCGACAGATGGTGAAAGCTTGGCTGAGCCGGTTGCATTTTTACCAAATGTGCTTCCAGATGTGACCTCAAGGGATTCGGAATCGTCTGGTTTGTATTCTGTTATGGTGAGAACTCCCACAAATATTATGGCGGCCACAAGGATCACACCGAGGACGATACATGTTATTTTTAGAATTTTTTTTGCTATTATCATGTTGGATATTTCCTGTTCTATGTTTGTTCAGTCCGTCCAAATGGTTAGTTGGACTGACATGTAAAGTATATCAGACGCGGTGTATGTAAACAATGTGTAAAATGACACATGTTGGGAATCGTGGTATAATGTAGCACGCTGATGCGTGCGCAGGTCATCGCGCTTGAGCACGATGACATATGATATAATGAGCGCAAGTGAGCCAACATGCTTGCATGATTGGCGAGCGGCGAATTGGATTATGATAGTTGCGACAGCAACGGAAAGCACCATAGGTGCGAATCATGATATAATGAGCAGCAAGACATAGTATAGTAGAAATTATTGAGGGGAATGTATGTTTGAACTTATTATAAAAGATATAATGGAGGTCGCGGGCTACCTTCCGATAGGCATTTTGTGCGGATGCATAGCAGTCGTGGTTTATCTCGTGTATACAGTGAGTCCTGCAGGAAAAAAGGTCAGTGCCGGCGGACGTGTGAAGAAGTCAATAGTGTGGTTTCTGCTGGTGGTGTATCTGGCGGTGATGGCAGTTACTGTGTTCCTGTCCAGAGAGCCGGGCTCAAGGCAGGGCATTGACATGACGTTGTTTCATACGTGGGGAGTGACGCCCCAGGAGCACGCATTTGTCATAGAAAATATATTGCTCTTTGTGCCGTTCGGCGTGCTTTTCCCGCTGGCGGTGGCTGGAAGTAAGAATGGCGATGGCAGGGCGGTAGACAGGTTGTCCAAGTGCACTGTACTGTTTGGATTTCTGTGCAGTGTCTGCATAGAGACGGTTCAGCTTATAACGGAGCGCGGTTACTGCCAGCTCGATGATGTAGTTATGAATACCCTCGGAAGTCTTGCGGGATATATTATATTTCTGATTGCAAAAAAGGTTATAGGTGTAAAACAGATTCAGGCATTGGGCAGATATAGATAACATATTTTCAGAAATTAATAAGGTGAAAGCAAATAATTTAACGGATGGAGGAATAGATCATGCCATGTACAACAATATTGGTAGGAAAAAATGCGTCTTATGACGGTTCAACAATAATAGCGAGAAATGACGATTCGGGTGCCGGTTCGTACACGCCGAAGAAATATGTGGTTGTGAAGCCGGAGGAGCAGCCAAGAATATACAAGTCGGAGATATCCCATGTGGAGATTGAACTTCCAGATGATCCGATGCGTTACACCTGTGTTCCAAATGCGCTGGCGGGCGAAGGAATCTGGGCGGCAAGCGGAGTGAATTCTGCAAATGTGGCTATGACGGCGACGGAGACCATAACCTCAAATCCAAGAGTGCTCGGCGCGGATCCACTGGTGTGCTATGAGCCTGCGGAGGGAGATAAGCCAGAGAAGGCTGGCGGTATCGGCGAGGAGGATATAGTCAGCATTACACTTCCATATATAAAGAGCGCAAGAGAGGGTGTGAAGAGACTTGGCAGCCTGCTTGAACGATATGGAACCTATGAGATGAACGGAATTGCATTTCAGGATGTAGACGAGATTTGGTGGCTTGAGACCATCGGAGGACATCATTGGATCGCGAGAAAAGTTCCTGATGATGTGTATGTTGTCATGCCAAACCAGTTTGGTATGGACGAATTTGACCTGACGGATGCACTTGGGGCGCAGAATGAATTTATGTGTTCAGCGGATCTTCCAGAGTTTATAGAGAAATATCATCTGAATGTTGATAACATGGAGCGCGTTATGCTGCAGAATATAACAGAGACCGAGCGTAATAATATAATCTGCCCGAGGGATATATTCGGCAGCCACGACGATGCGGATCACGTGTACAACACCCCGAGGGCATGGTTCATGGAGAGGACGCTCAACCCGAATTCGGCAGTTTGGGACGGACCGGATGCGGACTTTACGCCGGTTTCGGATGACATTCCATGGTGCATGATACCAGAGAAGAAGATAACCATGGAGGATGTGAAGTATGTGCTTTCTTCGCATTATCAGGGAACTCCGTATGATCCGTACGGCAATTACGGTGACAAGAAGATGCGCGGGGCATATAGATCGATAGGTGTGAACAGGACGGATTTCATGTCGGCGATCCAGATGAGACCATATGTTGGAGAGGATATCTGCGCTGTACAGTGGATAGCATTTGCATCGAATGCATTCAATGTCATGGTTCCTTTCTATGCAAATGTAGACACGACTCCTGAGTATCTGGCAAATACAGGGGCGGATGCTTCCACGGACAACTTCTACTGGACCAGCCGTATGATCGCGGCGATGGCGGATGCATCTTATGCGAAGTCGGTGTTCCATATCGAAAGGTACGAGGAGAAAGTCATGTCCAAGGCACATGAGATAATATACAGATATGATGATATTATGAATGAACAGCCATTGGGCGAGAAACTCCGCCAGCAGGCCAACCAGGAGACCACAGACATGGTGAGACGTGAGGCAAATGCAACCCTTGGCAGGGTTCTCTATGAACTCAGCAATCAGATGAAGAACTCGTATTCAAGATCTGATGCGTAGTAGGCAATGAGTGGCCGCTTACAGGTTATGATTATCCCTGTATTTACCCGGAGTCATGCCGTATTTCTTCTTAAACATCCTGTTGAAGTAGGACAGGTTGAAGAAGCCGCAGTTCTCCGCGACGGAGAGTATGCTCTCGTCATTGGAGGAGAGAAGTCTTGCGGCAACATTCAGCCTGAAGTCGTTCAGATATGATACAAATGACACCCCCATGGTGTTCTTGAAAAATCGCATAAAATGGGATTCAGAGAATCCACAGTAGGAGGCTATATCCGTTATGGATATGGCCTCTTTGTAATTTTCGTCTATGTAGGAGAGGATGAGTTTTGTTCTCTCAAGATCCCTGGCTCGGTTCTTTCTGTCTGCCTCATCTCTTGCGGTGGAGTTGGCATAGAGAATGTAGAAGAATTCAAAATAGCATCCCTTAAGTGCAAGGTGGTATCCCTTTGGCGTCTCTGAGCAGAGCTTGTCTACCCTGTTAAGACACGCGGAAAGAGACGGATATAATGGATCGTCCCTGTCATAAATACTCTTGATATCCACGTCGCCCGCCAGCAGAGGCAGGAAAAACTCGCTGTCCAGTGAGTCGTGATTTCTGGATCTGAACATGTCGACGGAGAAAAGAATATTCTCATATTCCATTGAATAGCCTTCGTGCTGGGAGATTCCGTGAATGTGTCCTGGCAGGATAATGACTATGTCACCCTCCTCAACATAGTGAGTTGTGAAGTCCACAGTCACATTTCCCTTGCCTTTTTTGATATAGATAATCTCCATAAATTCATGCCAGTGCAGAGACACAGAATTGAAGTCAAGTGGTATGGAGCACAGGTAAGTATTGTATGGAAACATCGGGTCCGCATGGGTCTTATTCTCCAGAAGATTTTCGTATTCAAGACTGTTCATATAACCATGTGCCTCCTTTTTGTTAATTCGACGATTTTTTACAGTTTTTACATATTGTACATCATCAAGATGATAGAATTGTACAATTAATTGCTTATATAATGCAAGCATAAAAGGGGAAATGCTAATAAAATACAAGCCATAACAGGAACTGTTCAGGAGGTATCATATATGAGTAAAGCGTTGGAGCGTGGCGCAGGAATACTCCTGCCGATAAGCAGCCTCCCATCACCATATGGAATTGGAACTATGGGAAGAGATGCTTATGATTTTGTTGATATGTTGAAAAGAGCAGGGCAGAAGTACTGGCAGGTGCTTCCGATAGGACCAACAAGCTTCGGTGACAGTCCTTATCAGTCGTTTTCAGCATTTGCGGGCAATCCGTATTTTATCGATCTGGATACATTGATAGCTGAAGGGCTTCTCAAGAAAGAGGAGTTAGAATCCTACAAATGGGCTGACAGTGATGACGAGATCGACTACGCCAGAATATACAGACAGAGATTTGAAGTCCTCAGAAAAGCATTTGGCAGATCAGAGCACAAAGACAGCAGGGATTACGTAGATTTCATAGAGGAAAATGAACAGTGGATAGATGACTATGCGCTGTATATGGCGATCAAGGCTGATCATAACAATAGAGAATGGCTTGCGTGGGAACCGGCGATCAAGAAGAGAAAGCCGGAGGCTATGGCAGCTTACAGAGAAAAGCTTGGTGAAGACGTGGAATTCTACAAATTCCTTCAGTTCAAGTTCTACGAGCAGTGGATGCCATTAAAAGAGTACGCCAACAGAAACGGCATAAGCATCATTGGAGATATTCCAATCTATGTGGCACTGGACAGTGCTGATGTGTGGGCTAACACAGACCAGTTCCAGCTGTCCGGAAGCCTTGCACCGGCGGTTGTGGCAGGATGCCCACCAGACATGTTCTCAAGCTACGGACAGAAGTGGGGTAACCCGATTTATGACTGGGATGTCATGGAGAAGGATGATTTTGCGTGGTGGAAGAAGAGAATTGCTGCATCTGCAAAGCTCTACGACGTGATCCGTATAGATCATTTTATCGGAATAGTCAGATACTACAGCATCCCGGCAAATGGCGAGCCGAAGGATGGCTACTACAGACAGGGACCGGGAAAGAAACTCATCGATGCTATAGACAGTGCCATAGGTTCATCCAAGGTTATAGCAGAGGACCTCGGCGTGGTCGTGCCAGAGGTTCAGAAACTTGTAAAGGAATCCGGTTATCCGGGCATGAAGGTGTTGGAATTTGCATTTGACGGCAATACGGCAAATGAATATCTGCCGCACAATCACGCAAAGAACTACGTAGCGTATATCGGAACCCACGACAATGATATGCTGAAAAGTTATATCAGCGGACAGAGTGAGGAGCTTCAGGAATATATGATGAAGTACCTCATGGCGAACAGCCTGGATGATGTGGCAGAGAAGATGATACATGCACTTTACATGAGCTCAGCGGACACGGTCATACTTCAGATGCAGGATATTCTGGGCAAGGACAACAGTGCCAGAATGAACTATCCATCAACGCTTGGCGGCAACTGGAAGTGGAGGCTTACCAAGGGCGCAACATGGGAATTTACACAGGAACATATAGATAAATTAAGGGATCTCACCAGACTGTATGGAAGAAACAGGGTGAAGACGTATATTTGTAAGGAGGATATTATGTTAAAGGACATTTGCATGAAGAAATACAACAAGGAGATCAAGGACTGCACAAACGAGGAGATCTACTTCGCACTCCTTGATATGACAAAGAAGCTCGCAGACGGAAAGGTTTCAGAGGAGGGACAGAAGAAGGTTTATTACATCTCAGCAGAGTTCCTCATAGGAAAGCTTCTCTCGAACAATCTCATCAACCTTGGTGTATTTGACGAGGTTAAACAGGTGCTTGCTGAGAATGGCAAGAGCATCTATGACATAGAGGAGGTTGAGCCAGAGCCATCACTTGGAAATGGCGGACTTGGAAGACTTGCAGCATGCTTCCTTGATTCCATGGCAACCCTCGGACTTCACGGAGATGGAATTGGACTTAACTACCACATGGGTCTGTTCAAGCAGGTATTTGAGAACAACTACCAGAAGGAGACTGCAAATCCTTGGATTGAGGCAGACAGCTGGCTCGAGAAGACAGACGTTACCAACACGATCACATTTGGCAACCTGAAAGTCCAGTCAAGAATGTACGATATAGATGTAACCGGATACGAGAACAGAACAAATAAGCTCCACCTCTTCGATATCGAGAGCGTTGACGAGTCCATCATGGAGCCGGGCGGAATTAACTTCGACAAGACAGACATTGCAAAGAACCTGACACTCTGCCTGTACCCGGACGACAGCGATGAGGCTGGAAATCTTCTCCGTATCTACCAGCAGTATTTCATGGTGGCAAATGGTGCAAAGCTCATTCTTGATGAGGCTAAGGCAAAGGGTTCAAATCTTCACGACCTGGCTGATTATGCAGCAGTTCAGATCAATGATACACACCCTTCAATGGTGATCCCTGAGTTCATCAGACTTCTTACCGCTGAGGGAATATCATTTGACGAGGCTACAGAGATCGTGACAGAGGTGTGCGCATACACCAACCACACTATCCTTGCAGAGGCTCTTGAGAAGTGGCCGCTTGCTTACCTTGAGAAGGTTGTTCCACAGCTTGTTCCTATCATCAAGAAACTGGATGAGAAGGTTCGTAACAGATATAAGGATGAGAGCGTATATATCATCGACAAGGATCAGAGAGTGCACATGGCACACATTGATATACACTATAGCCACAGTGTAAATGGTGTTGCATACCTTCACACAGAGATCCTCAAGGATTCTGAGCTGAACAACTTCTACAAGATCTATCCTGAGAAGTTCAACAACAAGACAAATGGTATCACATTCAGAAGATGGCTCCTCCACTGCAACGAGCAGCTTGCAGCTTATATCACAGAGCTTATCGGTGACGGCTACAAGAAGGATGCAGAGAAGCTGAATGACCTTGCTAAGTTCTATGATGATGATGCAGTCCTTGGCAAGATCATGGATATCAAGAAGCAGAACAAGGTCGTTCTCAAGGATTACCTTAAGGAGACACAGAACATTGACATAGATGAGAATTCTATCTTTGATATACAGGTTAAGAGACTTCATGAGTACAAGCGTCAGCAGATGAACGCACTTTGGGTTATCCACAAGTACTTCGATATCAAGGCAGGAAATCTTCCAAAGACTCCTGTGACTGTAATATTTGGTGCAAAGGCAGCTCCAGCATACACCATCGCAAAGGATATCATCCATCTTATCCTCTGCCTGCAGCAGCTCATCGATAATGACCCGGAGGTAAGTCCATACCTCAAGGTTGTCATGATCGAGAACTACAATGTGTCAAAGGCAGCAAAGATCATACCTGCATGTGATATCTCAGAGCAGATCTCCCTTGCTTCAAAGGAGGCATCAGGTACCGGAAACATGAAGTTCATGCTGAACGGTGCGCTTACACTTGGTACAAGAGACGGTGCAAATGTGGAGATCGGAGAACTGGTTGGAGAGGACAACATTTACTTCTTCGGCGAGTCAAGCGAGGCAGTTATCGACCACTATGCAAAGGCTGATTATGTGTCAAAGGATTACTACGAGCAGCCAGAGATCAAGAAGCTTGTTGATTTCATCGTGAGCGATGAGCTCCTTGAGATCGGACAGAAGGAAAGCCTTGAGAGACTTCACAACGAACTTATCGTAAAGGACTGGTTCATGACACTCCTGGATGTTGAGGATTATATCAAGACCAAGGAAGGCGTACTTGCAGATTACGAGGACCGTAAGACTTGGGCAAAGAAGGCACTTGTCAACATCAGCAAGGCTGGATTCTTCTCATCAGACAGAACAATAGCTGAGTACAACAAGGACATCTGGAGATTATAATATAAATCTAGGTTTATTTCCCAGCAGGGGACGGAGGGGACAGGTACCTCCGTCCCCTTTTGGTGCCCTATTTGATTTAAATAAAGAATTCTTGTGATGGTTTTAGGTGGCATATGAGAAGTAAGTCGGTTATAATTGAATAACGAAAGTTGGAATGTGATACGAAATCAGTTCACATCAAGAAAAAGAAAGGCAGTGGAGAGATGTATAGAATACTGATCGTTGATGACGAGAGAATAGAGAGAAATGGGATAAGATTCCTTCTGAAAAAGCTGAATATGGAATTTGATATCGACGAGGCAGTAAACGGTCTTGATGCATTGGAGAAGATACGTCAGGAGGATTATGATATCCTTCTAACCGATGTGAAGATGCCATTCATGGACGGTATAGAACTCATTGACAATGTGGTAAATGAGAAGAAGAAAATGAGATGCGTGATATTCAGTGGCTGCAATGAATTTGACTATGCAAAGAGAGCGATAAGGCTGGGGGTTGTGGATTATATACTGAAACCGGTCGATCCGAAGGAGTTTAAGGAGACGCTGGAGAAGGTTGTGGATGAGCTTGAGGCGGCTAAAGCCTCGGATGAACTCAAGAATAAGAGCATGGAATTCCTATATGAGCATGCACTATATATGCTTGTAAATGGCGAAGATATAGAGAGCATACGCAGAGAGTACAACGGTCTGAACCTCGATTTTGCCAGATTTAAGAGAATTCTGCTGGTAGAATTTAATCACGATTTCTTTGGAAGACGAGATGTGGATTTCAAGAAAAATGAGAAGATAATGTCACTTGGAATACAGAGATACCTAAATCTGAACCAACAGCAGGAACTTATTTTCCTGGGCGATGAAACAGATGTGGTTTCCACGGCCCAGGAGCTAGCCAGGATAATTAAAAGTGATTACGATGAGGAATGCTTTATAGCAGTTTCATCGGATATAGAGAAACCTGAGGACATGAAACAGAAGGTCGATGAGCTTGATGAGCTCATGGACAATAAGTTTTATCATCCGGAGATAAAGGTGTTCTACCCGAATATGGAGAGCGATTCGTCAGGAATGATTCAGTTTGATGATGACACTCTTATGAAACAGATGAAACAAGACATCAAGATGAAGGATGTGGATGCACTCAGAGAGCATTTTGACAAATTCTGTGAAAAGTACAGGCACAAGAATGAGTGTTCACAGATATATATAAAGTTTCTCTACTCAAATCTTTTAAAGGACATATATGGCAGTATAGATGGAACAGGTGAGGCGGATCTTAACAAGGATGTTGAAAAGATGTATATGACGACGGATTTTCAGAGCCTTACAGGTCTCGTCGAGGTTGCGATAGACAGACTGGCGGCCTGCTTTGAGGACAAGAGTCAGACCGGACATAAGGAAGTGGAGATGGTAAAGCAGTATATTTACAGGAATTACGGGAGCGAGCTTGGCATAGATATGCTTGCGGATATGGTATATCTTGCCCCAAGTTATCTCAGCACAGTGTTCAAGAAAGAGACGGGACAGAATCTGAGCAAATTTATCAAGTCATATAGAATGGAGCGGGCAAGGGATATGCTTGAGAATAGTATGGCAAAGATTGTAGATATAGGTGCGATGTGTGGTTATCAGAATGTATCCTACTTTTGTTCGAGTTTCAGGGAGTTTTATGGAGTGAGCCCTCAGAAATTCAGGGAGAGCGGTGTTACAGGAGAAGAGTAGACATACAGCAGACTTGGCAAATGGCGAGTGCAGAACTCGTTAAGCAGGGGGATCGTAGATGAACAAAGGTGGACTCAAGAAGAGATTTCGTGATATGAGGCTGACCGGCAAAATGGTTGTTATTTATCTGCTTGCCGGACTTGTGCCTGTTATGATAATACTGGGTATAACATACATGGAGATGAAAAAGATTCTGTGGGACCGGGAGACAACGATACTGAAATCTTATGTCAGCCAGACCACGGATTCCATGGACAATGAACTGGAGATATATAACAATCTCTCTAAATATATATCGTATAACCAGTCGATTGCAAAGATACTGAGTGCGGACCAGTCGGCATACCAGAATTATGAGCAGTTCAGTACGGTGATCGATCCTCTGCTGGCATCGATCATGTATTTCCATGAGGATGTAAATCAGGTCACGATATATACTGATGCCAGCGATGTGAAACATGGGTCAACAGTTGCACCGTTAAAAGATCTGGCGGATGGAACGCATGCATATGATGATCTGGATAACAATATACACTGGCATATTGATCTGGAAAGCCGAACTGCATTTTCAGTCAGCCGGATGGCTATGCTGGAGCAGAAAGGTGCCAAGGGCGTTTTGTATGTAGGCGTGGATTATGACAGTGTATTTCAACCGTTTTATACAGAGACAATGTTTGATAATTATGGGCTTATCATAGAGGATGAGTATGGACATATGATATTCAACAAGAATACATTTGCCGATGAGCAGTCAGCATATGAATTGGATGTGGATAAATTCGATGTTCTGAGAGAGATGGAAAATTCAGGGTATCAGTTCATAGATAAGACGTCCAAGGCGACCGGCTGGAACATATGTGTATACAAACCGAACAGACTTATAATCTCATCGGTTCGTCCGATACTTATAATAGCGGTGGCGGCACTTCTGGTAAGTATGCTCGCAGGTATATTATGTATAAATATGGTATCAGAATTTATAACGAAGCGAATCAAAAATCTTCAGAAGACTATGAAGGCCACCGAGACAGGAAATCTGGGCATGGTTATAGAAAATGACAGTACAGATGAGATTGGTGATCTTATAAATGGCTACAACAGCATGAGTAAGCGCCTTGATGAGACTGTCAATGAGGTATATCAGAGCAAGATCAAGGAAAAAGAATACGAGATGAGGGCACTTCAGGCCCAGATCAACCCGCATTTCCTGTACAATTCTCTGTCTATGATCAATTGGAAAGCCCTTGAGGCGGAGCAGGAAGACATAAGCCGGATCACCTTGTCTCTGTCCACATTCTACAGGACAGCCCTGAACAAAGGAAAAAACATCCTGCTTGTCAAAGATGAGATAGCAAATATCAAGTCGTATCTTGATATCCAGCTTGCCATGCATGACAACAGCTTTGATGTGGTGTACGACATAGATGACAGTATCTTAAAATACGAAACATTGAATCTGATACTCCAGCCGCTGCTTGAAAACGCGATAGGGCATGGAATTGACGTCAAGACTGATGGCAGAGGAGAGATACGCATAGAGGGAAAGGAGAATGGAGATTTCATTGACTTTACCGTATCTGACAACGGTGTCGGTATGACAAAGACCCAGGCCGCCCTGATCCTGTCCAAGTCGTCCAATGGCTACGGTGTGTCAAATGTAAACGAGAGGATCAAGCTATATTATGGAGAGAAGTACGCGGTGAAGATCGAAAGCACCCCGGGAGCCGGCACGAAAGTAATGCTCCACTTCCCAAAGAGAGTAGAAAACTAGAAAAATTATAAAAAATACGAAGAGTGGATGTACCTTTTGAAGCTTATTAAAGCTCAAGAGGTACATTTTTTTATACTTTTGTGGACATAATAACAATGCATAACGGCGGATCTCCGCGGCACACTCCGGAGCGGCGCCCGCCCATCAAAAAAATTCAACATATCTAAAAAATCCAACATGTTTCTAAAATCATTGATATATACGGATTGGAAACGTTTTCTTATAATGATGACATAAGGTAAAGGTACTGCAAAGGTGTTAAAAACATTCAATCAAAACTATATTTTTAAGGAGGAACGGTTATGAGAGTTAAGAGATTTGCAGCAGTTGCACTTGCGGGTGTAATGGGAATGTCAATGCTGGCAGGATGTGGAGATTCAGGAAAGGACGAGTCAACAACAGCAGCAGCAAAGAGTGATGCATCAGAGGCTACAGATGCAACAGAGGCAGCTTCAGAGGAAGAGGCGATCAAGACAACACTTACAGTTTGGGGACCAGCTGAGGATCAGTCACCTGATTACGGCGAGTGGTTACAGACAACATGTGAGGCATTCAAGAAAGAGCATCCAAACTGGGATATCACATTTGAGTATGGTACATGTAGTGAGGGTGATGCTGGAAAGACTGTAACACAGGATGTTTCAGCGTCAGCAGATGTATACATGTTCGCAAATGACCAGTTACAGACTCTGATCGATGCAGGTGCTATCTCAGAGCTCGGCGGAAGCACAGCAGATTATGTTAAGTCAACAAATTCACAGGCGATCGTAGATTCTATCACAGTTGATGGAGGTATCTATGGTGTGCCATTTACAACAAATACATGGTTTATGTACTACAACAAGAAGACATTTACAGAGGATGATGTAAAGAGCCTTGACACAATGCTTGAGAAGGGTAAGGTTTCATTCCCACTCTCAAACTCATGGTACATCGCAGCATTCTACCTTGCAAATGGCGGAACATTATTCGGTGATGGTACAGACAATGATGCAGGAATCAACTTCGGTGGTGACAACGGCAAGGCTGTTACAGACTACCTGGTAGATCTTGTAAACAACAAGAACTTTGTAAACGATGAGTCAGGTGTTGGTATCTCAGGTATGACAGATGGTTCAATATCAGCAATGTTCTCAGGCTCATGGGACTACGCAGCATTACACGATGCACTTGGAGATGATCTCGGAATCGCAGTTATGCCAACAGCCAAGATCGGCGGTGCGGACAAGCAGCTCCTCTCATTTGCAGGATCAAAGGCAATCGCTGTAAATCCTAACTGTGAGTATCCACAGGTTGCAGTTGCACTTGCACTCTACCTTGGAAATGAGGCATCACAGGAGTCACACTACACAGCAAGAAACATCGTTCCATGTAACACAAGCCTTCTTGAGAGCGATGCAGTTAAGGGCGATGCACTTGTAACAGCTCAGAATGCAACATTCGATACAACAGCATTCATCCAGCCATTTGTTCCTAAGATGAGCAACTACTGGACACCAGCAGAAAACTTTGGTAAGTCTCTCGTAAATGGTGAGGTTACACATGACAACGCAGCAGATATGACAGAGTCATTCAACACATCACTTAACACTGATGTAGCACAGTAAAAATACTAGTTATATATTTCAAAAACAGGTGCTCCATTCATCTACAGGTGATGGGGCACTTGTAATAAGAAGAGATAATGATTTACTTTGAGACGGAGGTGTTAGGATGGCTCAGGCTATAACAAATAAAAAAAGCAAAATAAAGAAAATACGAAGATCTGATTACCCATATACCGTTGCACAGGCAGCGGCAAATGGAGACATAGCTACCAGAATTTCATTTCTGATCTTGGGGTTTGGAAGCATAGTCAGAAAACAGTTTGTAAAGGGATTTTCGTACCTGGTACTTGAGGTACTGTTTATATGGTTTATGATAAAGCATGGAGCATCACTACTGGTGGATATCTTCCATCTGGGTGGTCAGGAACAGCAGAAGGTCTGGAATGATGCAAAGGGTGTATTTGAATATACTCAGGGTGACAACTCTCTGCTCATGCTCCTGTACGGTGTGGCAACACTGTTTATAATTTTCGCATTCATCTGCCTTTGGGTAGTAAGTATAGAGAGCGCATACAAAGCGTATTGCCTGTGGGATAAAGGCAAAAAGGTTCCAAAGTTCAAGGACGATGTGAAGAGTCTGTTTGACAGCAATCTTCATGCATTCCTTCTTCCACTTCCTGTACTTGGAGTCGTTGTATTTACGATATTGCCATTGGTTTTCATGATATTTATGGCATTTACAAATTACAGCAAGCTTGATTCACATACAGTTATATTCAACTGGGTTGGACTGAAGAATTTTGCAAAGATATTGAACTTTAGTGATGCAATAGGAAGTACATTCTGGTCAGTGCTTGGCTGGACACTTGTTTGGGCTGTGGCAGCCACATTCAGTAACTACTTCCTTGGAATGATACTCGCAATGGTGATCAACAGAAAGGGAACCAGGGCAAAGGGTATGTGGAGAGCGATCTTCATGCTCTCAGCAGCGGTTCCACAGTTCGTATCACTTCTTCTGATGAGAACGATCTTCAGTCAGAATGGTATCGTCAATACATTACTTATAAATAACGGAATAATCGACAATGCTATTCCATTCTGGAGCAATGCAACACTTGCCAGAGTCATGGTAATTGTCATCAACATCTGGATAGGAATTCCATTCACCGTCATGCAGGTCACCGGAATTCTCCAGAGTATACCGGAGGAGATATACGAGGCTGCGAGAGTTGACGGCGCAGGCCCGGTAAAGATCTTCTTCAAGATCACTCTTCCATATATGTTGTTTGTCACAGCACCATATCTGATAACAACATTTGCAGGAAATATCAATAACTTCAACGTTATCTACCTTTTGTCAAATGGAGCACCTACCCCGGTTGGAAAGACTGCCGGAAAGACAGATCTTCTTGTCACATGGCTCTATAAGCTGACGGTTGATAACCAGTACTATAACTTAGGTGCTGTTATAGGTATAATGACATTCATAGTTCTCGCTGTTGTGTCACTGGTAACTTACCACAACACCGCATCATATAAAGATGAGGAGGGATTTCAGTAATGGCTAAATCAAATAATAATGAGATTAAAGCAAGAAGCAAATGGACACTGGGAGACATCGTGGTTCATATCATACTGGTAATCCTTTCGGTTATCTGGGTATTGCCGATCGCATGGATAATCATGATAAGCTTCAGAGGAGAGAAAGGACAGTATGTTTCAACTCTGCTGCCAAAGTCTCTGACTCTGGCAAACTATACAAAGCTTTTTACAGACACAGGTATTCTGAATTTCATGCAGATGTTCAAGAATACTTTGATAATAGCAATTTTCTCATGTATAATATCAACAGCGTTCGTGCTTGCAGTTTCATACTGTATGTCAAGAATGCGTTTCAGACTGAGAAAGCCATTTATGAATGTGGCACTTATCCTTGGAATGTTCCCGGGATTCATGGCTATGATAGCTGTGTATTACATCCTTAAGGTTCTGGGACTTTCAGAAGGCTCACTCATCAGGGTTGCTCTGGTACTCGTATATTCAGGCGGTTCAGGACTTGGATTCTATATCGCCAAAGGATTCTTTGATACTATACCAAAGTCGCTGGAAGAAGCAGCATACCTTGATGGTGCTACAAGATGGCAGTCATTTACAAGGATCATCATACCACTCAGCCGACCGATCATAGTTTATACGGTTCTGAATTCGTTCCTTGCACCATGGATTGATTTTGTGTTTGCCAAGGTTATATGCAGAGCCAACAAGGACTATTACACAGTATCCATCGGACTTTGGAACATGCTCGAGAAAGAGTATGTGTACAACTGGTTCAACTCATTTGCGGCTGGCGCAGTGCTGATATCCGTACCGATTATCATTCTCTTTATGATAATGCAGAAGTGCTACAAGGATAGCATGTCTGGAGGCGTAAAGGGTTAAGGATAATATATGAAATTATTTGCAAAACCTAAGTGGAATGAGGAAAGCATATGCCAGCAATGAAGTATCTGAAAAAAATAATAACATGTGTGCTAACAATTACCCTTATAATAATATGTGGCTGCCAGGACAATAACACCCCCTCCAACCCGTCTAAGGCGACCACAGATGCAGAATATGAGTCTGCCATGCATATTGCGGAGACAACGCCGCTTGGAAGGTATCCGGAACAGCTCACCTATACCCTGGGAAAGCTGTCCGGTGCAAATAATTCAAATCTCCCACAGGGAGAAACGTATGAAAATAACGCATACACACAGATATTAAATGAAATCTTAAATGTGCAGAACCAGGATATATTTGAGGCTGCTGATAATCAGTATGATGATAATGTATCCATGGTGATAGCACAGAAGGATCTTCCGGATGTGATGATCGTCCAGGACATGGATGAGCTGCAGTATCTGGTGGAAAATGACATGATCGAGGATCTCACAGACAGTTATAACAACTGTATGAGTGAAACGATAAAGAACATATATAAGAGTTATGGCAGCAGTATTATGGATGTAGTCACATTTGATGACCGTATCATGGCCATACCTGAGACAAATATATCAGATGGACCAAATCTGATATGGCTTAGAAAAGACTGGATGGATAAGCTGGGACTTGAGGCTCCGAGAACACTTTCGGATGCGGAGGAGATCATCAGGCAGTTTATTGAGAAAGATCCGGGAAATAATGGTGTAGGAAGTACCGTAGGGCTGGTGGCAGACACAAGTCTCTGCGGCGGTTGTGGTTATAGCAGCGAGTACACACTCGACATTGTATTTGCCGCATATGGGGCATTTCCGAAACAGTGGATAAAGGATGAGGACGGAAAGGTTGTGTATGGTTCTGTACAGCCGGAGGCAAAGAAGGCTCTGGAGCATATACATGAGATGTACGAGGAAGGGATTCTGGATCGGAATTTCCTCATGCGGACAAGCAGCAACATAATAGAACTCATAGTGAATGGACAGTGTGGTTCATTCTTTGGACCATGGTGGGCGCCAAATAATCCTCTTATGGACGCTGTAGCGGCCGATCCAACAGCAAAGTGGGAACCATATCTGCTTGCCACAGAGGAAAACGACTCAACGAGTTATCACACTCAGGTTCCATATGGCAACTTCGTGGTAGTCAGAAAGGGATATGAGCACCCGGAGATAGTGTGCAAGATAATAAGTGTGCTGTTCGACTATGTAAGATATGAGGACAAAGACAATCAGGCTATAAAGGATTACTACAAACTCAATGTGGATCCTACCGCAAGACCACTTGCAATGAACGTGGACTACAACAATGCACTTCAGATATGCTATGGCGAGCTGAACCACGTGTTCTCTGGCATAAGGCAGCCGGATGATCTGAATCTGCTGGAACAATCTTATTATGAGGCGTGTGAGTCATATCTCAAGAATGAAGATAATGCGTCATCGGAGGACTGGGCGGCATATACATCCCGTATAACTGCATGCAAGATCCTCAATGATGCGCGTACAAATAAAGTCGAATCTCTGTACTTCGGTGAGACTGAGACCATGGTGTCAGACTGGTGGCACCTTGAGAATCTGGAGAGCAATACTTACCTGAAGATAGTTACAGGTGAAGCAGATCTGGATGAATTTGACAGTTTTGTGGACAACTGGTATAAGTCCGGTGGAACAACGATCACCGATGAAGTTCGAAGGGAGTGCCGGTAGATATGATAAGAGCAATAGTATTTGATTTAGATGATACATTATACGACTGCCTTCACGAGAATGATAAGGCAGTGGAAGACACTGTGAGATATGTGGCAAATGAACTTCTTCATATAGATGAAGTGACAGTGATGAAAGCCTTTGAAGAAGGCAGAGACATGGTAAAGGATCAGCTCTCTGCCTGGGATATGGCGGCGCAGCACAATAGGGTGCTGTACTTCCAGAAGATGCTGGAGATTCTGGGGGTATCACCATTTAAGTATGACCTGCAGGTGTACAACTATTTCTGGAACAATTTCCTGAACAAGATATCCATATTCCCCGGGGCATTGGAGTTTATAGATGATATGAAAGCCAGAGGAATAAAGATTGGTATCTGTACAGATATGACTGCGCATATCCAGTTCAGGAAGATAGACAGACTTGGACTTACGGGCAGACTTGACGCAATGATAACAAGCGAGGAGGCTGGTATAGAAAAGCCGAACCGCAGGATGTTCGATATGATAGCTACAAAGCTGGGCGTAAAGAACGATGAGGTCATCTATGTGGGCGATAGCTACAAGAAGGATGTCATGGGAGCGAAAAATGCTGGAATGACACCGGTGTGGTATTTGTCGCTGCAGAACAAGACGGACGAGGATGTACTGGCTGTGTCCAGCTATCCGGAACTTAAGAACATAGTGAATAGGGCGATGTAAAAATGCCGGAGTGCGTGACAATTAAAAATCACATACTCCGGCTTATTTTGTTTAATATCCGTATTTCTTTTTATTTTTTATAAGGAAGGTGATAGTTATGACAAGGGTCACAGCCTCCGCTACGGCCACAGCACACCAGATTCCATTGATGCCAAACACCATAGGCAGCATCAACACCGCTGCAAGCTGTATCACCAGTGTTCTGAGGAACGATATGCATAAATATTTTCATTTAAAGGTATGTGAAGGTGTTGTTTTGGGGCGGCCGTGTGGCTATAATAATAGACATGGGCTATGAAATTATAGATATATGTTATGGTTGACAGAAATCTATGCGGTGTGAAGAAAGTAGTCATGGCTAGGGAAGGAGTGTACACATATGGGTTTTTTAACAGGTAAGACAGCGATAATAACAGGAGGCGGACGTGCAGTTCTCAGCGATGGAAGCTGTGGATCCATCGGATACGGAATAGCGACAGCATATGCCAAGGAAGGTGCCAATCTGGTGCTTACAGGACGTAATGTCAAGAAACTTGAGGATGCAAAGGCAGAGCTTGAGAGCAAATATGGGATCAAGGTTCTTGCAGTCCAGGCTGATGTAAACGCAGGTGCGGACAACGAGAGCGTCGTCAAGAACGTTGTGGAGCAGACAGTTAAGGAATTTGGAAGAATAGATGTGCTCATCAACAATGCGCAGGCATCTGCATCAGGCGTTACCATCGCAGATCACACAACAGCACAGTTTGACCTTGCCATATATTCAGGTCTTTACGCTGCATTTTACTATATGCAGGCATGCTATCCATATCTGAAGGAGACAAAGGGTTCAGTCATCAACTTTGCATCAGGTGCAGGCCTCTTTGGAAATTACGGACAGTGCGCATATGCGGCAGCGAAGGAAGGCATCAGGGGCCTTACAAGAGTAGCAGCTACAGAGTGGGCAGCTGACGGAATAAATGTCAATATAGTATGTCCTCTCGCATGGACATCACAGCTTGAGAACTTTGAGAAGGCATATCCGGATGCGTTCAAGGCAAATGTTAAGATGCCGCCAATGGGACACTTCGGAGACGTAGAGAAGGAGATTGGACGTGCATGCGTGGCACTCGCATCACCGGATTTCAAGTACATGAGTGGTGAGACGATCACACTTGAGGGCGCAATGGGACAGAGACCATAGTGCAGTCAATATATCAAATATGGCTTATGCTATGATAATGGAATATGATGTAGATGCGAAACCTGGTTCGCGGCTTGCATAAAAAATGAGCGTAACACAATAATACCCAGATGGGAAATGTGTTATGCTCATTTTGTTTAGCCGACTCAGTCATCAACTATATCTCAAACCAGATGGTTGTCCGCTTGTCGTTAATAAGACACAAGGTTTCTTAAAAAAATATGAAATATCTGCCATCATCCTTGAATAACCTTACTTGGAGTACTTATAATAGAACTTTGTTAAAGAAATAATGAGATGTCATGGGCAGTCGATGCAAAATGCTGCTCGATGCATAACATTTGCCGACCATATACACAGGAAGAGGTGTTTTATTTGGATACAAACTCAGAAAGCAATTTGGATACACGAGGAGTCCCGATCATGGGTCTTACCTCGGAGGAAGTAAGGAAAAGGATCGACAATGGACAGACCAATCACACGGATATAAGTACGCAGAAGACTGTGGGGCAGATCGTCAAGTCCAACCTGCTTACGTACTTCAATCTTATATTCCTCATACTTACGGTGCTGCTATGTATCGTTGGTTCGTTTAGGAATCTGACTTTCCTGCCGGTCATCATAGGCAATACGGTTATAGGAATATTTCAGGAGTTGCGTGCAAAAAAGACTCTTGACAAGATGAGCATGTTAAATGCGCCACATTCGATAGTTGTGAGAGACGGAGAACAACAGCAGATACAATCAGAGGAACTGGTTAAGGACGATATCATCATTCTGTCGGCAGGCAATCAGATATGTGCTGACGCTACGGTGCTCAGCGGCAGTATATCGGTAAATGAAGCTCTGCTCACCGGTGAGTCAGACGAGATCAAGAAGAAATCAGGTGATGGACTCATGTCCGGAAGTTTTGTGGTGTCCGGACAGTGCTATGCCAAGCTTGACAAGGTGGGCAATGAGTCATACATATCACAGCTCACAGCCCAGGCGAAGGCCATGGGTGACGGCGAACAGTCAGAGATGATCAGGTACATCAACAAACTTGTAAAATGGGTTGGAATCATCATCATACCAGTGGGAATCATTTTGTTCTGCCAGGCGTATATCATGAATGGAGAGACATTCAAGAAGAGTGTGGTATCGATGGTTGCGGCGGTTCTCGGAATGATCCCTGAAGGACTTTATCTGCTCACAACTGTTGCGCTTGCGCTCAGCACAATAAGGCTTGCGAAGAAACAAGTGTTACTGCATGACATGAAGAGTATAGAGACACTCGCGAGAGTCGATGTACTTTGTGTGGATAAGACCGGAACCATCACTGAGCCGGGTATGCAGGTTACAGAGCTGGTGATAAGCGGCAGATGCGGCGATGCCGAGATGGACAAGAGAGCATTTGCGCACTTGTTGGCGGATTACTCGGCGGTCATTGAGGACAACAATGCCACAATGGAGGCAATCAGAGCCTATGTGGCTAAGAATGAGATAGAGAAGGGCAGCAGGACACTGCTCAAGACACAGCCTTTCACATCGGCGAACAAATACAGCAAGGTGTCATTTGTCGAGGGAGACTATATGCTTGGTGCTCCGGAGTTTATAATGAAGGATAGGTATGAGGAGATATCCGGAGAGATAGAGGAGTACCAGAGCAAGGGATACAGAGTCCTTCTTATGGCGGAGTCAGGAGAGGATTCCATTGGTTCGGTAAGACCATTAGGAGGCATATCTCCTATTGGTTATATAGTGCTTTCAAATCCAATAAGGGAAAATGCGGAGAGCACATTTACATATTTCAAAGAGCAGGGCGTTGCCATAAAAGTCATATCCGGAGATAACCCTGCCACAGTATCAGAGGTGGCAAAGCGGGCAGGCATAGATGGAGCGGAGAACTATGTGGATGCGTCCACTTTGGCGTCTGAGAAGGATATAACTGAGGCTGTGGATAAATATACAGTATTTGGAAGAGTTACGCCTAAACAGAAGCAGCTCATAGTCAGGGCGCTCCAGAAACAGAAACACACGGTTGCCATGACTGGTGATGGTGTAAATGATATACTCGCAATGAAGGATGCCGATTGCAGTATTGCAATGGCATCCGGAAGTGAAGCGGCTGCGCAGGCGGCACAGACGGTGCTTCTGGATTCGGATTTCGGACGTATGCCATATGTGGTGTTTGAGGGAAGACAGGTGGTCAACAATATACAGAGATCAGCAAGCCTCTTCCTTGTTAAGAATATATTCTCACTGCTGATGGCCATATTCTCAGCGATATTTGCGATCACATATCCGCTGGAGCCTTCACAGATATCGCTCATAAGCATGTTCACCATAGGATTGCCGGGATTCCTGCTGGCACTTGAGCCGAACAGGGATCGTATAGAGGGAAACTTTATGGTAAATGTCATGTTAAAAGCATTGCCTGCAGGACTCACGGATGTGTTGTCGGTCGGAGCACTTGTAATCTGCGGACAGGTCTTCAATCTCCCGAGTGAGGACATAGCCACAGCCGGCACAATGCTTCTTGCGGTTGTCGGATTCATGATAATAATCAAGATCAGCCATCCGTTCAACAAGATGAAGTATGGTGTACTTCTTATCAACATAATCGGACTGCTGTTCTGTGGCCTTTTCCTCGGCAGGCTGTTTGCCATAGAGTCGATATCCAACATATGTTTCCTGCTCATGGTTGTATTTGCATTTGCTGCGGAATCTATGTTCAGATATTTGACACTGTTTGTTGAAAAGCTCAGCAGCTTCTTTGGAGACGAGAAGAACAGACGTAAGATCAGAAGAAAGATAAGGAAATATAACATTTTTAAGTAGAGAATTGTCGAAAAAAGAATATAATAAACATAAAGATATACTCATAAGAAGCAACATTGTTTTTTATGAGTATGTTTGTTTATAAGGATGATATGAACAGCTTAGATAACAGGAGGTATGCATGGCAAATTCAACTAAAAAAGCACTTGAGGCATCTCTGAAAAAGCTTCTCAAGGAGAAGCCATTTGACAAGATAACGATAGCGGATCTCACTGGAGACTGCGGGATAAGTAGAATGACATTCTATTATCATTTTCAGGACATATATGAGCTTGCCGAGTGGGTGTGTATAGAGGATGGGAAGCAGGCACTGAAGGATAAGAAGACCTACGATACCTGGCAGGAGGGCATGATACAGGTGTTTGAGGCTGTGCTTGAGAACAAGCCCTTTATCGTAAATATATATAGGTCGGTGGATAAGGCAAAGATAGAAAACTATCTATATAAGCTGTCGTACCAGCTCATAGCGGATGTAGTGGATGAGAAATGCGCAGGGGATAATCTTTCTGAGAATGATAAGCAGTTCATAGCAGACTTTTACAAGTATGGATTTGTTGGAATTATGCTTGACTGGGTAGACGAGGGGATGAAAGACGATTATCATAAAATAGTGGAGCAGCTTAGCATTACGCTTCGTGGAAATATAGCAAATTCCATTCATAACTTTGAAAGCGAGATGTAAAAGCAGAGGACGGATCAGGATAAAGAAATCTAGTACTGCGGGATACGCGGGGAGAGCGCTTATGAATCGAACATCAGATATGAAAAAGAGATTGCCGGGGATAATACTGATAACAGGGGGAATTGTGCTGGTTGCTATGGTCATCCAGGCGGTCATACTGAGCTTTATCAATAACAGGAGTTTTGACAGGACCTCGCAGGTGCTGCTGGATCAGGTCAGCAATGTAATTGAGAAGAATAAGGCAAGTGAGGAAGATTTGATAGACTCCCTCAAGGAAGATTATATGGTCAGGGCTAAGGCTGTGGCGTATATAGTTGATGCAAAGCCTGAGGTGGCAAATGATGTGGATGAGCTCCGCAAGATTGCTGCACTTATATCTGTTGATGAGGTGCATTTGTTTAATACGGATGGCGTGATATATGCTGGTACCAATCCCGAATATTTTGGATATAGCTTTGATTCCGGGGAGCAGATGGCGTATTTCAAGCCGATGCTTGATGACAAGAATCTCACCATGTGTCAGGATGTCACTCCGAACACATCAAATGGTAAGAAGATGATGTATGCAATAACATGGAACGATGATGGAACCAAGATGATACAGGTTGGAATCGAGCCGAGAAGACTTCTGAATGAAGTAAAACAGAATGAGATATCCACGGTGGTTGCCAATATGCCTATGTATGATGGTCTGAGTGTTGTAGTGGCAGATGGCGAATCGGGAGAAATATATGGATGTTCATATGAACCGGTAGTAGGGCTTACTCTTGATGAGATCGGCATTTCGGTGACTGATGATATGTTGCCGGACGATGAAGACAGTTTTACAGGCATAAGAAGGATTAATGGATTTAGAAACAGATGTGTATTCCGAAGATCCGGAGAGTATGTGATCGGGGTCATATATAGAATGGATGTGAATAGCCGGAGTAATATGGCAATCATGGTTATCATGGCACTGTATCTGTGTTTTGCCGCCGGCCTGGTGGTAAGCATGGTGATGAAGGTGATACATGCGAACCGGGAGAGAAATGAACAGCTGTCAATATTGACATCCATGTCGGGGATGTATTACAGCATGCATATGCTTGATCTTCAACATGATACATTTGCACTCTATACCGCAGGAGACCTGATATTGAGGGCTGGTGAGCGGGCAGCAGGGGCGAAGGAACTTATGAGGAAGATCGTTCATAAGGTGGTTGTGGATGAACATCAGGCAAGTGCCCAGAAATTCATGGATCTTGATAGTCTTGGGGACAGGCTGATCAAGAAAAAGATTGTATCAGGTGAGTTCATGGTGAAGGATCTTGGATGGTTCAGACTGTCATTTATATCGATAGATGTTGACGAGGACGGACGTCCTTTAAAAGTCATATTTACCACCAGAAACATAGATGAAGATAAGAAACGGGAGCAGAAGCTGATAAGAAGGTCTTATACAGATGAGCTCACAAAATGTTATAACAGGAGCGCATATATAGATGATGTCAGGGAGCTGCCGGGAGATTCTGTATATGTGTATGTGTCCATGGATGTAAATGGGCTTAAGCCAGTGAATGATACCCTGGGACATGCGGCTGGAGATGAACTGCTTCAGGGTGCTGCCGAGTGTATGGAGCAGTGTTTTGGAAACTATGGTAAGGTGTACAGGATGGGCGGTGATGAATTTGCAGCCATCATCTTTGTAAATACCAGAAGGCTGAAGAGAGTGCAGCAGGAGTTTGATGACGTTGTGCGTGGATGGTCTGGACAGCTGGTGAAATCCGTATCGATATCATGTGGCTATGTGTCAAGTGATGAGAAGGACTGGGAGTCATTTGACGAGATAGTAAAGGCTGCAGATGAGAGAATGTACGAGAACAAGGCGGCATATTACAGGCAGAAGGGCGGCGATAGAAGGTATCGCTAGAGTACATATGCAATATAGAGTTATACAAAACGGGTGGAATGATAAAAATTTTATCATTCCACTTTTTTTGTAAATATGAAATAAAAATTGGGCAAGCTATTATAGGGGCATGAGATGGATATAGACGGCAAACTGAAAGGAGAATTGCTTATGTCAAAGAAGAAATTGGGAATCGGGATAGCAGCGGTGGCAGCAGCCGGCGCAGGAGCAGCAGCTCTCACAGTTAAAAATCATAATAAGGCAAAAGTTCAGAAGGATAAGGCTGCGGCTGAACATGCTGAGTACCGCAATACGGAGCGCGGAAAGCATGAGAAGAACAGTAAGGGAATCTATTATACAAATGGTAACTACGAGGCATTTGCCAGACCGAGAAAGCCAGAGGGTGTGGATGACAAGAACGCATATATAGTGGGAAGTGGTCTTGCATCACTGGCAGCAGCTTGCTTCCTTGTACGTGACGGACAGATGCCGGGCTCACATATCCATATTCTTGAGGCCATGGATATAGCGGGCGGTGCGTGCGATGGAATATTTGATCCTGCCAGAGGCTACGTCATGAGAGGTGGACGTGAGATGGAGAACCATTTCGAGTGCCTGTGGGATCTGTTCAGAAGTATACCTTCCATAGAGACACCAGGGGCATCGGTTCTTGACGAGTATTACTGGCTGAACAAGGAGGATCCAAATTACTCACTTTGCAGAGCAACAGTGAACAGAGGCAAGGATGCCCACACAGATGGCAAATTCAATCTGAGCCAGAAGGGCTGTATGGAAATCATGAAGCTCTTCATGACAAAGGATGAGGATCTGTATGACAAGACGATAGAGGATGTATTTGACGATGAGGTATTTGATTCAACATTCTGGCTGTACTGGAGGACGATGTTCGCATTTGAGAACTGGCACAGTGCGCTGGAGATGAAACTTTACTTCCAGAGATTCATACATCACATCTCAGGACTTCCGGATTTCTCGGCCCTCAAGTTCACGAAGTACAACCAGTATGAGTCGCTGATCCTTCCGATGGTGAAGTATCTTGAGGCGGCGGGCGTGACATTCCAGTACAACACGGAGGTCACAAATGTCATATTTGACATGAGAGACGGCAAGAAGATAGCAAAGACCATCGAGTGCAGGGTAAACGGAACTGAGAAGGGGATCCCGCTCACTGAGAACGATCTTGTATTTGTCACAAATGGAAGCTGCACGGAGGGAACTATCTACGGTGATCAGAATCATGCGCCAAATGGTGACGCAGAGGTGAGAACAAGCGGCTGCTGGAGCCTGTGGAAGAACATAGCTGCACAGGATCCTTCATTTGGCCATCCTGAGAAGTTCTGTTCTGATATATCTAAGACAAACTGGGAGTCGGCCACAGTAACAACGCTTGACGACAAGATCATCCCATACATCGTGGATATCTGCAAGCGTGATCCGAGAACAGGAAAGGTTGTCACGGGTGGTATCGTGAGCTGTCAGGATTCAAGCTGGCTGATGAGTTGGACCATCAACAGACAGGGACAGTTCAAGACCCAGGACAAGGATAAGGTGTGTGTATGGGTATATGGCCTGTTCACAGATGTTCCGGGCGATTATATCAAGAAGCCTATGAAGGATTGTACCGGTAAGGAGATCACGGAGGAGTGGCTCTATCATCTGGGAGTGCCAGAAGATGAGATCGAGGAACTGGCCACAAACAGCGCAGTCTGTGTGCCAACTATGATGCCATATATCACCGCATTCTTCATGCCAAGGGCAAAGGGCGACAGACCAGACGTAATTCCGGATGGATGCACCAACTTTGCATTCCTCGGACAGTTCGCCGACACTCCTCGTGACACAGTGTTCACCACAGAGTATTCTGTCAGAACAGCCATGGAGGCTGTGTATGGACTTCTCGGCGTGGACAGAGGTGTTCCTGAGGTGTGGGGAAGTGTGTACGATATCCGTGAACTGCTGGACAGCAGCGTGAAGCTCATGGATGGCAAATCTCCGCTTGAGATAAATCTTGGACCTTTGAACAAGCTCAAGAGACCTATACTTAAGAAGATCCAGGGCACGGTGATTGAAAAGGTACTGAGAGACCACGATATCATAAAAGAGGGTATGCTGTAGGTTGAAGTTAATATAGAGTAATAAGAAAGTTCCATGTGTCTGCACGGTGCAGATGCATGGAACTTTTTATATGTTTGAATTAGTTTGGAGACGGTTGTTAATTGCTGTTTCTTTTAGAATATACAAAGCTGGCAACTAGCCAGATGAGGCAGGCGGTGTTTCCTGATGCCTGACTGAATACATAATCCAGTGTGGATATGTCGGCGCCCATGGCCTGTCTGATGTCAGGAATGAGCACAAATATAAGCTGCCATGTGATGATGTGAAATACGATCATGCTCCTCTTCATGACAGTTCTGCCTGCCAGCAGCGATATAAGACTTGTGAGCATGAGCAGTGCCGTAGGTATGTACACTATGCTGACGGCTGGAAAGAGCAGATTGTAGTAGTCGTCAACATATGCGATGGCCTGTTCTCTTCCAATGTGTTCAGACAGATAGGTTACCCAGTAAGCGAGTGTTCCCACGAGAAAATGCAGTGTTGCGGCGGACGCGACATACATGAGCCCTGCGTATTTGACGAGTGCCCTCGTCTTGCGGTACTTGGGAAGTATCTGCTCCGATATGGCGTCTATGCCAAATGCATAGAAGAACATACCGACAAGACCTGTCACAAGCAGCAGAGCCACTCTCCACAGCTGGAAATCCCCGTTCAGATATGCCCCCCTCACATAAAGTCCTTTGTCCGCGGGTGATGCGGGTACTATGCTGATACACAGATCCCCCACGATCAGGAGCGCTGCGCCGAGCGCGCCCAGCAGGCAGTTCCTTTGGTATTTAATTTTTTCTTTCTGTTCCATGTAATCCCCCTTGTAAATAATCTATATGGTTAGCATAAACTAACTAGAGCATATCATATACGAGGAGATAATTGAAGAAATATTTGCCAAAAACAAGTCGCGCCAATGGGGAAAGAAAATTGACTTTTTTCGTGTATAAAAATATACTTTCCATATATATACAATAAAAGATGCTTAAGAATGGAGGTACATTATGAGGGGAAGATGGAAAAAGGAGATTTTGTTATTTGTGATAGGTGCAGTATGGGGATTCATATATTGGGGCAATACGGTGTGGAATCCTGATGTGCAGTACCTCTTGCAAGATATAAAACATATAAAATTGCCGCTTAACTGGCATTGGATATTTGACTCAGGTGTGCATCTTGGCATAGCGGCTCTTGTGTTGGCGGTTGGCACACTGTTGATTCTATGGATACTGCGCTTTTTATCAGATTCACGTAACACACATGGGCTGATCATAGCCGGCCAGTGGTTCACAGATCTGATCTTATGTTCATTTCTGACTGGCGTGATCCTGTTCTATTTTAATAAATGGTTCCTATACAAGATTATTGGCGATAAAGGTGATGTCGTATTTTCCATAGCATATTTGTTTGTATACATATTGATATATATGATACTGTGTTCATGGTTTGATATATCCATTGAGAGGGTACAGAGAAAACCAAAGAAGAATTGCAGTCTGCTTATATGTCAGGTTCAGAATCGTGAGACATTTATGGATGTCAAGGAACTAGTAAAGAATTGCAAGTACACAGAGTGCTATACGTTGATGAAAAATAATCAGGAGAGATTGTCTCCAAAACAGTTCTGGGTCATAAGGGAGACGAACTTTACAGGGAAAAAGATGACAGCCGAGTGGAGATATTATGCAAATGGTGACTATGTAGAACTGGATGATGAAGAGCTTGCGACCAGGTTGCTGCTTGCTGAGAATGCAAAGAATATAGACTGGCAGTTATAATCGTATATAATGTTGTTAGTCTATGATATAAAAGACACGAGAGAGAAGTAAATATGAAAAAGATAGAGATAAACGACAAATGGATGCAGAAGACCAGTGTTGTGTGGTTCGGTGCCATGCTGTGCTGCCTGTTGTGGGGAAGTGCGTTTCCTTGTATAAAGATAGGTTATGGACTGTGGAATATAGAGAGTGCGGATACGTCGGCACAGATACTGTTCGCCGGTATGCGATTCGTGCTGGCGGGAATCCTTGCCGTGATATTTGGAAGTCTGCTGGAAGGAAAGTTCATAAAGCCGGAGAAGGGCTGCGCCGGCAAAATAGTGTGGCTTGCTATGCTGCAGACAGTCATACAATACCTGTTCTTTTATATAGGTCTCGCGCACACAAGCGGAGTCAAGGCCTCGATCATAGAGGCAGTAAATGTATTCGTTGCCATCATAGTGTCAGGATTCATATTCCATCAGGAAAATGTAACTGCGAAGAAGATGCTTGGCTGTCTGGTTGGATTTGCGGGAGTTGTCCTCATAAATATGAACGGAATGAACTTTCAGATGAGCCTGTCAGGAGAGGGTGCGATATTTCTGTCGACAGTGGCTTATGCGTTCTCATCGGTATTTTTGAAGAGATATTCGGCAAAACACAATCCGGTCATGCTCAGTGGCTACCAGTTTATATTTGGCGGAATGATTCTGTCGGCTGCCGGTTTTGTTATGGGAGGCAGACTCAGTACTGTATCCACTGAAGGAGTTTTGATGCTTATATATCTGGCTCTTGTATCGGCGGTGGCATATTCTCTGTGGGGAATGCTGCTCAAGTACAATCCCATATCCAGAGTTGCAGTATTTGGATTTATGAATCCGGTGTTCGGCGTGATACTGTCGGCATGGCTGCTCCGCGAGGGTGCGCAGGCACTTGGCCCGGTAAGCCTGGTGTCGCTGGTTTTGGTGTGCGCAGGAATATACATAGTGAATAAGTAGGGACGTTCCTGGGAGGTTAATATGAAGATGACAACACTTTGTTACATAGAGAAAGATGGAAGATACCTGATGCTCCACAGGACAAAGAAGGAGAAGGACATTAATAAAGGCAAATGGATCGGTGTAGGTGGACATGCCGAGGAGGGTGAGAGTCCTGAAGACTGCCTTCTCAGGGAGATAAAGGAGGAGACGGGACTTACGCTTACATCGTATAGATTCAGAGGGCTGGTGACATTTATCAGCAATGAGTGTGAGAATGAGCTTATGTGCCTGTTCACCGCAGATGGATTTGATGGGGAAGTTCAGATATGCGATGAGGGTGATCTTCAATGGATAGATAAAGAGATTGTGCCAACACTTCCGACGTGGAGCGGGGATGCGATATTCCTGAAAATGCTACTTGAAGGGGAGAAGAGATTTTTCTCACTCAAGCTCGTATATGAGGGAAGTGAGCTGGTGGAGCACAGGCTGGAATTCTATTGAGAAGGAACGTCCCCACATGAGGAGGAGTGACAATATATGAAGTATTTGTATTTGCATGGACTAGGACAAAAACCAGACAGTTGGAATAGCGTAATAAAAGAAACGAAGGTATCGGAAAGTAGTGTCAAATTAAGTTTGGCAGAGATGTTAGAAGGAAAATCTGCTACATATAAGGAATTATATTCGGCATTCTCATCAGAATGTGACAAGGTGAACGATGAAATTGTCTTATGTGGGCTTTCTCTAGGCGCTGTTTTGGCACTTAATTATGCGATAGACCACCCAGATAAAGTAAAGTCGCTCGTATTAATTGCAGCACAGTATAAAATGCCTCAAAAATTATTGAAAGTTCAGAATATGTTGTTTCATCTTATGCCGAATTCGGCATTCAGTAAAATGGGTTTCAAAAAAGCGGATGTTATCAGCCTGTGCAGGACGATGGCTGAATTGGATTTCAGTGACTCCCTGAATAAGGTGTCTTGTCCGGTATTGCTCATTTGTGGGGAAAAGGACACTGCAAACAAAAAAACTTCAAAAGAACTTTGCCAATATTTGAACAACGCCTGTTTCCATGAACTTGCGAAAACAGGTCATGAAGCAAACATAGAAGCTCCGGAAGAGTTGGCGATCGTGTTGCAGAGATTTTATGATAATATCAGATAAAATTCAGTGGCGCGTCCAGAAAAGGGCATGTGGTGATGTGAATTTATGGAGAAAGTTATGGACTGGTTAAATATATTCGGACTGATAATGATTGCAGTTATTATGATACCCAATATTATTTTTGCAGTTAGATGCAAAGAGGGATTTCAAAACAAATGGAGCAATAAATTTGTTGAGGTTGCAGAACAGATAGGAAGGTTTGGCTGCTTTGGTTTTATGATAATTAACATTCCTGGAACATGGTTCGGGTGGTGGTCTGACGAAGCATTTGCCATATACCTTATTGTGGACGCGATATTAGTAGTGTTGTATTGTGCAATTTGGATAATTTGCTTTAAGAAGAGCAGCATATTCAGAGCACTGGCGCTATCTGTTATTCCCTCAGTTTTGTTCTTGTTTAGTGGAATTATGAGCAGATCAATTCTGTTGCTTATCGCAGCAATATTGTTTGCGCCAAGCCATATTTTGCTTTCGTATAAGAACGCAAAATGATATTGGTCAACAGTCCTTTATCTTCGCTGACGCCTAATGAGCGAAAAGAAAATGCTGCATGGAAGAAAAATACGAAATATAGAAGCCGAGTATCTTTTTGGAAAAATAATCATTATGTTCGTGTTAAAATCACTGAAGATAATCAGTATATAATACATTCGATGAAAAAATCACATAAAAGACAATATACATATGATGAAATCATCAAAGAATTTATATTATTTGCTGATGCAGATGCTGAGGAAATAGGCAAGGCGGTTATTTAGTCTTTTATGGAATCAGAACGATATTACAACATGGGTTATGGTTTTGTTGTAATAATATATTACATATGATATTGGGGCTTATGCTGAGCCTATAAGTACAAATTACAGGAGGGTTCAAATGGGATTATTTGATAGATTTAAGAAGATATCAAAGGAAAGTTTATTAGGATATTTGCAAAATAGCATTTCAGATAATTCTAGCCTGGAACACATAGTAAGCGTGTTCGAAGAGATGTGTAATATGCCACTTAAAGAAGATATGATTTTATTTGAAACAGGAACCTATTCTTTTACAGGAAAACCTATGTTTAACTTTTCTTTGGTTAGACAATTTCCTAATGATGAGGAAGAGTATTATCAAATTCATGTGGATGTGTTATATATTCCAACGGAAGAAAATAAAGATTTTCAACGAACTATATGGAATGAGGATATTGAAGAAGATATATTCAGCTATATTAAAAAGACTCCTGAGTTTGATTTCTGTAAAGATAAGGTATTCAGCAAAATAGAAATATATTTGGATGAAACCTAACGTGAAAATCGGAATTTCTCTCACTGTCTGGTTGATATGAGAAATTAATTATTTGCGTAAAAAATAAAAAATAACGCAGCGTGATATATTGCTTGTCACGCAGCGTTATATACTAATATGGGCCTTGAAAGGAGGCAGGATATGTCATTATACACAACAGGAGAGCTTGCAAAGAAGTGCAACGTTTCAGTAAGAACGATTCAATACTATGATGAAAGAGGTATTTTGGTGCCAACAGATTTGACGGAAGGGGGACGAAGACTGTTCTCCGAAGAGGATGTTGCCACATTGGAAACGATTTGCTTTTTAAGAGATTTGGATATCTCTATAAAAGATATTGCTGAAATATTGGAATCCGAAGAGTCAAAAAAGGTAATCGAACTTTTGCTTGATGAGCAAGAAAAAAATATTCAGGCGGATGTCAAGAAAAAAACGAAACAATTAGAAAATATTAAAGGCATAAGAAGTTCTTTGGCTTCTTTCAAGGATGGGTCGCAAAAAACAATTCATGACATATCATCGATTATGGAGGAAAAAGAAAAGCGAAAGAAAATGTACAAAAAAATGCTGATCATAGCAATTCCGTTAGAAATTGTCGAAATTGTTACTTTTGTGATTGGTATATTAAAAGGAATCTGGTTGCCATTTTTTGTGGCCATGGCAGTGATTCCTATTTGTGTAGCAATTATGTTTGGCTATTGGTACAAGCGGGTAGAGTATCTCTGTCCGGAATGCCATACCAGATTTCAGCCAAAGAAATTAGAAGCATTCTTTGGAAATCATACGCCAAAGACACGAAAGCTAACTTGCCCTACCTGCAGGAGGAGAATCTGGAGTTTGGAAGTATATAGAAAAGAGGTGGATGCATAATGGAAACAATTAATTTGAGTAAGAAACAATTTGTGATATACATGGCAGTCGCATTTGGGTTGGCCTGGATTTTAGAAATGATAGCAAGTATTTTTAGCAATAATGGAAATCAGATGGTGTTTGCTGTTATCTTGATGATTACCATGTTTATGCCATTTCTTGGAGTACTGATAGCCAGAATCCCACTAAAAGGTATGGGATGGGTACCACATTTAAAAGGGAAACTTCGTTATGTATTCTTTGCCCTTTGGATGCCGGCGTTATTAAGTATCCTTGGAGGGGTCTTGTTTTTTGTGATTTTCCCGGATACATTTGACTCTGAATTTATGACGTTAAGAGGTCTTTTAGAGGAAGCGGGAGCGTTGGAACAGTTCGAGGCACAGGGTATCACGATACCAATGTATCTGCTGATTACGTCTGTTCAAGCTGTGACAATTGCACCATTTCTGAATATGTTTGTCGCATTAGGCGAAGAGGTTGGTTGGAGAGGTGCGCTGTATCCATATTTGAAGAAGAAGCTGGGTGTTACTAAGGGTCGAATTGTAGGTGGTACTATTTGGGGGGCTTGGCATTGGCCGATTATGATTTTGGCTGGATATGAGTATGGTAAAGAATATATTGGCGCACCGGTACTTGGTCCGATTGTGTTCTGTGTCGCTACTATTATGATGGGGATATTATTTGATTATGTATATGAAAAGACAGAGACCATCTGGTTGCCATCTCTTATGCATGGTGCTACCAATGCATTTACTATTTTTGCATATCTGGTAAAACCTGATTATTCCAATATGGCAATTCTAGGTCCAGCATATATTGGTATTATCAGTATGATTCCAATGATTATTGTAGCAGTCATCATTTGCGTAAAGACGAAAAGGAATTGAGTATTAAAGAGATATTCAATCTCACCCACAAATTTCAGTTTTTGAAACTGAGAAATCGGAATTTAGGGAGGTACAAGAATGATAAATTTAGTGGCACTTCCGTGCCTCTGTGTAGATGTTTTTGATGGAACAGATGAATTGCGTGCAGGTGGTGAAGCCCTTAATTTTGCAGTTCATGCATCAAAATTTGAGGAGTTTAATGTTTCAATATTGGGTGCGGTTGGACAGGATTCCTACGCAAAATTTATTATGGATTCTGTTTCTGATAAGAGAATAGATGTAAGCCATGTAAGAGTTGAAGAGGATAAAGTAACTGCAAATAATCGTACATATCTTACGGCTGACGGTGACAGATATTACAAAGATGATTCATGGACGGGTGATATTGTTGATAAAATGATATTGAATCAAGACGAATTGGACTTTATAAAAAAATCAGAGGTTGTATTTATACATTTCTGGGCAGGCTGTTTTGAACAAATTATAGATTTAAAAAAGAATAATAACTTCAGATTGGCTGTGGATTTTGTAGAATATCGTAATTTTAAGGAGATGGAAAAATATGCACCATATATAGATTATTTCCTGATTAGTGGAGAGGAATCAATTCTTCCGATATTTGAAGCATTTTCCAAGAAGTATAAAGGACTATTTAATGCATCTTTAGCTGATAAAGGAAGTGTTACATATTATAATGGTGAAAAGTATTTTGTCCCGGCTGATGAAGCTTTAGAAATAGTTGATACTACTGGTTGCGGAGATAGCTACCATGCAGGCTTTGTGTGTTCTCATATGTTAATTGGTGATATTTACGAGGCTATGAGAGTTGGTACAGAATTTGCAACAGAGACATTGTCTCATTATGGTGGCTTTTAATTCGATTTGTAAGGAGAAACAATATGACAGGGTTTATTATATGGTCACTTTTCGGAGTGTTTATAATTGGATTATGAATAAAAGATATGTTTTCTAAGAATCCGGTTGTGAAGAAAAGTAAATAAACTTCAGTTTTTGAAACTGAGAAATCGGGATTTATAAAGGAGAATATTGATGAAACTATTTTTATGTTCGCACTTTTCAAGTGTAGGAAGTCTGATAAAGGAAGAAATTGAAAATAAGAAAGTCGCATTTATTCCAACAGCTTCGTTGCGTGAAGGCTACACCGGTTATGTCGGCTCGGCTCGAAAATTATTCAAAAAGTTGGGAGCAATCGTAACTGAAATTGATATTTCAACGGAGGCTTATTCAACGATACAGTCTGTTTTTGAAGATGCAGATGTAATATATTTTACCGGCGGAAATTCTTTCTTTCTTATGGACCAACTCCGTAAAACAAGAACTGATGGGTTGCTAAAAAAGGAATTGGCAAATGGAAAATTGATGATCGGCGAGTCGGCAGGCGCAATTATATGCGCTCCAAGCATCCAATATATCGAGCAAATGGATGAAAAGCCGGAGGACTACTCACAAGAAGATGATGCAGGGCTTGATTTGATTGATTTCTATGTTCTTCCGCATTATCTTACAGCACCATTTAAGAAAGTTACCGAGAAAATAATGACTGAGTTTTCGGATTTGAATCTATGCCCTATTAACAACCATCAGGGAATTGTAATTGATGGTGAAGGTTCAAAGGTTATTTGCAAAGACTAATTTGAAAAATCCTTTTTGGAAACTGGAAAATCGGAATTTTCTTGATGGTGGAGGATGCGTATGGAACATAAGGGCACAATTAGAATAGAAACAGATAGATTAGTTCTTAAACGACATGTATTAGATGATGCAGAAATCATGTTTAAAAACTGGGTAACAGAAAAAGATGTAACAAAGTTTTTAAGTTGGCAACCGCATAAAAATGTCGACGAGACAAAGCAATTACTAATTGATTGGATAGAATCGTATGATAAGCAGGATTTCTATTTTTGGACAATTGAGTTAAAAGATTCGCATGAACTGGTTGGAGATATATCAGTAGTAAGTCTCGATGAGGCAACAGAAAGTGTGGAGCTCGGGTATGGTATTGGAAGCAGATGGTGGGGAAAAGGTATAACTGCAGAAGCAGGAAGGGCATTGGTAAAATTCTTTTTTGAAGAAGTAAAAGTCAAACGTGTATATGCAAAGCATGCTGCAGGTAATCCAAACTCAGGAAGTGTAATGCAGAAAATGGGAATGAAAAAAGAAGGAATAATTAGGCAGTCGGGAACCTGTAATCAAGGTATTGTGGATGAAGTTTATTATTCCATACTTAGAAATGAGTATTTTAGTAATGATAATTGATGAAAAAATCTAATTTAGCGACACACTCGAAAATTTCAGTTTGTAGGGAACAAATCAGACAATTTTATAATAAAACAGCGTTAGAGCATTTATGTGTGAGAGAAAAATCAAGTGTAGGAGAATACATGACATGAAATATACGAATAAGCATATAAAAGAAGAATACAAATTCAATCAAATGTGGCGGACGATCGGAATGATTCTCTTATTGATAGGAATATTTTTGGTGGCATTTGGATTGATTCAGACAAAGAGAAAGATGGATTGTGTTCGACCATTTGAACAGGTATTACAGGAAGAAGCCAATCCTGCGAATCAGACAGCATATATTGATATTATCCAGGTACCGGAGAAACTGGCAGAAAATAAATATGAAGGATATTACCTTGTAACAACGGCAGAGGAAAGCTATATTGTAGGGATGCAACCGGAACAGTTTGCAGATTTGAAGCAGAGAGTTGAAGAGAATGGTACGGCAAGAGTGGAAGGCATGACGAAAGTTGTGACTGACGAGAACGTAAAAAAAATAATAAGTGAGTATATCAATTACAAATTTATTTATATATGTATGACGAAGCTTACCTATGGAAAAATACTCAAGGAAGGATATTTTGTGAATCTGGATATCGGAGGCATCTTAATATTGATTGGAATTTCGATGGTATTAACCCAGGTGCGTGCGATTAAAAAATACAGACATCCATTGGCAGAGCAGATTGACGAAGAATGTAATCAGCCGGAAGCTCTCTGGTTTAATGATTTTAGGATATATTTGACAAAGAACTTTCTTGTATCTGTATATGGTGGAAAGCTGACTGCACTGGATCTGGCAAAGGTACGATTGACAAGACTGTTTGAAACAGTGAAGGGAAGCATGAACGTTATCACTTTGGAGGTAACGACAACAGAACAGGAGAAAATAACTGTCAGCGAGAATGAATGGTCATTTTTTACAATGAATGAAGAAGAGATTACTTATCTGACAGATGTATTCGGTAAAAGAAATATTGAATTTGTTTGTGAGATTCAACCAGATGAAGAAATCGATGAAGACGAAGAGTTTTGAAACGGAAATATTCAAAGGATGGAATTGGGATATTGCATACAATATAATAAAAAAGGTACAGATTTGAGTGAAGAAGATGTGGCTTTACATTTAAATGGGATGATTATAAAGAATTTAAGAAACTTTTAGATAAAGAATATAAAGATTATTTAAGTGTATAACCAGTATTATGAGCAAATTATATGAAGGGACAGATTTGATATATGGGTTTATTTAATAAAATGAAAAATTTTTTTTCGGGCTTTAAGTATAAGCTGGACAGAGAGATTTTAAGGGAATATCTCCAGCATACAATTGATTTTGCTGTCGAGAATAAGTTGCCATTTTGTGATGAATTTTATATTGCCGACAGTCTTGATGCAAAGGATAGATTACATGTCACTATCCTAAATTATGATGTACCGGGAGATGCTGTTTATGAGATTGAGAAGAGTTTTGAGGGAATAGTTATTTTTGCAAATCATGAGAAATGTTATGATCCGGAAAATGATCATAAGTATATTGATGCGGAAGATTTTATAAGCCAAGAGCTTTGCACGTTGCCAGAAGAGTTTTTTGTAGCCATGGATATCGCACCGACTATGCTTGAACAGTATATGATAAAATGAGCATTAGAAGACCGATGGTGTGGAGATTGTTTTGTTCACATAAAATGGAAAAGGTAGGATGGATTGTCGTGATTGTTATCGTGACTATCTTATATTAATTGGAGTAAAAAAGAAATTGAGGGGATATAAGTATCATACGGAAAAATAACTATATTATTTTGAAGAAAAGTACATAGTTTATCCCATTTCTAATATGATTTAATTATGTTACACGTTGATAAATCGGAATTTTAAGAATTGTCTAGGAGATATGATTTATGAAAAAAACACATTTAATAATTGTAAATATAATTCTTTTACTGTGGTATTTTCTTTCAATGATAGGATTGAAGATTGGAGACAAATACTTGGTAACAGGTGCATTTGAGGAAGAATGGCTATTTATGCTTATTCCGACAATTACATTCGTTTTAATGTTAGTTACAAAAAATGTTGGAAGGAATATACATTTGATATGGTTGGCAGGGTGGTTTGTCACTCAGTTCTTAAGTCATGAATGGTATACTTTATTTGGAAGAGGATTTATGGGAGAAATGGACAAGAAGATTGCCTATTTTTCAGAATGCATTCAATTAATAAATGTGGATGGAAGATATGTTCCTGATGTATATCATATTGTATTACATATTTTGATAATTATTGCATTTGTTGTGACCTTGCTTTATAGAGAAGAAAAAACATTAGTTGACGAAGTGTGAAAATTCCTGTTTTTGAAACTGAGAAATCGGAATTTGTGAGGGAAAGAAATGAAGAAAAATACTCCAAGCGCTGATGAAATAAAGAATTATAGCCATAAGAAGATGACATTGCCATTGATGGAACATGCTTCTGAAGAAATGAAGGAACCTGTATGGAAGCTTGTTAAAAAGTTAGCGTCTTATGCTCGTGTACCGGGCGCTATGTCAGATTTTAAGAAAATGGCGGTGTTCGCTGAGGATGATGCAATTGTCGATGTAGTTCTGGATACATTACAGGATATGAAATATCCTTTTAAAAACACAGATTTTATACCGGATATCATGGGCTATTATTACTCGATTGCATTGATTTCGCAAAGCATGCATAGAAGGGAAGAAACGATTAAGCTGTTCAATGAGCTTGTTGATTATGCAATCAGTATTAAATCTAACAGCGCATTGCCACTTGCGAGAAATATGGATGTTTTGTCAAAGGAATATCCCGATCTGTCAGATTTATTTGAAAAAGCAAAGACTATCTATAGATTTGATGCAATAGATAGTATAAAAGAAAGGGTGCCTATACAGGTCAATAAGCTTTATCACGATTATACAAATGCAGATAAAATAGAAGCAGAATACATTAATGTTGAAAATCCTGAGGATGGTAAGGTTTTTGTCGAAGTGGATGAAAATGGATATGTCGTAAGAATAGTAGAAAAGGGGAAAAACATTTATACAAAGATATTTAAACATTATAGCTATGACATGATTAATTATGCGATAGTCAGAGATGTTTTGCTGAGAAAACACATGGAAGAAATGCGAATCAATGATATTGCGGATGCAAGAGTTGTCGAAGCTACGAGAACGGATCTTAAGAAACTGTATAGTGATATTGAGATATCTGTAAATAATAAGGAGTTTGCATATATATTAGATGGGCATGAAAAATTCAATAATACTGATTTACCGAAGGATGTCCAAGACTTTCTGGAAGAAATATATAATGATGAAGACTTGAAAGATGCATTTTTCGATTGTGATATTGAAATCTATGATGAGGCATGGGTTAAGGATCTTGAGGAGGATGATTCGTGGTTTGAAGATCTTATGGGATCGGGAGAATCCAGTTATAAGAATATTAAACCGTTTGCACGTGACGGCTTAGGTGGATTATGGGTAGTGTTAGATGATGAAATGATCGGATATATCGGTACAGAGGGCGAATGTGGAATCCTAGCCCGCAATATAAATGAGTTCATGAATATTGTTGCGGTACAGAGAGGATATATAGATGATTTCTGTAATGCTGATATATTAAAATCTGTGGATGCATTTATAGAGGAATATGAAGAACCTCGTGATTCAGATTATAATAGGGAATTTAATAGATTTATAAAGAAGCATGGTTTTACTAAAGATTTAAAGAAAATATATGAATATATTATAAAAGGAGTCACAATAAAACCGTTTTTCCAAGTTGTCGCTACAGATGATGAATATGAAGATTCCTACTCAATACTTGGAAGCGATGATGGACAAGAAGCATTGAAGTCTCTTATAGAGATGCTTGAATAAGTTTGGATTATTTCCTGTTTTAGGTGGAAAGTTGTAAAAGAACTCGATAACTTCCAGTTTTTGAAACTGAGAAATCGGAATTTTTATGTGTAAAGGAGAAACGAATGAAATTACTTGTGATAGATATACAAAAAGGAATAACAGATAGTAGACTTTTTAATTTAGAAGCGTTTATTGATGATACTATAAGAATTATAAAAGCAGCTAGAGATAATCAAATAGAGGTTATCTATTTTCAACATGATGATGGACCAGGAACGGGGTTTTCAATCGGTGATGAAGACTTTGAAATTGCAGAACAAGTGATTCCCAGGGAAGGGGAAAAGATATTTATAAAAAATATCAATAGTTGTTTTGGAAATAAAGATTTTACGGATTATGTTAAAGATGATAATACATTAATGATAGTGGGACTACAGACAAACTTCTGTATAGATGCAACTGTGAAATCTGCTTTTGAGAGAGGATATAAAGTAATTGTTCCACAAGGGGCAAATTCAACATTTGATAACGACTATATGACTGGAGAAGAAACATATAAATATTACAATGATATGATGTGGCCAAAGAGATTTGCTACATGTGTATCCGTTGATGAAGCAATTAAATTGATGGAAAGTTCAATCGGAAGTTGTGTGAGGGATTAAGATGAAAAATATAAGGTTTTATGAGGCGGAGAAATATAAAACGGCAGATTACGAAATAGTAGATGAGAAAATATATAAAACATATGAAACTGGGTCAGAGAGTGATGATTATCTCGGATTAGAGCAGTTGGATGATAATGCTTTAGCTGAAAAGCTAAAACAGGTCGAGGGCTGGGAATATGGAGCAGGAGAAATGCTCGAAGATTATTTAATACTGAACTATGAGGGAAGAAAGTATTATAGAGATATTGAGGATGTAGGCACGGATAACGATATCGTCATGGTTAATATGGATGATCCCTCAAATTCTCCAAAGGAAATCTTTGTAACCTCAATAGTTTTTGAAGCAGAGCCGGATTTGGGCGAAAATTCTCCTTCGGAGCCAGTGATATCCCAGTACCCGCTTGAAGATATTTTAGATAAGTTTTATGTATATCTGCACGATGATTATGTAGACGAAAACACATCTGATACAATAAATTCATATGTAGAGTTTGCCAGCGAAGATATTGAAGACATACGAGCTGTTCTCTCGATATTAGGGAAACATGTTTATAATGTTGATGAAGGTGACTATATCGATATCAAGATTGAACCAGTATAGAACAGAGTTATAAATTCAAGTTTGTAGAATCAAGAAAATCGGAATTTGTTAAATTGGAAAATTAGAATTTAGAGGATGTGAATGAGCAGCATGAAGAAAACAAAAGAAGGAGTTAATTTGAAGAAAAAGAAATTCCTTAGACTGAAGAATACAGGTAGTATCCTTGTGCTTATGGGGCTTTTGATAATTTTTGTAATAGCACTGTACACATTTATCCTGCAAAGTTCTTACACTAAGACTGCCCTTGAAACAGAAATTGCGCGCGATACAGCGAGTGCAGATGCAGTACACAAACTTGTGGATGGAAGAATCGGCAAAGAAGATTTTGATCAAATCAAAGATAAATTTGATGAAAAGAAGCAAATATATAAGGATATTTCTTCATATTTCAATGAAATCAGAACACTGAATTCTACTCGATATATTTACACCGCTACAAAAAATGAAGAAGGAAAACTCGTTTATGTGGTAGATGGTTTGGATTCGGATGCGGATGATGTAAGACACCCTGGAGATTATATTGAGGAAGAAATGGTTCCGTATATTGATAGGGCTATTTCTGGGGAGAATGTGTACTCTCAGGATATCATTGATACAACATGGGGGCCGATTTTTACGGCTTGCTATCCTGTAAGAGCAAATCATGATGGGACAGGAGAAATCATTGGCGCATTTTGCATTGAAATGGATATGCAATCAGCTTATGGAATGGTTGAAGAGACGAATCATATTTCCATCATCTGCGGTTTAGTCGCAGGAGCTGTATTGCTTTTAATTTGTCTATATACCTATTATGTTTACCAGAAAAGCAAGGCAGAAGAGCAAAAACAAAAACAATTATTAATGAACGCCGCTGAGAAAGCAGATGCTGCCAACAAAGCAAAATCTGCGTTTTTGCTTAATATTAGCCATGACATCAGAACGCCGATGAATGCCATTATTGGATTTACAAACATTGCGCTTCACCAGAACACGGTTTCAGATATTCATGATAGCTTGGAGAAAGTTCAAAAAAGTTCGAATCATCTTCTCTCTTTGTTGAATGACGTTTTGGATTTCAGTCGCATTGAAAGCGGAAAAGATATCATTTCGCCTGAGCCAGTGGACATTACTCAATTGACAGATAACGTCCAGGCGATTATGAATGGACTTCTTTATAACCGAGATCTTAAGTTTGAAGTACATCGAGAAAGACCAAAGAACCCATATGTCCTTGCGGATGTTACGCGTATTCGAGAAGTTTTGGTGAATCTTCTTGGCAATGCTGTGAAATTCACAAAGGACGGTGGAAAGATTACTTTGGATATCAGCAGTTACCCCGGAACGGATGAGAAACATATCATAATTCGTTATGTTGTTCAAGATAATGGTATTGGCATGAGTGAAGAGTTCCAGAAAGAATTATTCAAGCCGTTTTCACAAGAAGATGATGCTAATGCCAGAACCCAATATAAGGGAACCGGTCTTGGCATGGCCATCACAAAAAAACATATAGATATGATGGGCGGTTCAATTGCTGTTGAGAGCAAAAAAGGTGTAGGTACTACATTCACTGTGGAGATTCCACTGGAGTTGACAGAACAAGTTATTCAATCAAAACAAAAACAACCTCCACATAGAGATTTGACGGGTATTCATGTTCTTATGGCTGAGGATAATGATCTAAATGCTGAACTTGCTACGATAATACTGGAAGATGCTGATATGACCGTAACACGCGCATCAGACGGAAAAGAAGTTGTGGAATTGTTTAAAAATCATCCACGAGACACATACGATCTTATTTTGATGGATATTATGATGCCAAACATGGATGGATACCAAGCAACAAAAGCCATTCGAGCCTTGGGTATAGAGCGGTCCGATGCAGTTACGATTCCAATTATAGCTTTGTCTGCAAATGCTTTTGTAGATGATATTCAGGAATCCCTGGATTCAGGCATGAATGACCATATTTCCAAGCCGATTAACATGGAGGAATTAATCGATACTATCACTAAATACATTAAACACGATTAGGAAAACAAAGAAGTTAATTCTGATGAAAAGTTTGCACTGGTCTTGTCGGATGCGAAAGCGCAAGTTTCCTATGATTATGATACAGGTCGCATCACCACATTTCTTATCAGCACCCAGCACCAGTTTGTTGCTCTCAAACTTTCCCGACGGGAGTCTTCCAACATCCATGTCCGTCTTGATTTCACTGTGATACTGCTCACTTTCTCCGTGGGCATGGTAAAGATCAATGACTGTATCGTCTGGCAGGGAAGAGTTTGTCCAGTATGTGCCCAGTTCTATATCGGGTACGATAAAATACTGCCCATATCGGTCAATGGTTCTTTCCGTGATCTCATAAATTGTGCGTATTCCGACAGTTTTCTCCTCGTTATCAGAAAGGGAATATGTCACATTCCGGAAGGTCTGTCCGATATAAACAGTTTTCCCATCACGTGGATGCTGGATATTCTGGCAGCATTCCCTGACGGATTCCAGCCATTCTTCTTTACTTTCCTGTCTGGGATTCCGTTTTATGATGAAAGACACATTGTTGTATTTATAGCTTTCTTCCATAAAGATGCCTATGTTTTCAGATGCATCGTTGCCGGAATCCAGCCGGATGAGCAGTGGTTTTTCCGTCAGCTGTCTGCACAGTTCAATGGTCTCTCTCAGGAAATCAGGAGTTTCTTTCTGGCAGTGCTGTTTCCCAATCCGCAGTTCAAGATTGACGAGGTATCCTTCTGTGCCGATATATGCCATAATTGGTGCATATCCGTCAAAACCCTTGTAGGTACGGGATACGCCTTCCTTATTGGATTTCGAATTGTCAAAGGGGGTTACATCAATATCGACAGGAACAAAGCCGTTATCCAGGGCTGTCGGCTCTATGTGCATTTCACGCAGCATGTCGACATTTGCCTGCTGGATGTCTTTGCGCAGGGAATCCCCGATCATGTCAAAACGCTGACGGAGTGTTTCGGCGGAAGGAATCGCATAGGAGATGCCTAATGCGTATTTGTAGTAGTCAGGGTCATCTATCATTTCACGGACAGCCTCATACTGGGGTTTTCCCTGACAGAGCATACCAATATAGGTGAGGAGCACGTCTCCATTTTTTATCTGTTTCTGCAGATAATCTTTTGAAATTGGAGCACGGTTGATTTTTTTAACAAAACTGCTTTTTCCAAGTATTTGCCCTACGAATACCAGACCACTGGGAGTAATGAGCCGCTCATCGCTGAATTCAATGTGTATTTTCTTCATTGCACTGCCTCCGCCTATCTTTTGATACTTTCATTATACAGGATAATGCATGATGATACAGTAAAAAAACAAAATTTTGTTTAACCTAGTGGGTGAAATAAAATGTATTGCGAAAATCAGTTTCCAGCAGGTATTATTGCTGAAAAAAAGGGATGTAACACTATGGTAAGTTTCACGGAATAAGGTGGATTTTCATTGACACATATAACACCTTACAATACAATAAAAGCAAATATATAGCTTATAAAGGAGGTTCCTTAATGACGAAAAAAATAACCGCAATATTCTTGGCATTGTGCATGGCAATCTCCGTTTGGCCGATGACCATTCAGGCGGCATCAAAGCCCGATATTAAAGTTGGCGACTATGTTAAAATGGGCGCGTATAACAATGCCTCAATTCTTTGGCGATGTGTAAGCATTGACAATAACGGACCGCTTATGCTTGCAGACAAAATTGTTGACACCCTTGCATATGATGCCAAAACAAATGACAACAGCAATTCAAAATCACACAGCAGAAGCTATAAGCGTGATGATTACGGTTCTAACTATTGGAAAGACAGCAATATGCGTTCTTGGTTAAATTCGACCGCAGCTGAAGGCAAAGTCGATTGGCTTTGCGGCAACCCTCCGAAAGACGGATATGTAAGCGGTGTGGGAGCGTACAACGAAAAAGCGGGTTTTCTCAACGCTTTTTCAAAATCTGAAATTGCGGCAATGAAAACCGTTACCCAGCGTTCACTCGTTTCTCATCCCGAATACAACAAGGGCATAGTTGATGGAGACGCAAATTCGGATTTGTTATACTACACCGATATTTCGGAAGCGGTGGCAAACTACGACAGTTCATATTTTGAAACTACAACCGAAAAGGTTTTTCTTCTTGATGTAAAGCAGGCTAATGCCGTGTGGAAAAATCTCAAAGGTTATTATGTTGCGTATAATAATGACGGTATGGCTTGGCCTTATTGGCTTCGCACTCCTGTTACCGATTGCAATCACGATATGCGTTATATCAGTTCATCGGGTCAGGTCGGTCGTTATGCTCCGTGGTATTCCGATTTGGGCGTAAGACCTGCATTTTATCTCGATTCCGAATATTTTGTTACAACTTCCGGCAGCGGCTCACAAAGCAGTCCTTATATCGGCTCTGCTCCAAATAAGCAAGAGGATGATTATACAATTTCGGAACCTGCCGAGGACGCAAATCCCGATTGGAATGTCAGTACCGAGCAAAGCATTCAGCTCACCCTCGGCCCGTGGTATTCAAATGACGGAAAATATTCTAATCCTACCATCCCTGTTTATACCATCCAAAAAACACGCAGCGACACGGAAAATATGGTTGTTGTCGTTTGCGGCGAGGGATACACAAAAAGTCAGCAGGGCAAATTCATCAATGATGTCAAACGACTTTGGCAGGACGCTATGAAATATGAACCGTATCGCAGTTATGCCGACAGATTCAATGTTTACGCTCTTTGCACAGCTTCCGAATCGACTTTTGACAATGGTGGAAGCACCTTCTTTGATGTTATAGTCGACAAATATAATTCGCCTGTTATTTCTAATAATCTCCACGGAAGTCAGTGGAAAAATCATATTTTTGAGAGATGTATCGGTCCTGAATTTATCGAGAAAATTCACGATGCTCATATCAAAAAAAAGTGTGATCCAAACACAATTCCGTCCGGTTCGGAATATGAGCCTTATTATTATGTTCACGATTATATTGCTCAGTTCGCTATGGTTGTAAACACAAAATCAGATTTCGGCGGTGCTTATAATAACCGTGAATACGGCTTCCATTATTTCATTTCGCCATCAGACAGTTATCGTGCGTCAAAAACTTTTGCACACGAGTTTGGACACGGTTTGCTCGGTCTCGGTGATGAATACAGTAACGGATATTTGCTTGACGATAAGGAACTTAAATCACTCAATCTTTCCTCGGTTGAAGACCCGGAAAAGATAAAATGGCGACAGCTTTTAGGTTTTAGAAACACATATACCTGCCGCAATGCTTACGGCTCAAAAATGCTTGTTTCAAGTTATGAGTGCATAATGAGAGACACAAACTATCAATTCTGTGAGGTTTGCCGTTTGCAGGGCTTCAAGCGAATGTCTCAGCTTGTTAAGGATGTAGACCTTTATGTTGCAACTCCTGAGGTTAAGGAATATACGGGCGCTTATTCAAAGCCGTCTGATTTTACCGACCTTGAAACAAGTTCATATTATAATTACACATATAATCGCAATGACCGACTTTTGAGCGGCAACAGCAAAAGCAGATTTAATACTAATATGAACGGTAAAAAAATCGAGCTTAGAACTGTTATTCAAAACATTTCAGATAAAAATGCACGACAATTAAAATTCAAAATGTGGATTAAGCACTCCGACGGAAGCGTTGCGACCGATTCATCGGGGAATCCGCTTCAAACAGTACAAACCTTTGACATTCCTGTTTGGAATGATAAGGCAAATTTCTGGCCGCTCGGTGCTTTGGATCACATCAAAAGCGACTTTAATTCAGGCTTAAAGAGTTGCTCGCTTATTTATCAAATTCCGTCTGATGCACAGCTTAAGAGCGGCGATACCGTGGCATTTCAGGTGCTCGATGAAAACGGAAATGTGCTTGCAGACGACAATACGGAAACACAGCGCTACACAACCGTTTCAATTCAGTATAAATTTGAGGACGGCTCTGAAATTCCAAACACTGCCGGCGGAACATTTACCGTGCCATACGGCACAAAGCTTGATTTAACACCGGCAAAAACACTTTATGATTATGAATTTATAAAGGTTGACGGCTTGAATAAGCCTATTGTTTCGGACGGAACGGTTGTTACATATTATTACAAAAATAAAAACGAAGAACACACTCACAATCTGACTTTGGTTGCTGCGAAAGCTGCCACCTGCACAGAGGGCGGTAAGGAAGCATACTACAAGTGCGAAGGTTGTGGCAAGTTCTATGAAGATGTACTCGGTACAAAGGAAATAACCGACCTTGCATCTTGGGGCAATATTGCTAAGATTGCCCACACCACAAAGCAAACCGTAACAAAGGCAACCCCAACAGCAAACGGCAAGATAGTAAATTACTGTTCGGTATGTAAGAAAACTCTTTCAACGACAGTAATTCCAAAGGCATCAAGCATAAAGCTTAAAGCAACATCATTAACATATAACGGAAAGGTTAGAACACCTAAGGTTATTGTTAAGGACAGAACAGGAAAGACACTTGTTAAGAATACTGACTATACTGTGTCTTATGCAAAAGGCAGAAAGTATGTTGGCAAGTACGCAGTAAAGATTACCTTTAAGGGTAAATACAGCGGAACAAAGACGCTTTATTTCACAATCAAGCCAAAGGCAACAAGTATTTCCTCACTTAAAGCAGGTTCAAAGAAGTTTACAGTAAAGTGGAAGAAGCAGGCTACACAGACAACAGGCTATCAGGTACAGTACAGTGCCTCAAGTAAATTCAGCAAGGCTAAGACCGTAACAGTAGGCAAGAATACAACAGTATCAAAGAAAATTTCAAAGCTTTCGGGCAAGAAAAAGTATTATGTAAGAGTTCGCACCTATAAGACAGTTAAGATTAACGGCAAATCCATAAGGATTTATTCAGGCTGGTCAAAAGCTAAGACTGTTACAACAAAGAAATAAAAACTATACCGTAACCTTTGATTCTGCCGGTGGCTCTGCAGTAACGACTCAGACTATCGAAGAAGGTCAGAAGGCAACCAAACCTGCCGCTCCTACCAAGTCTGACGATACCACCAAGCCTTCGGATGATGTTCAGAATCCGCAGACCGGCGACAACAGTATGAGTGGCTGTGGATCGCTCTGCTGTTCGTCAGCGGCTTCGGAGTTGTGACAACTACTGTTTATACTAAATTAGACGAAGCAATTTCTGATGCTGTTAAAACTGGGAAAATCACTCAAGAAGAAGCGAACGCAGCTTACAAATAAATATACGAGGCTTGTCTTAAAAAAGACGAGCTCAAAATGACAATGAAACTGTCACTCTCTGGAGACACTAGGAGTGACAGTATAATCATCATAAATAAAATGAATCTTCGGCATCAACCCACATCTGCATAGTTCCATCAAGGTATAGTCTTGCATATTCAAGTGGTTCATCAATAGCAAGTGCATTTAATGCACAATCTAATCTGGGTGTTGTTTTTAAATTCTTTTCTGCTTCCCAGCAGTCAATGCGGAGCATATAGCCAGCAGAAGTATAAACATCAATGCTGTTGCGTTGTGGATTGTATTCTGCAAATATTGTTCTCATCGTATCAAATCTCCTTATCATTCAATCAATCATTTGTTACAAAAATCAGAAGCATTTCAATCAGTTCACCATGTCGTTTTTATTTTGTGTTATACTGTTTTAGAGGATTTTCTTTTCCTTGTATTTTCCCTTATCAGGGTTCATAAATCCATATGGGAAGATATAACATAAGGGAAAGTCTAAGGGAAAGATCACCTGCGACAAACTTAGTGTTTTCAAGGGATTCAGAGATATTTGATAATAAAATATAACAATTATTAAATCCCTTGGAATACATGAAATCTCAATTCCAGTTTGTCAGAATGAAAAATCAAGTGTAGAAGGACACATGACAGGTGGGATTTGGAATGATTCAGACAAAGAAAAAGATGAATTATGTCCGACCGTTTGAACAGGTATTACAGGAAGAATCTCATCCTGCGAATCAGACAGCATATATTGATATTATCAGGGTACCGGAGAAACTGGCGGAAAATAAATATGAAGGATAACTTCAAGTTTGATGGACTATACTCGGCGTAGATATCAGAATGAGAGCGAGGAAAAATGCATGGATATGTTACAGTTGATGAAGGAGAGGCACAGTGTGCGGCAATATAAAGATAAGCCAATCGAGCAGGAGAAACGTGCGGAGATCGACAGGCTTATCTCTGAGATAAATTTTGAGAGCGGACTGAGTATGCAGGCGGTCTACGATGAGCCGAACTGTTTTGATTCGTTTATGGCGCATTACGGCAAATTCACAAATGTTTCTAATTATATAGCGATAGTTGGCGCGAAGAACGACCAGGAAAAGGCCGGCTACTACGGTGAAAAGCTGGTGCTTGGATGTCAGGAACTTGGACTTAACACATGCTGGGTTGCAATGTCACATGGTAAGATCAGGGCAGTCATAGGCAAAGGACAGAAACTGTTGATAGTGATTGCCCTTGGGTATGGTGAGAATCAGGGTGTTGCCCACAAGAGCAAAGATATATCAGAAATCAGCAGGGCAGATGTGGAGACAGACTGGTTCACGAAGGGGATGGAGGCGGTGTGTCTGGCACCTACAGCAGTGAACCAGCAGAAGTTCATGTTTGAGCTGAGAGAGGGTGTGGTGACAGCGAAAGCTCCGAGAGGAATATGCACGAAGATAGATCTTGGAATTGCCAAATACCACTTTGAGGCTGGAAGTGGACACAAAATCTTCACAAAATAATTAGCACTCACCTCTTGACAGTGCTAACAATCAGGTGTATAACATAGTCAAAGATAAGGAAAGGGATTAGAAAGAAGAGAAAGAATCCCGAAAGTTTATCTTGATAATTATTTTGAAAGTAACAGTAAACAAAAAGTCTAAGTGCCTTGGGGTTTCATAAGAAACCACAATTTCCGACACTTGTTTGAGATTGAAAGGAGAAATGACTTATGTTACCTAGTATTTTTGGAGAAGATTTATTTGATGATTGGATGAATGACTATTTCCCATTTGGAAGGGATTTTGACAAGGAGTTTAGTAAAGCGTTAGCACCTACCGAGCGTGCGCTGTATGGCAAGCATGCAAAGAACATGAT
>NZ_JAOQJT010000005.1:145294-234368 GCF_025567285.1 Coprococcus aceti
AAAGTATGAACATGGCGTACTGAAACTGTCGATTCCTAAGAAGGAAGAGCAGAAGAAAGTAGAGAAGAGTAATTACATCGCAATCGAATAATGTAAGAAATGCGTAATTACTTAATAACAGATGACTAATATTCGTAGAGCCCTCCGTGTATCTGCAAGGTGCAGGTATGCGGGGGGCTCTTTTGCTTGTCTGTTCCAGGGACAATCCTCATGACAAAAGAAACGTCCCCATTAAAGTATCAGCCATGAAAATAATATGACAGCCAAAGGCATGGTTATGATACAGAACAAAGTAGTAAATACATTTAAAAGACTGGAGTATGTTGCATCTTTGTTATATACCTGAACCATCTGGGTGATTGTTGAAGCTGATGGCGTGATGGAGGCAAGGTATACTATGAGTAGTAAGGTTCTTCCGTCTGGAATAAATTCGTATACATGACTTACACACATTATAAGCAGCAAAATAGTAGGCCAGATAACGAGTCTGATGGCAGAGAAAAGGTATAGTTTTGCATTCTTCAGGCTGGCCAGAATCGGCGAATCAGCCATCAGCATACCAGTTACTATCATGCTTAGAGGTGCAAGCATATTCCCGATGTCATTTATCGGTGCAAGGATGACGGCTGGCAGTTTTATCTTGCAGAAAAATAGCAGGAGACCAGCTATTATGGCTAATACATTTATATTGGATATTATCTTTTTCCATTCCAGGTGTGGCTTTTCGGAGAGCATTGTGCTGCAGTGTGTCCAGAGAAATATCAGTTGTACAGACATAAATGCGCATGAATACAGTACATAGTCGGAACCCAGAATAGCACTTACAAGTGGGATAATCATATTTCCCGAGTTGGAATACATGACAGTTGCACATTCAACCGGGGTCCAGTGCCAAAATTTTCTTCCGATATTTATAAAAATCAAAAGCAGAACATGTATAATGACCGCAATGACAGCGGAAAATAACAGTCCCTGCAGTTTTTCTTTTGTAAAATCAATCTCAAATGAACCAATTATGGCACAGGGCATCACCAGGTATACCACGATGATAGATAATATCCGGCTGTCAGATGATTTTAATATATTTTTGTTGACAAGAATAAAACCAAGCAGGATCATAATAAAAAAGTTAATAAGCTTTCCGAGCAAAATTATACTTATCTGCATAGCGATTACCTCTTTTCGTTTCCGTATTATAATACTATTCCTCTAAAAAAACATCCCTGAATGCTGACTTGTCAAAAATGAATGAATGCGATAAAATATGTGCAATTTGTAGAGAACTTGTAAATAGCATCCAAAATAAGGAGAGATGACATACTATGAATTCGCGTAAAAACCATAACAAAAAGCTTATGTTGCCGGTTCTCATTTTTCTGGTTGGCTGTCTGGTTTTGACAGTAGTTTTATATCATTCATATAGATCAAATTATAAACAGGTACGGAATGTCACAGCGCTTAATGCCACAACATATGCAGAACGACTACAGAATGACATGAACCGTGGAGTTGCAATTACAGATACACTTGAAGAGATAGCAATCAGCGAAAATGGGAAAATTGACAATTTTCAAAAAGTTGCTCGGGATCTGATGGCAGATTTTATTCAGAGCATACAGATTGCGCCTGACGGTGTTGTCACAGATATATATCCGGAGGCAGGGAATGAAGCTGGAAAGATAGATTTGATGCATGATGAAAGTCGTGGAGAGATATGCCGCTATGGAAGAGATAAAAATATAGTCACGATGCAGGGTCCTTTTGATTTAAAACAGGGGGGGCAGGGCATTGCGATTAGAAATCCTGTATATCTGGAGGGGGCAGATGGCTCTCCAGTATTTTGGGGATTTACCATAGTAATTATACGTGTTCCGGAGATATTTACAGAATCAATTCAGGCACTCACAAAATTCGGTTATGATTACTCCCTGACAAAGACAGTTTCCCCTTTGTCTGATGATACAGAGATAGTATCATCATCCGGCAATATTATGAAGAATCCGATTACATTTGAGTTTGAATTTTGCGGCAGTCTATTTGATTTTGAGATAATGCCTGCTGATGGCTGGAGTCATGGGTGGAATGTATTTCCGCAGCTGTTTTTGGGAATATGTGTTATTTTGCTCTTAACTGGATTAACGGTGGTCATCCTTGTGATTGAGAGACATCGAGATACATTAAAAAAAATGGCGATAACAGATCCGCTGACCGGACTCTTGAATCGTAAGGGGTTTGACGAACAGCTCAAAAAGGTTATGCAGGGCGATCTTCATATTCATTGCGTGGGTATACAGATGGATATTGATGATTTTAAATTTATAAATGATATGTATGGTCATGTAGTTGGAGATGCCGCACTGAAAAGTCTTGCACAGGACATGCAGAGCTATTTCAATGATAATTCTATTATTTGCAGAAATGGCGGTGATGAGTTCTCCGCCATTCTGGTTGACACAACAGAGGAAGAGGCAAGAAAGAAAATAGAACAATTTACTCTTCAGCCACGGCATATAACATATAATGGTGGGGAGCATCCATTTTACATTTCTCTTGGGTATGCAGAATATCCAAAAGATTGTGAAGATGTTTCGGAGCTTATCAGATGCGCGGATATGGCACTTTACGCGGTAAAACTTCATGGAAAGAATAATTGCAGTCCTTATCGAGGAGCTTATAAGATGCAGCACAGAAGCCAGCTTGGATTTGCACTTCAGGATGTATCAAAGAATCTTCCGGGAGCTTTCCTTATATATATAGCTGATCCTGAAAATGATAATATTTTATTTGCAAATCGTGAACTGATAGAATTTGCTGGCTGCAGGGATTTTGATGATTTTCTGGATTACACAGATCATAGATTCAGAAACCTGGTCCATCCAGACGAACGGGATTCTGTTGAGACCAGCATCTGGAAACAGATTGATGCAAAGACCAGTGGAAATAATGACTATGTAAGGTTCCATTTTGCAAAAAAAGATGGAACATATCTTCCTGTTCTTGATCACGGAAGAATAGTGGAAAACCGTTATTATGGAAATGTATTCTACGTTTTGATCATGGACTGCGCTCTGGTTGAATCTTATTATGATAACAAAACAGGTCTGGAAACTGTGCCAGAATAGCGGATTGGCTATTACAGGAATAGGACACAAAATCTTCACAAAAGAATTAGCACTCACCTATTGACAATGCTAACAACTAGGTGTATAACATAGTCAAAGATAAGGAAAGGGATAATAAAGAAGAGAAAGAATCCCGAAAGTTTATCTTGACAATTATTTTGAAAGTAACAGTAAACAAAAAGTCTAAGTGCCTTGGGGTTTCATAAGAAACCACAATTTCCGACACTTGTTTGAGATTGAAAGGAGAAATGACTTATGTTACCTAGTATTTTTGGAGAAGATTTATTTGATGATTGGATGAATGACTATTTCCCATTTGGAAGGGATTTTGACAAGGAGTTCAGTAAAGCGTTAGCACCTACCGAGCGTGCTCTGTATGGCAAGCATGCAAAGAACATGATGAAGACCGATGTCCGTGAGACAGACGATTCATACGAAGTAGATATGGATCTCCCAGGATTCAAGAAAGATGAAGTAAAGGTTCAGCTTGCTGATGGTTACCTGACAATTGAGGCTGCAAAGGGTCTGGATAAGGACGAAAAGGACAAGAAGAGCGGCAAGTATATCAGGCGTGAGCGTTATGCCGGCAGCATGAGCAGAAGCTTCTATGTCGGTGAGGGAGTTACCCAGGAAGACATTCATGCAAAGTATGAACATGGCGTACTGAAACTGTCGATTCCTAAGAAGGAAGAGCAGAAGAAAGTAGAGAAGAGTAATTATATCGCAATCGAATAATGTAAGAAATGTGTAATTACTTAATAACAGATGACTAATATTCGTAGAGCCCTCCGTGTATCTGCAAGGTGCAGGTATGCGGGGGGCTTTTTTGCGTTTTGCAATTAGATGTAAACCAGTAAAGGTGAAAAAATATTATGACTATTTTGGACTGGAATATTGTAAAAGCTGGTAAATTTTTTCATTGATATTTACACAGAATATCTCTAAAAATGTTGAAATGGCATTTGATTTATTTGATAATAGTAATTGAGACTGTTGAGGGAGGACAATCGGTGAAACGTTATTCAATAAAGGGGGATTTATATGTTCGATTTTCAGCAAATGTATAGAGAAAAGCTGCGTACACCGGAGGCTGCGGTGGAGTGTGTCAAGGATGGAGACTGGGTCGATTACACATCGTCCCTTGGAAAACCTGTACTACTTGACAGAGCACTGGCAAAGCGGAGAGATGAGCTGCACGATGTGAAGATCAGAGGCAATCTGATGGCTGGGCCTATAGAGGTTGCAGAGTGCGATGACAGTCAGGAGCATTTTGTGTATCACAGCTGGCACTGTTCGCAGTACGAGAGAAAGCTGTGCGATGAGGGCAAATGCTATTATATACCGATGGTGTTCCATAATAATGCGGCTTACTATGAGTATTTCCTCCATGTAAATGTGGTCATGGTGTCGGTGGGACCTATGGACAAGCATGGTTATTTTAACTTCTCGGTGAATACCGGTGTGGCTGCCCCTATTGCCAGGAAGGCGGACATCGTGATAGTTGAGGTGAATGAGCACATGCCTAAGATACGCGGTGGATATGACGAGTGTATTCACATATCGGATGTGGATATGATCATAGAGGGGGAGCACGAGCCATTTGCAGATGTGAAAACACAGGCACCGCGGGAGGTTGACCGGAAGATAGCGGAGCTGCTTATTCCGTATATTGTGGATGGTTCAACACTACAGCTCGGTATCGGAGGAATGCCAAATGCGGTGGGTGAGATGCTGGCTCAGTCGGATCTCAAGGATCTTGCCATGCACACGGAGCTCTGCTCGGATGCATATCTAGCCCTGTACAAGGCGGGCAAGCTGACAAATAAATATAAGAACATAGATCGTGGAAAAGGCGTATTTGGCTGTGCCATCGGTTCAAATGAGCTGTATGAGTGGCTGGACGACAATCCGGGAATCGCCGCATATCCACTTGAGTATGTGAACAGGCCATATGTCATATCGCAGATAGACAACATGGTGTCCATAAACAGCTGTGTGGCTGTGGATCTGTACGGACAGGTTGCGGCGGAGAGCAGTGGTTCGCGCCAGATCAGCGGAACCGGCGGACAGCTCGATTTCCTGATCGGAGCATCGGGCTCTCGTGGCGGCAAGGCGTTTATCTGCATGAGTTCCACACACACCGACAGGAATGGAGTGAAGCATTCCAGGGTAAAACCGCAGTTCAACGGAGATATCATCACCTCGCCGAGAAGTCAGGTGTACTTTCTTGCGACAGAGTACGGTGTGATAAACCTTGAAGGACGATCCACATGGGAGAGAGCGGAGGCTCTGATATCCATAGCCCATCCTGATTTCCGGGACATGCTGGTAAAGGAGGCACAGGAGAGAAAGATCTGGCGGAGGTCGAATAAGAGATGAGAAGATCATGGCATTATAAAAGTGGGGCTGCGAATGAAAGGAAAATCTAAAAAACAAAAAAGTAGAAATAAGAAAAAGCAGAAAAATATAAAATTGGCAATTACTCTGAGCATAGTTATTGTCATAATATTGTTCTGCAATTTTCAGAACAAACACCTTGAAACCACACATTATACATATGCGGCAGAGCAGCTTGGCGCAGATCTTGAGGGATATCGCATCGTCCAGATATCGGATCTGCATAATGCAAAGTTTGGCAAGAATAACCAGAAACTGGTGGACAGGATAAGAGAATGTGAACCTGATATGATTGTCCTGACCGGAGATCTTGTGGACTCAAATCACACAAATGTAGACCGCGCAGTCCAATTTGTGGATGAGATCGTGAAAATATGTCCGGTATACTATGTCACAGGCAATCATGAATATTGGCTTGAGAAATCTGAATATGACGAGCTTATGGATGGGCTTATAGGTGCCGGGGTGGTTATTCTGGATGATCAGGTTGTGGAGATATCCAGGGGGGATGCGAAGTTCAGGCTGGTCGGACTGGACGATAAAAGTCTTGCGGATGGGACACTGGAGGCGTTGCTTAGTGATGAAAAGGAGTTCACGGTCGTTCTTGCACATGAGCCACAATACCTTGCCAGGTATGCCGACACCGGTGTTGATCTCGTGCTTTCCGGACATGCCCACGGCGGACAGTTCAGACTGCCGTTTGTCGGCGGGATAGTGGCTCCGGATCAGGGATTTCTTCCAGAATATACATCAGGTGAATATTATATGGATGGCACCGAGATGATAGTCAGCCGAGGCCTTGGCAACAGTGTGATTCCGGTGAGGCTGTTTAACTTCCCGGAGATAGTATGCGTGGAGCTGGTGGGGAAGCATTAGTTATTGTGAGAAAGTTAATGTAGATAAGAAAATGATGTACATAAAAGATCGTGGGAAGATTTTGAGTAGGGATCTTCTCACGACCTTTTAACATATTAGGATTTATTTTTCTCAGCCTTCTAGCTATCGCAGCCTTTCGTCTACTTCCACCTTGAAAGGAAGCTTGCTTAGAATGTCATGTTCAAGATCAATTCCCGGGTACACCTCAATGAGCTTAAGTCCCTTTTCAGTGAGCTCAAATACGCATCGTTCTGTGACGTATATAACCCTCTGCCTGTTTGCCAGCGCACGTTTTCCTGAGAAACTGATGCTTCTGACATCGTTTACGAACTTAGGAATGCTTCCCTCGTTTTTGATGGTCACGATGCCGTCATTGTCCTCCACGGCAAGCCCCTTCGTATCAAATGTGAGACAGAACACAACGGTTGCTGTCTTGGCGGTGATATTTGCAAATCCGCCTACACCGGCAAATGCGCCAGGACCCTTGTGGGCATTTACATTCCCGAACCTGTCAACCTCGATCCCGCCCATGAAACAGATATCAAGACCGCCATTGTTGTAGAGATCAAACTGGTTTGCCATGTCATAGATGGAGTCCGCGCCAATGACAGCGCCGAACACCTTGCCCGATGCAGGAAATCCGCCTACACCTCCGGATTCTACGGTCAGGGTTATCTTGTCCAGAATACCGTTCTCTCTGGCATACTTGGATACAGTCTCCGGAATTCCAACACCTATGTTGACTATATCGTCCGGTTTCAATTCCAGAGCAGCCCTTCTTCCAATGATCTCTGCGCTTGTATTGACGACATTCTTTGTCTTGGTACGACCGGAAAGCATCTCAGCCCAATCCTGCCACTGTGAATATGGAATCTCAAAACTTCCTGTCAGGGATTCGTATGATGCGTGTCTTGGCTCCGGCGGTATCTCAACGATAGCGTCAACCAGACATCCCGGAATGATGGTATTGTGAGGTCTTGATGGCCTTGCCACAAGTCTGTCAACCTGCACGATGACCTTTCCGCCATTTGCCTTTACAGCCTGACAGATGGACAGCGCATCTCCTGCGGTAAACAGATCCTCAAATGAGATGTTGCCCTTGCGGTCGGCAGCAGTTCCCTTGATGATAGCCACGTTGATAAGCGGCAGCTTGTAGTAGAGGAATTCCTCACCGTCCAGCTCAACGTATTTTACAAGTGAGTCGTCCTTTGATATGTTGTTGATTCCCGGTCCCTCAAGTCTAGGATCGACAAATATATCGAGACCGACCTTGGAGAGTGCTCCCGGAAGTCCGCCGGCCTGTGCACGAATTGCGTGTGAGATACAGCCGAGTGGAAGATTGTATGCCTCAAATCTGTCCTCAAGGACAAGCTTCTTGGTGCTGTACATGGCACCGAAATGTCCACAGATGATCTTGTCAACGGCGCCGTCTCTTATGTATCCCTCTGCCGCCTTGTTCTCATCCCACGCACCAAAGCCCGCGCTTGATATAGCTGTGAGGTGCTTCGGTGAACCTGTCCTCTGGTATCTTTTATATAATGCCTCGTGAAGCTCGATTGGAATATCTATGCCGAGAAATGAGTTGAGTGCGATCACATCTCCGTCATTTATAAGATCCATTGCCTCGTCGGCTGTCATTATCTGGTACATTTGTTCTATCCTTTCGTTTATATAAAAAATCAATCAAAATCTGCTATGAATTTATTAGCAGGTTACAATATGATAACATTCTTTGTAAGAGTTCTGTATCCTTGTTCTGACATAAATCAACAAGGGCAAAGAGCTCAGGATTCTTGTTTTTGTCAATTACGATTTGTGTCGCGGCCGGAGAATCCGAAAGACCGGTCAAATATTCAACAGATGTGTTAAAACATTGAGCAATAATTTCCAGCGTTTGCTGAGATGGGACTCTCTCTCCGTACTCATATCTGCAATATCCTATTTTGGAAAGATTGAGTCTCCTGGATGCTTCAGCCATAGTAATTCCCATATTTTCTCTCACAATTTTTAATCGTTCTGGAATTAATTTAGCAGACATTATTATTCCTCCTAGACTAAATATTGACAGTAACCATTGGATAATATAAAATAGATATATCCAATGGTTACTATACAACAAATAATAGCCTTATTCAACATTTAATATAGAATAGAGGGAGATATATAATATGCGAAATGAGGACAAGTTAATAAAAGTAGCACATTATAACACTAAACTCAATTCAGTATTAGGTTTTGATTATAGTGCTTTTACAATTTATAGATCTAAGGGATTGTTGACACATCTTATTAAAAGAAAGCATTTTGTTGCTGCAAAATACATTGATCGTTTAGATGATATAATTAGTCATCCAGACTATGCAGGATGTTATAATGGAAATATAGAGTTGGTTAAATGTTATAATGACAATATTTTTGTTTCAATCAAATTAGATGAAAAGGAATCAAAATATTATATTGCTACAGTATTTGATGTAAAAAAAGGAAAAATAGATTCATATGTAAAGTCAGGCAGATTGGTGCCGATATGTAGTAATATATTTGGTTAGATAAGATATCTTGACTTTATCGGTAAGCAATGGTATCATCATTGTATACATTTGACAAGCAGGAAAGGCACCCTGCGCTCCCTCGGGAACCTGATATGATGGATACGCCGCCCATCCAAATGTAAACATTAAATACTTAAAAATGTCAGATAAATATGAGCAATGATTTGGAGCTTATATCTATCTGACATTTTTAATTTGCGTCAGCAACGAGCTAAAGCGTGCTGCTCCTTGTTCCCTAATCAGGATACTTGATCAGATCGTACATCTTACCATAAGCGCCCATATCGCGCACACCCTCAAGCTCCATGCCGAGATGCATGTATTTGTCGCACTTTGACTTGGCATCCGTCTCAAGGATGACTGGAACGTGCAACCTGTTTCCCTCAGAGAAAGCCATGTCCAGAACTTTTCTCATGTATCCCTGTCCCTGGTATTGTTCGCGGACGCAGACCATGCCGACGAATATAAAATCTTTCTTCTCTTTCTTCATTCGATCTTGAAGGGATTTTCCTCCCTTGGACAGAGCTTTTCCCATGCAGATCATTTCTTTAAGGCTCATGTTGTGAAACAGAGCTTTGAGGATAGCCATGCCCGCCTTGAGATTTATTTTCTGTCCTGGCAGGGTATAGGCGATATACCCCTCGCCGCGTTCGCTGGTCGCGTAGAGCATTTGCCCTTCAAATGCCATACGAACGTAGCCGGCTATGTAATTTGCTACGGCTTCTTTGCTGCTGTAGAACACTCCCATACCTGTTTCCTGCCCATAGTCGTAATATCCAAACGCATGGCCGATATCCTCGGCTGCCTGCGCATCCCATTTTGTTATCTTCATTGTATTTTCTCCGTTCGATAATTATATTGTAGTTTCTAATTTGATTTATATGGTTAGACATACCTAACCATAATCATATTATCATATATAGAGTGAAAATAAAACTATGATCTCATTCAGGATGACATGATAGAAATATATGAATATATGAAGATGTGAAGGATGTCGATGTCATAGTGTTTGCATATGGAATGTTACTACTAAAACAATACATTTGTATTGAATTAGCATAAATCAAGCATTATAATTTATAAAGAAGCGGTGAAGTTGCATATTATTAATACTAGGAGGTGCATGAGAATGGCAAGCACAATACAGGTAAGGGTAGACAATGATCTTAAGTCAAAATCAGATAAATTATTTCATGATCTTGGAACAGATACTACGACAGCTATAAGAATTTTTCTTACCCAGGCAGTTGCAAATAATGGATTTCCATTTGAGATAAAAAGGGTTGTTACAGATCCATATGTGGCAATGACAGAGGAACAGATGATAGACAAACTGGCGAAGTCAAGACAACATGCTGAAAAAGGTGAATGTCGTGATGCTGATGTTGTGATAGATGATATGAGGGCAAAATGATACAGAACAATCCGTAGAGCTATGAACATTAAAGAGTGGGAAGCGATGAGCTTCCCACCTTTTTGTGTATTTAAAACTTTGTAAAACTAACTCAAAAGCGTTATATAAATTCCCGTAAGTATCGCAGTCGTTATAACTCCGCAGATATTTACGCCCAGGGCGTAGTCGAGAATAAATGCTGAAGGGTCAGCCTTTGATGCCGCCTTCTGGGCGACCTTGGCGGTTGAAGGTACGCATGACACTCCAGCAATACCGACTGTAGGGTTGAAGTTACCCCGCTTGAAGAGGTATACGATGTAGCCTCCGACTATTCCGCCGATACCTGAGAGGAGCAGAGCAAGCATTCCAAGGATCAGGAGCTTGAGCACCTGTTCATTCAGGAACCAGCTTTTGTTTGGATGTGATCTTGCTTTTTCTCTGTTCCCTGACGATGGCTTTGCCCCTCACGCTCTTTGGTATGAGCAGCTTGAGTGATGCAAATAAAACCATAGGTCCGTCCGCACCGCCGATGATGGAGACTGCGGCTTACGAACCGGCATCGAGGCCCATTGCCCTGGCGATAGGGTATGTAAGTATGGTGCCCGCCTCTGAGTCCGTTGCTGAATGTGAGTGTGTATATCGGCTGCAGAAAATCTATCTGCATATATTTCATCAGGTCATCGGTGGATGAAAGCAGGGGATTGATGATCAGATTTCCTGTCTGGTTATTTTCAAGGAACAGGACACCGGCATTTACCGCCGACATTCCAAGTCCCATCGGGACCATGATAAGCGGCTCCAGTGTTCCCTTTATACCCAGATACACAAGTAAAAATCCAAGTAAAATGAGCGCGATACGGGCGATGACTATATGAGGCGACTGCTCGAACATAGTCGCAATACCCTGAAAGAGGTCAAGAATATCCATTATTTCTGTACATCCTTCTCCTTTGTCATGGCACTGATACACGCCATCGTAATCTTCATAAGCACAGCGATACCATATGATATCACAGCTCCGATACTAAATACTTTTAATGCTAATAACACCCACAATATATCCAATTGAGAAAATGGTGTCAATGAATCGCGGGGTAATTGGGTGTATCTGAGCCATATCTTTGCCGAGGGGCAGTACGCTTTTCCGGTTAATATGCGAGTACCTAATCTTCACAAAATCTTCACAAAATAATTAGCACTCACCTCTTGTTATTACAGCGTAGCTTTTGTCTTAGTTCATAGAGTGCCGTAAAGTGCTTATTTACAGGCTTTTTACGGGTTTTATGAATTTATCACATTTCATCAAAAATCGTCAATATACAAAAATTTGGTGTCAAAATTGGTGTCAAATAACCTTGATTTGAGATTTTGATGAGCAACACATCAGTATAAAAAATTGAATATTTTATAGATTATGGAACGCCTAAAATGACGTTCCTTTTCTATTTCCAGCCGTTCTTATTGGACGGCTATTTTATTACCCAAAATGAAAGGAGCATTAGATTTATGAAAAAGACATGGAAACGATTGTGTACGGGCTTCTTAGTTCTTGCAACTGTCGTTACTGCTTTACCGACTACACCTGTCCATGCAGAAAGTAAGCAATACTGGACGGAAAGTGCAGAGCGTGTCGGTATCATTGAAAAAGTAATGAATGACGGTTCTATCGGTTCGACATTCAATGAGGGCTATATGAAAGTCGAGGGCGAAACTGCCTATTGTATTGACATCAATACAGATTTTAAGAACGGCTACAAGACCAGAGCTGACGCAAGCTCACGCATGAGTGCCAACCAGATTTCAGATGTGGCGTTATCCTTAGAGTATGTCAAACAGTATGGCGAAGCTCACAAGGAACTGAATTACAAACAAGTCTATCTGTTGGAACAATGTGTAGTCTGGCAAAGATTGAGCGTACATCTTGGCTGGCAATGTGATAACGTGCGAGCTTCTTATGATGAAATTCCAAAGGCAACGCAGGACGAAGTTTTCGCTGGTGCAAGAACTTTTGTCAAAGAAAATAAAGGACGCTATGAATGTGGCGGTTATATCTACTCTGGCGAGGGACAGGAATTAGGACAATTCTGGGCGAAGCTGAATGTCGGAAATGCGAAACTGCAAAAGACTTCCAGTAATAACAGCATTACAGACGGTAATGGGAATTACTATATTTCTGGTGCAACCTATGGTGTCTTTTCTGATAAGGACTGTACGAAACAGCTTGCCACCCTTACGACTGATGGAAACGGAAATACAGATGTTGTAGAGGTAACGGCTGGCACAGTCTATATCAAGGAATTATCCGCACCAGCAGGATATAAAGTGGATAAAACTGTATATTCCTTAAAGGTTGAAGCTGGAAAGACAGCAACATTGAAAGTATCTGATACGCCAAAAGTAACGGACACTTTGATTGAGCTTTTCAAGATTGATATGGAAACACAGAAAGACAATCCGCAAGGGAACGCTTCTTTAGCAGGTGCGGAATTTACATGGAAGTATTATGCTGGCTTCTACAATAAAGACAATCTCCCTGCCGAAGCTACTCGTACATGGGTTACAAAGACAATCGCTGAAACAGACAGCGACGGGACAACTCATTACATCACAAAATTAGCGGACACATACAAAGTATCTGGCGACAGCTTCTATATGCAGGACGGCAAGGCGGTTCTTCCACTTGGAACACTAACCGTAGAAGAAACAAAAGCTCCAAACGGCTACTTGTTAGAGGGTGCATATATGCAGGCTGGCGATAAGTCCGAACAGATAAAAGGCTTATATGTAACACAGATTACCGAGGACGGCGACCTTGCCGTATTATCTGGAAGTAACCAGTTTTCCGTATCAGACAAGGTTATCCGTGGCGGTGTCAAAATTCAGAAACGAGATTTAGAAACGGGCGATACAAAGCCACAAGGAAGTGCCACTTTGAAAGATACTGCCTTTGACATCATTTCCTTAAATGATAATGCAGTATTGGTTGAGGGCAAGTTATACAAGAAAAATGAAGTGGTAAAGACAATTCGTACAGATATTGAGGGTGTCGCTTCTACTTCTTCTGACCTCTTACCTTATGGAAAATTCCGTATCGTTGAGAGTGAAGCTCCCAACGGTTACTTAACTGACGGTGCAAAGCCGATTGATTTTACAATCACAGAAAATGGAAAAATCGTGGACTTAACCGAAAAAGCCCATTCTATCTATAATCAGATTAAGCGTGGAGATATTGAGGGTGTAAAAATCGGTGCAGGCACACACAAGCGTCTTGCTGATGTTCCTTTTAGGATCACAAGCAAGACAACGGGCGAAAATCACGTCGTGGTAACTGATGATAACGGGCAATTCTCCACTTCTGCTGAATGGGCTTCTCATAAGCATAATACCAACGCAGGAAAGACCAGCGAGGACGGTGTGTGGTTTGGAACTTCTGAACCAGACGACAGCAAGGGTGCATTACCTTATGATACCTACATCATTGAAGAAATGCGTTGTGATAGTAACAAAGGCTTTGAACTTATCCCACCTTTTGAAATCGTGGTATCAAGAAATAACCTTGTGATTGATTTAGGGACGCTGACTGATGAATACGAAAAAGAAATCTCTATCCATACCACAGCGACCAGCAAGGACGGCGAAAAGACTATCCTTGCAGGAAAAGAGGTAACAATCGTTGATACGGTCAAATTAGACGGACTTACAAAAGGCTCAAAATATCAGCTCAAAGGTTGGCAGATGTTAAAGGAAGAAAACGCCGAGCTTGTCATTGACGGAAAGCGTGTAGAAAATGACTATACCTTTGTCGCTGATGATGAGGAAATGAAAATAGAAATTACATATACATTCAATGCGTCCGAGCTTGGCGGTAAAAATCTGGTAACATTCGAGGAATTATACGATTTGAGCAATTCAGACGAACCCGTAAAAGTTGCGGAGCATAAAGACATTAAGGACGACGGGCAGACGGTACTTATCACAGAGCGTATCATCAAGATACATACAACCGCTACCGATAAAGACGGCAACAAAGAGCTTGAAGCTGAAAAAGAGGTAACAATCATTGATACCGTAACCTTAGAGGGCTTAGAAATCGGTACACAGTACAAACTTGTGGGCTGGCAGATGTTGAAAGAAGAAAATGCAGAACTTCTTATCAATGGAAAGCGTGTGGAAAGTGATTATACCTTTACCGCTGACAGCGAAGCTATGAAAGTGGAAGTTGCCTTTACCTTTGACGCTACTTCTCTTGACAGCAAACAGCTTGTAACTTTTGAGGAATTGTACGATTTAAGCAATCCAGACGAACCGAAGAAAGTTACCGAACATAAGAATATTGAGGATAAGGGACAGACGATTACCTTTAAGGAAAAGCCAGAAGAACCAGAGAAACCCGAAACACCACCGACACCAGAAAAGCCTAGCAGACCTAGCGACAGTCCCAAAACGGGCGACAGTACAAATGTAATGGCATTTATCGTGATGTTGCTTGCGTCTGCTGGTGGACTGGCTGGAACATATCTTTACAAACGCCGTAAAATGAAGAAATCATAAGGCGGTAACGGTATGAGGAAAGAAAAATCACGCTCTCCGCCGAAGCTGTCAAACGGCAGATTTTTGCTTATTCTGGCTTGTCTGCCTACAACCTGCAAGAACACGGATAGTCAAGGGTGCGTAAGCATTGATTTTACCCTTTACTATCTGGGGGATTGCTGGTACTTCCCAAACCGCCAGAATAAGAAATCACAATTAAAAAACTTATCAAATATAGAAAGAAACGAGGTAAAACAATATGGAAATGAAATATGTCGTGCCAGATATGACACAGTCTTTTGGAACTCTTGAATTTGCAGGCGAAAGCGAGCCAGTCTTTGAAAGAGATAAAAATAACCGCAGGGTCTTAGCCAGACGAAGCTATAACCTTTATTCTGACATACAGAAAGGCGAAAATGTTGTGGTGGAAATTCCTGTGCAGGCTGGCGAAAAGCATTTCAAGTATGAACAGAAAGTAAAACTTGTCAATCCGAAGTTATACGGCAGAGGTTACGCAATCGGGGATATGGGACATACCGATTATGTATTAGTTGCTGATGATATTGTAGCAGTTGAAGAAAAGTAAAGGAGTGAAGAATTTATGAGATTATCAAACGGGTTTGTTATTGACAAAGAGAAAACATTTGGAGAATTAAAGTTTACAGCGGTACGTGATGTGTTCTTGCAGAATGAGGACGGGACACCGAGTACCCAGCTTAAAAAGCGTATCTATGATTTGAAGTGCAGTCTGCACGGTGGAATTATCCCCGTGTCTGTACCGCCAGAAGTACCGTTAAGGGAATTTCCTTACAATGCAGTTGTGGAGCTTGTCAATCCAGTAGCCGATACGGTATCAAGAAAAACCTATACGGGTGCAGATGTGGACTGGTATGTAAAGGCAGAGGATATTGTGTTGAAGAATAAAGGCAACCAGAACGCAGGTAGCCCACAGAACCCTACACCGCAGGGACAGCCGAAGAAATAAAAGTGATGTATTTGTCTTAATTTTGATTGACACGAACAATGCGGAGTGATATATTTATCTCATAAAGATACAAAAACATCTCATTTGAAAGGAGAGATAAATATGTCAAAGAAACAAATTAAAAAAATTATTTTTATGGGGGTAGGGTGTGCTTTATTGCTTATTGTTGGTACAATCTACTCCCTATTATACAATGATGGACGCTGGGTCAAAAATATGGATATGTCGGAATATGTATTTTCTTACAAGGATATTCCTATGTTAGTAATTGGAGCTTTAATAGCACTATATGCTATCTATATAGTAATTATCTGCTTTAAAAATGTCTTTTCAAAAAACAGCAGGGAAAAACGATATTCAAGAACAATTTCTCCTTACTGGGGATTTTGTGGAATGTTTGGTTTTCTGGGGTTTGGCGGATTTTGGACATACTATAAATTTGGAGAAATATTTCCTTTTGCTTTTTTCATATTTTTTGGTTTTTTCAGTTTTTTCTTTGAAGGTAAACTTTCTCATATCTTAGAAGATGAGCTTTTTCAAGAAAATAAACGTAAGGCACAATTAGAAGCCTACAAGATAGGTTTTAAACTATTATTTGTAGTTATCTGGCTTATGGCAATAGGTATGTTTTCCCGTAATGTTGAGTGGTGTGCAATATTTATGCTGATTTCTGTTTCACTTATCTATGCTCTTGTTCTTTTTCTTAGCAACTATTTATTATATCGTTATGAAAAAAGGGAATAAATTATGGAAGCAAAGTTTGTATGTAATTTAAAAAAATATCGTGTAGCACAAGAATTAACACAAGAACAACTCGCTGACATTGTAGGTGTTCGTCGTGAAACTATTATGAGATTAGAAAAAGCACAATATAATCCGTCACTTAAATTGGCAATAGATATTTCAAGAGCTGTAAAAGCTCCGATAGAAGATATATTTATTTTTGAATAAAGACAGTTTAAAGCAGTTAGTCTTAGGATTGACTGCTTTTTTCATATCCAGAAAGGAGTGATTGATTTATGCGTAAGATTTGTAACAAAGGACACCGTATCAGAGCCAGCGACAAGCAACTTGTCTATCACTTTTCCATAGGGACGCTTCTGTTTGTATTCGTAGCGGTTCTTTTGCTACTGAATACGAAACAGCTCATGCGTACCGATTGGGAGCATTTCAGCTTGTTAGAGAACGGCTTGACGCTCTCCCCTTACAACTTCATAACCATACTGATAGCGACTGGTGTTTGTGCATTGGTCGCTTTTCTGTATTATCGCTTCTGTTACGATAGTTTCAAGAAGCTCCTGCACCGTCAAAAGCTGGCAAGAATGATACTGGAAAACAAGTGGTATGAAGCCGATACCGTACAAGATAGCGGTTTTTTTACTGACCTGCAAGGCAGATCAAGGGAAAAAATCGTCTGGTTTCCAAAGATTTATTATCAAATGGAAAAGGGACTGCTTCATATCCGCTGTGAAATTACGCTGGGGAAATATCAAGACCAGCTTTTACGGTTAGAGGATAAATTGGAAAGTGGCTTGTATTGTGAGCTGACTGACAAGACCCTGCATGACGGCTATATTGAATATACCCTGCTTTATGATATGATAGCGAACCGCATTACCATTGATGAAGTACGGGCAGAAAACGGCTGTCTTAGATTGATGAAAAATCTTGTCTGGGAATATGACGCACTCCCCCACGCTCTGATTGCTGGTGGGACGGGTGGCGGTAAAACTTATTTTCTGCTGACGCTCATTGAAGCCTTACTGCATACCAACGCTGTCCTTTACATATTAGACCCGAAGAATAGCGACCTTGCGGACTTAGGAACGGTCATGCCAAACGTCTACCATACCAAAGAAGAAATGATAGACTGCGTCAATGCCTTTTATGAGGGCATGGTACAGCGAAGCGAGGAAATGAAGCGACACCCGAACTATAAGACAGGCGAAAACTACGCCTATCTGGGACTGCCACCCTGCTTTCTTATCTTTGATGAATATGTGGCGTTTTTTGAAATGCTGGGGACGAAAGAAAGCGTGAGCTTACTTAGCCAGCTAAAAAAAATCGTTATGTTAGGGCGACAAGCAGGTTATTTCCTTATCGTTGCCTGCCAGCGTCCAGACGCAAAGTATTTCTCGGACGGTATCAGAGATAACTTCAATTTCCGTGTGGGACTTGGGCGTATCAGCGAATTAGGTTACGGTATGCTGTTTGGTTCAGATGTGAAAAAGCAGTTTTTTCAGAAGCGTATCAAGGGGCGTGGATATTGTGATGTGGGAACAAGCGTTATCAGTGAGTTTTACACGCCTTTAGTCCCGAAAGGACATGATTTTTTGCAGACTATCGGCTCTCTTGCACAAGCAAGGCAGGACGGGACGGCGACGTGCGAAGCGAAAGGCGACGGCACGGACTAGCCGTTGCTGGTGTGGCGTTAGCCACGCCAGCAGGTAAAACCCCTCGGTATCTAACAGAGGGGTACGTTTGCAAATAGACAATAGACAAAAAGCATAGGAAACATAAGGCTTCTGACATGGTTTCCTAACAAAAATCGGCTGTGAAGTCGCCTTAAAAAACTTCACACTTTATAGATTGGGGGTATGGTTCTGAATGAAGAACAATGGATAAAAGAATTACGGGAGAAACGGATTGCTTACGGTATCTCACAAGGCAGGCTGGCGGTGGCTTCTGGTATCACAAGGGAATATCTCAACAAGATAGAAAGCGGAAAAATGAAGCCGTCAAAGGAACTTCTTAATACTTTGCATAAGGAACTGGCAAGGTTTAATCCAGAAGCACCGCTTACCATGCTGTTTGATTATGTAAAAATTCGTTTTCCCACGCTGGATATACAGCACATCATCAAAGATATATTAAAACTGAATATCAATTATATGCTCCATGAAGATTACGGACATTACAGCTATACGGAGCATTATTCTCTTGGGGACATCTTTATCTATACGTCGGCTGACGAAGAAAAAGGTGTCCTTTTAGAGTTAAAAGGGCGTGGTTGCCGACAGTTTGAAAGTTACCTGCTGGCACAGCAAAGAAGCTGGTATGACTTTCTCATGGACGCACTCGTAGACGGTGGCGTGATGAAGCGTATCGACCTTGCTATCAACGACCATACGGGCATTTTGGATATACCAGAGCTTGCGGAGAAATGCAGGAAACGGGAATATATCGGAAAGTCCAGAAGTTATAAGTTTTACCAGTCGGGCGAGCTTATCAAGCACAGAGAGGACGACAGAGAATATATGGGACGTACCCTTTATCTTGGTTCTCTGAAATCAGATGTGTATTTTTGTATCTATGAAAAGGACTATGAGCAGTACGTCAAGTTAGGGACACCGCTTGAAGAAGCCGACATTATCAATCGTTTTGAGATACGGCTTAGAAATGAACGAGCCTATTATGCAGTACGAGATTTGCTGACGTATTATGACGCAGAGCAGACTGCCTTTTCTATCATCAACCAGTATGTGAGGTTTGTTGATGAAGAACCAGACAAGCGAAAAAATGACTGGAAACTCAATGACCGCTGGGCTTGGTTTATCGGCGATAACAGACAGAGCTTGAAGCTGACGACAAAGCCAGAGCCTTACACCTTAGACCGTACATTGCGGTGGGTACAACGGCAGGTAGCACCGACCTTGAAAATGCTGAAAAAGATTGATAAAGGAAACGGTACAGACTACATGGAAACAATCGAACAGCAGGCAAAGCTCACAGAAAAGCATGAAATGATTATCAAACAGCAGACGACCCCTGCAAAAGATTTGGTGGAAAGTTAGGAGTGATAAAAAATGTGGGTATTATTAAAAGACTTCCTGCTGGTATCTATGGGAATGGGTATCGGCGTAGTCTTGATGTGTATTTTGAATGTCGGCAAAGAAGCTGACTATGAAATGAAACAATTAAAAGAAAGCGAGGACAATTAAATGAATTTCGGACAAAATTTGTATCAATGGTTTTTATCAAATGCACAGAGCTTGGTGCTTATGTCGATCGTGGTTATCGGTATCTACTTAGGTTTCAAGCGTGAGTTTTCCAAACTTATCGGCTTCTTGGTAGTTGCCTTAATTGCTGTCGGCTTGGTATTCAATGCTGGCGGTGTGAAAGATGTACTGTTAGAGCTGTTCAATAAGATTATCGGTGCATAAAATATTGAAATTATCTTTAATTGCAGAGCAAAAAATGATATGATAATATAAAATCTTTCATAAAAACAAAATACATTCTTTCGTGCTTTTTAAGATTTTTACTGTATCATTTTATTTAAAATTACTGTGAAAGGACGATTACTATGTTATCTACAATTTATGCTTTGCTATGTATTATAGTTCCTTGTTCCTTATACCAGCTTATCATTTGCAAGCGTCAAAACAAAAAACAAGAAAACAAAACAATTCATTTTGTATGGGTATATATTTTTCTGTTATATATCTACTTGACGTTCTCTGTTGCAGGTATAGGTAGTATTTGGGATATTGGACATTATGATACGATTATAAGATTAGAGGAAATCAATTTATTACCGTTTCAGTCTGAGGGGATAATGACTTATGTTTTAAATATTATAATGTTTTTACCTCTGGGCTTTTTAATTCCTTTAATTTGGAAACGATACAGAAATCCTCTGAAAATTTTTATGATAGGCTTCGGTTTTTCATTATCCATTGAACTTTGCCAGTTATTCAATCGGAGAAATACAGATATTGATGATTTAATGATGAATACGCTAGGGGCAGTTATTGGATATTTTATTTGGAAATTGACAAAAAGGTTATTTAAAAATATTAACCATAAATCTATTTCTCTTTCTAAACTAGAACCTATTGTATATTTAACTCTTGCAGTTTTAGGAGAATTTCTATTATTCAACTGGAGAATTTTTCTCTAGTGCTAACAAAAATATTTACACAAAAAGCAGTTAGTCTTAGGATTGACTGCTTTTTTCTTACCTAAAATTTCAGATTGGAGTGATTACATGAACGATATTTTTAGGGATATGCAGGCAAACGTCGGCTGTGATTATCTTTCTGACCTGCCCTCTTACAAGCGTAAGGTGTGGCAGGAAATGAAACGGCTGAACCCTGCCGACTATGAAGAAAGACAGTTAGAAGATTTTTCTAACTATGTGTTTGGTATGTCGTACCAGACCATAAAAGATGTGATGAAGCAACAGAAAGGACGTGAGGAACAATGCAGGAAACAAGGGTGCTGGTGGAAACGAGAGGAACAACTGGCGAAGAAACAATATCATACTGGTTTGAACTGCCGATAGATGTTGCCGAGTTTGAAGAAAAGCTAGGTATCGGTGCAGAAAGTCAAGATTACCGTATTATCGAAAAGGTGTTGCCTTATGCTGATGAAGTCCACGAACATACAAGCGTGTACCAGCTCAACGAATTAGATTTTATGTACCGCCAGCTTTCAAGTGATATGCAGGAAGAATATGTATCACTACTTACGGTGTTTGAAAATTTAGAAGCACTTTATATTTGCAGGAATGTGATTACGGTTTATCCCAACTGCAAAAGCATGATAGATGTTGCAAAGCAAAAGCTGATGAACGACCCGACGTTCAAACATTTATCCGAGGACTGTCAAGCCTACTATTTTGACTTTGAAGCCTATGCTTCTCACTTGCAGGAACACGGGAAATTTTTAGTAACAGAACACGGTATCTTTGAACTGCCAGAGTAGGAAATGAGGTGGTGCTTATGATTGATGATATGGCGGTTTACATTGCTAATCTTGGCAAATACAATGAGGGCTATTTAGTCGGTGCTTGGTTCACATTTCCTATTGACGAGGAAGATGTAAAAGAAAAAATCGGCTTGAATGAACAGTATGAGGAATACGCTATCCATGATACCGACAACTTCCCTATTGCGATTGGCGAGTATGTTTCCATTGAAGAACTGAACTCTATGTATGAAATGATAGAGGAACTTCCCGACTATATCGTAGAATGTCTGGACGAATTTATCAGCCACTACGGGACGCTGGAAGAAGTCGTGGAACACAAGGACGATATTTATTATTATCCCGACTGTGAAACCATGACAGACGTTGCCTATTACTACATAGACGAATTGCAGGCACTTGGGGATATTCCACCCAGCTTACAGAATTACATTGACTATGAAGCCTACGGGCGAGATTTGGATATGGGCGGTTGCTTCATTGAAACAAGCCGAGGTATGTGCGAGATACCATATTAACGCTGGAAGATCAGCAACAAGCATTGTTGCTACTGACAGCGTATTTCTCTTTTAAGGGACAGTCTGAAACATGGCTGTCCTTTCCATTTAGAAACTTACGAAAGGAGCTGAAAGAACTTGAAAAAGATTAAATCTTATACGGGTATCTGGAACGTGGAAAAAGTCTTGTATGCAATCAATGACTTTAACTTACCCTTTCCCGTTACCTTTACACAGATTACATGGTTTGTGATTACAGAATTTATCATCATTCTGTTTGGGGATATGCCCCCACTTTCCATGATTGAGGGAGCATTTCTCAAATACTTCGGTATTCCCGTTGCTCTCACTTGGTTTATGTCGCAGAAAACCTTTGACGGAAAGAAGCCGTACAGCTTTTTGAAATCACAGATAACCTATGCCCTGCGACCAAAAATCACTTATGCAGGAAAAGCCGTAAAACTGCATAAGCAGACCTTGAATGAAACAATCACGGCAGTAAGGAGTGTGAACTATGTTCCCGATAAAATATATTGACAATAACCTTGTCTGGAACAAGGACAATGAGGTGTTCGCCTACTATGAGCTGATACCGTACAACTATTCTTTCTTATCCGCAGAGCAGAAATTTATTGTGCATGACAGCTTTCGACAGCTTATCGCACAGTCCCGTGAGGGTAAAATTCATGCCTTGCAGATTGCCACGGAAAGCTCCATACGAAGTATGCAGAAACAGTCAAAGAAACTGGTAACTGGAAAATTAAAGGAAGTTGCTTACCAGAAGATAGACGAACAGACCGAAGCGTTAGTATCTATGATTGGGGACAATCAAGTGGACTACCGCTTTTTTCTTGGCTTTAAGCTCATGGTTACGGAAGAACAGCTCAATCTGAAGAACATCAAAAAATCGGCGTGGCTGACGTTCACGGAATTTCTCCATGAAGTGAACCACACGCTGATGAATGATTTTGTTTCCATGCCGAATGATGAAATCAACCGTTACATGAAAATGGAAAAGTTACTGGAAAATAAAATCTCCCGTCGCTTTAAGGTGCGTCGCTTGGAAATCAACGATTTTGGGTATCTCATGGAACATCTTTACGGCAGGGACGGTATCGCCTATGAAGATTATGAGTACCAGCTACCAAAGAAAAAATTGAACAAAGAAACGCTGATAAAATACTACGACCTTATCCGTCCGACAAGGTGTGTGATTGAAGAAAGCCAGCGATATTTACGCTTGGAACATGAGGACAAGGAAAGTTATGTGTCCTATTTTACCGTCAATGCGATTGTCGGCGAGCTTGATTTTCCGTCAAGTGAAATCTTCTATTTCCAGCAACAGCAATTCACATTCCCCGTTGATACTTCTATGAATGTAGAAATCGTGGAAAATCGAAAAGCATTAACGACAGTCCGCAACAAGAAAAAGGAATTGAAAGACCTTGACAATCACGCTTATCAAGCAGGAAGTGAAACCAGCTCAAATGTGGTGGACGCATTAGACAGCGTGGACGAACTGGAAACGGACTTAGACCAGAGCAAAGAAAGTATGTATAAGTTAAGCTACGTGATACGGGTGTCTGCACCCGATCTTGACGAGCTGAAACGCCGTTGTGATGAAGTCAAGGACTTTTACGACGACCTCAATGTAAAGCTGGTGCGTCCTGCTGGGGATATGCTGGGGCTTCATTCTGAATTTTTACCTGCCAGCAAGCGATATATCAATGACTACGTGCAGTATGTAAAATCAGATTTCTTGGCAGGTCTTGGTTTTGGTGCGACACAGCAGTTAGGGGAAACTACGGGTATCTATATGGGCTATTCCGTTGATACGGGAAGAAATGTGTACCTGCAACCGTCCCTTGCCAGTCAAGGTGTGAAAGGCACAGTTACCAACGCTTTAGCTTCTGCTTTTGTCGGTTCGCTTGGCGGTGGAAAATCGTTCTGTAACAATCTTCTGGTATATTATGCGGTGCTGTTTGGCGGTCAAGCAGTCATTTTAGACCCCAAAGCCGAGAGAGGCAACTGGAAAGAAACACTCCCAGAAATCGCCCATGAAATCAATATCGTAAACCTTACCAGCGACAAGGACAATGCAGGACTTCTTGACCCATTCGTGATTATGAAGAATGTAAAAGACGCTGAAAGTCTGGCAATCGACATCTTGACATTCCTTACGGGTATTTCTTCTAGGGACGGCGAAAAATTCCCCGTACTTCGTAAGGCGGTGCGTTCCGTTACCCAAAGCGAAAAAGGAGGACTGTTACACGTCATTGAAGAATTGCGAAAAGAAGATACACCAGTATCAAGAAATATCGCAGACCATATCGACAGTTTTACGGACTATGATTTTGCACACCTGCTGTTTTCGGACGGTACGGTAGAAAATGCTATCAGTCTGGATAATCAGCTCAATATCATTCAAGTAGCCGACCTTGTACTGCCAGATAAAGATACCACTTTTGAGGAATACACGACCATTGAATTATTGTCGGTGTCTATGCTGATTGTGATTAGTACCTTTGCCCTTGATTTTATCCATTCGGACAGAAGCATTTTTAAGATTGTAGACCTTGACGAAGCGTGGGCGTTCTTAAATGTGGCACAAGGAGAAACGCTCTCTAACAAGCTGGTTCGTGCTGGACGAGCTATGCAGGCAGGCGTGTATTTCGTTACACAATCTTCTGGGGACGTGGCAAAGGAAAGTCTGAAAAACAATATCGGCTTGAAGTTTGCCTTTAGAAGCACAGATATAAACGAGATAAAGCAGACCTTAGAGTTTTTCGGTATCGACAAGGACGACGAGAACAACCAGAAACGCTTGCGTGATTTGGAGAACGGACAATGCTTATTGCAGGACTTATACGGGCGTGTGGGTGTAGTACAGATACATCCCGTCTTTGAAGAACTGCTACACGCCTTTGATACCAGACCGCCCGTACAGAGAAATGAGGTGGAGTGATGAAAGAAAGGATAAAAGGTGCGTTCACAAAAAAGAAGATTTTCCACTTTCTCAAAATGGCTCTGTTTGTCGTGGCACTCTCCCTTATCCTGCTTTCACTTCTGGGGACGGTGGCTCATGCGACGGGGCTTGTGGACGATACCATAAACACAGAAAATCTTTACTCAAAATATCCCCTTTCCAACTACCAGCTTGATTTTTATGTAGATAATAGCTGGTCGTGGCTTCCGTGGAACTGGCTGGACGGGATTGGAAAATCGGTACAGTACGGGCTTTACTGCATTACCAACTTTGTCTGGACGATAAGCCTTTATTTGAGCAATGCCACGGGCTATGTGGTGCAGGAAGCCTATAAATTAGACTTCATTAACGATATGGCAGACAGTATCGGAAAGAGCATACAGACCCTTGCAGGTGTTACGGCAAACGGTTTTTCCAGCTCTGGCTTCTATGTTGGTTTTCTGCTTCTCATTATCTTAGTGGTGGGACTTTATGTTGCCTATACGGGACTGATAAAACGGGAAACAAGCAAAGCACTTCACGCCGTTATCAACTTTGTGGTGGTATTCGTGTTGTCTGCTTCATTTATTGCCTATGCTCCCGATTACATCAAAAAGATAAATGAGTTTTCATCAGACATCAGTACCGCTTCACTTGACTTGGGAACAAAAATCATGCTCCCCAACTCTGACAGCGAGGGCAAGGACAGCGTGGACTTGATACGGGACAGCTTATTTTCCATTCAAGTGGAACAGCCGTGGTTACTCTTACAATTCGGGAACAGCAACGCAGAGGAAATCGGGACAGACCGTGTGGAAGCTCTCGTATCGGCAAGCCCAGAGGACGAGGACGGCAAGACCAGAGAGGAAGTCGTGAAAACAGAAATCGAGGATAACGACAATAACAATCTGACGATACCGCAGGTGGTAAACCGTTTAGGTATGGTGTTCTTCCTCTTGTTCTTCAACTTAGGTATCACGATATTTGTATTCTTGCTTACGGGCATGATGTTATTTAGCCAGATACTTTTTATTATCTTCGCTATGTTCCTGCCTATTAGTTTCTTGCTCTCTATGATACCGAGCTATGAAAGCATGGCAAAGCAGGCAATCGTAAGGGTATTTAATACCATAATGACACGGGCAGGAATAACGCTCATTGTAACGGTGGCGTTCAGTATTTCCAGTATGTTTTATAACATATCTACGGACTATCCGTTTTTCATGGTGGCGTTCTTGCAGATAGTGTGTTTCGCTGGTATCTACATGAAGCTGGGCGACTTAATGAGTATGTTCTCTTTGAATGCTAACGACAGTCAAAGCATGGGACGCAGGATTTTCCGCAGACCGTATCTGTTTATGCGACATAGGGCTAGGCGTATGGAACACCGTATTGCAAGGGCAGTAAGTGCTGGCGGTATTTCGGGTGGTGTGGCTGGTGCGGTGGCTGGAAGTGCCGTTGCTGGCAAACGAGCGGAAAGAAAAAATACAGCTTCTAAAGAAAATCGGGGCAATACCACTTCCAGCATGGGACAGCGAGCAGGCTCAAAGGTGGGTGCTGTCTTAGATACGAAAAATAAAGTGAAAGACAAGGCAAATGCTGTCAAAGAAAACATCAAGGATATGCCGACACAGACCGCTTATGCGGTATATTCCGCAAAGGAAAAGGCAAAGTCCAGCGTATCAGATTTCAAGCGTGGCATGGTGCAGGAACAGAAGTCCAGACAGACGGGACGATTGGAAAAGCAGGAACAGCATAGACAAAATATCGCTGACAAGCGTATGGAGCTTCAAAAAGCACAAGAAGCTAGGCAGGCACAGCGAAAGGCTGACGGATCAGCGACAACGGGAGCTACCCGTCCCCATGAGCGACCAGCCACAGCTTCAACCATTCCAAAGCCGAGTACAGAAAAAACGCAGGAAATCAAACGCCCTGCCACAGCGACCACTTCAAAAGCAAGCGAGCCAGTCAAGACAAGTGTTATCAAAGAGCGTCCGTTATCTTCTGGTGCTTCTGATAGAAAAGCGTCCCAGCCTATACAGCCAGCACATAGGCAGAATGTAGAAAAAGTGGTATCGCAGGAAACACACCAGAATTACAAAGCAGAGCGTACCACAAAGGCACAGACCTTTGAACAATCAAAGCGTACAACGGAACATACCGAAAAGAACCGTAACCTTGTAATGAAGAAAGGACAGAAGAAAAAATGAAACTGAAACATATCGCTCTTATTGGCAGTCTGTTTCCTATCCTCTTTTCTCTGGTGCTGTTCTTTGGTGTCCTCATTAGTGCGGACAGCGACGACGAAAACAGCAACTTTTCTTCTGGCATTACGGTTATGAATTTATCCGCAGAAGTTTTGAAACATCAGCCTATGGTGGAAAAATACGCCAGAGAAAACGGTATCTCCGAGTATGTCAATGTGCTACTTGCTATCATTCAAGTAGAAAGTGGCGGTACGGCAGAAGATGTTATGCAGAGTTCGGAAAGTTTGGGACTACCACCCAACTCTTTAGATACCGAAAGTTCAATCAAGCAGGGGTGTAAATATTTTGCGTCCCTGCTTTCTTCCTGCCAAAATCAAGGTATCGACGACTTGAATGTAGCGATACAGTCCTATAATTATGGCGGTGGTTATGTGGGATATGTGGCAGGAAAAGGAAAGAAATATACCTTTAATCTTGCAGAGAGCTTCGCCCGTGAGAAATCGGGTGGAAAGAAAGTAACCTACACCAACCCGATAGCCGTTGCAAAGAACGGGGGCTGGCGGTATGGCTATGGAAATATGTTCTATGTGGAATTAGTCAATCAGTATTTAACTGTTCCGCAGGTATCGGGAGAGCTGGCACAAAAGGTAATGAATGAAGCGTTAAAATATCAAGGCTGGAAATATGTGTATGGCGGTAGCAATCCCAACACTTCCTTTGACTGCTCGGGACTGACGCAATGGTGTTATGGAAAAGCTGGTATCTCCTTACCGAGAACAGCACAAGCACAGTATGACGCTACCCAACATCTTCCGCTTTCGCAGGCAAAGGCTGGGGACTTGGTGTTTTTCCATTCTACCTATAACGCTGGTACTTATGTAACGCACGTTGCAATTTATGTAGGGAATAACCAGATATATCATGCAGGCGACCCGATAGGATATGCAGACCTAAGTAGTAGTTACTGGCAACAGCACTTAATCGGTGCAGGACGAGTAAAACAATAGAAAGGACTTGAAAATATGTTTAAGAAGAATAAGAAACAGACAGAAACTATCAAAGAACCAAAAGAAAAAAAGGTGCGTACTGTTAAGGTAGGCACACATAAGAAAACCGTGATTGCGTTGTGGGTGGTGCTTATCGCAAGCGTGAGCTTTGGAGTGTATAAGAATTTTACTGCTATCGACCAGCACACGACCCACGAAAAAGAAATCATTGAACTTCGCTTGCAGGACACAAACGGGATAGAAAATTTCGTGAAGAATTTTGCGAAGTCCTATTACACATGGAATAACAGTAAAGAAGCGATTGAATCAAGGACGCAGGCAATCAGCGGTTATCTGACAAAGGAATTGCAGGACTTGAATGTGGATACCATTAGAACCGATATACCGACCAACTCCACAGTTACAGATGTGATTGTGTGGAGTATCGAACAATCGGGAACGGACACTTTTTCTGCTACCTACGAAGTAGATCAGCAGATAAAAGAGGGAGAACAGACAAGCAATGTGAAAGCAACCTATATGGTAAAAGTCCATGTGGAGGCTGACGGGGATATGGTAATCGTTCAGAACCCTACCCTTGCACCAGCAATCGAAAAATCAGACTATGAGCCTAAGACACCAGAAGCAGACGCAAGTGTAGACGCTGATACTGTAAACGACGCTACCGCATTTCTGGAAACATTCTTTAAGCTGTACCCAACAGCCACAGAAAAAGAACTTGCCTATTATGTATCTGGTAATGTACTTGAACCTATCGGCAGGGACTACCTTTATTCTGAATTGGTAAACCCTATCTTCACAAAGGACGGGGACAATGTGAAAGTCAAGGTTGCCGTGAAATTCCTTGATAATCAGACAAAGGCGACGCAGGTGTCGCAGTATGAGCTTGTGCTACATAAGGATAGTAACTGGAAGATTGTAGGATAAATGATATAGCGTGCATTTCCTATCAGATTTGCACGCTTTTACAAAACGACAAGAAAACTGTGCAAAAATATTGACTTGTAATGACCGAATGCTATAATATAAATGACAAGTGTACTTGGTATTATTTGAAAGGAGCGTTATATAATGGATAAAGAAAAAATACTATCACAAAACAAAAAAGAGAATCTATATCTTGATGAATACGAAAAACATATTAAACTTCAAGGGAAATCTTTTGGCTTAATGTTTGTTTTATTTATCTGCATTTTAATTCTTTTCATTAAAGCAGTTTGTAAAGAACCTTACTATGACATAATGACAATTATTGGGTCTGTGGCATTTGGCTCTATGGGTTATGAAGCACATATTTCAAAAAATAAATCCAAATTTGTTATTGCTTTATTCTTTCTTCTATTTATGGGGTATTACTTTTATAAATTTTTAATGGTAGGTTTATAGAATGGACGAACATTTAATTTTGCGAAACAGATTAAAAACTGTACGAAAAGAAAAAAAATTATCACAAACAGAATTAGCTGAACTAGTCGGGGTTTCTCGGAATACAATTAGTTCTATTGAAACTGGACAATTTAATCCAACAGCAAAATTGGCATTAGTGCTTTGTATAGCTTTAGATAAAAAATTTGAAGAATTATTTTATTTTGATTAAAGGAGAGAACAATTATGGAATTAGAGGAATTGATTGTTGAAATAGTTATAGGATTGTTTTTACTTTTTACATCTTATCAAATAGGAATAAAAGAGAATATTACTTTATTACATGGTTATCATTATACACAACTTGACCCTAAAGATAAAAAGGTGTTTACAAAAAAAATAGGAATAGGCACTTTACTGGTTAGTATTGGTATTCTTGTTATGCCGATTATCAATTTAATCTCTCATTCTGAATTAGGCTATTACATAGGTCTTATTTTGATTGTTGTAGGAGTGTTTTATATCATATTCATCATTGTAAAATACAACGGAAAACTTATTAGCTTTAAAAAGTAGAATTGAGGTATGAATATGATAGGACTGAACAAAAGAGATATAAAAAAGGCATTGAAAGCTGGTGCAAAGGCTGGCGGTGTATCATTGGCTGATGTTCGGGCGGATATAGAAGCTACGATTGATGAAGCTATTAACAGCACCGACCCAGAAGTGCAGGCAAATTTCAAAAAGTATTTTGGAAATAAACGCCCTACACCAGAGGAATACATTTATACCATTACGAAAAAGACAAAGGTAAAATTATAATAAAAGGGTCGTGGAAATGTTTCACAGAATTGTGATCTGCATTATCACGGCTCTTTTACTCTCTGTTTACTTTCAAAACTGTAAGTGTAATTGAATACTGCCCTTGCTATAATTTAATTGTATTCCAAAACAAATAAATGTGGCAGGAAGAAAGGAGCGATTTTTAATGGAACACATTTTAAATTTAGAGCAAGTAAAAAAATACTACGGGGGTAATTCTGGAAATATCACAAAGGCAGTAGACGGTATTTCTATGTATGTAGACAAGGGCGAATTTGTCGCAATCATGGGAGCTAGTGGTTCTGGAAAGACTACCCTATTAAACTGTATCTCTACGATTGATACTGTAACCAGTGGACACATTACAGTCAATAATCAAGATATTACAAAAATCAAGGATAAAGATTTTGCTGATTTCAGACGTGAAAATCTAGGGTTCATTTTTCAAGATTTCAACCTTTTAAATACTTTAACGATTGAAGAAAACATTTCTTTGTCATTGGTAATCAACAAACGGAACCCTGCTGATATTGAAAAAAGAGTTCATGCTATCGCCGATAAATTGGGTATTCGTGATATTTTATCGAAATTTCCTTATGAAGTTTCTGGCGGACAAAAACAGCGTTGTGCTTGTGCTAGAGCCTTAATCAATGAACCGAAACTGATTTTAGCTGATGAACCGACGGGAGCTTTGGACTCAAAAGCTTCCAGATTGTTGCTGGAAACAATGGCTGACATCAATAAGAAAATGCAGGCAACTATTTTGATGGTAACACATGACCCGTTTAGTGCGTCTTTCTGTGAACGTATTTTGTTCTTGAAAGACGGTAAAATATTCAATGAAATCTTCAAAGGAGAAAAAAACAGAAAAGACTTCTTCAATGAAATACTGGATATATTAACCTTGCTTGGAGGTGAAGTGGGAAATGTTAGGTAAGTTAGCGTATAGAAATACAAAAAGAAATATTAAAGATTATATGATTTATCTGATAACCGTTACTGTTTCCTTTTCTCTTATATTTGCTTTTAATTTGGTGGCAAGTTCTGATGAAATTGTAAAGTTATGTTCCAGTATGGATGCATTTAAGAATTCATTGTTCGCTGTAAATATCCTTATTGTTTTTGTGATATGCTTTTTGATTAACTATACAACGAAATTTATGTTTGAAAAGAGAAGTAAAGAGTTAGGAACATATATGCTTCTTGGCATTGAGAAAAAAGAAATTGCCCACTTAGTTGTAATTGAAAATATACTGTTGGGAATTTTAGCAATTGTATTAGCTATTCCTATTGGCTTTTTATTCAGCCAGTTTGTGTCGTTAGTAATTGTAAACTTACTGGGTATTCCAAAAACTCTCTTTATTTCTTTGAATTTCGTTTCTATTGGACTATTGATAATTTATTTTTTAACTATTTATGTTTTGGTTTTACTTAATCTATTAAGAAGAATAAGTAAAATGACGATACGTGATTTTCTTTATTTTGATAAACAAAATGAAAAGAAAATGTTCCGTGACAGTAAAAAAAGAAATGTCATTTTTGTCTTAAGTATTATTCTTGGTGTGATTTCTCTTTTTCTCTGGAATTCACGTTGCACTATGGATAACTTTAATAAGCAAGAAACACTTACCTATTTAATGGTAAGCGTAATCATGTTGATTATCAGCATTTATGGTATATCTACAACTTGTGCAGATATGTTCTTGACTGTTTTGTTAAAGAATAAAAAAATGAAATATCAAAATGACAATCTGTTTGTAGCAAGAACATTTGCTTCTAAAGCAAGAACAATGAGCTTCACATTTGGTACATTGTCTATGTTGATTTTAACTTCACTGCTGGCTCTGAATTATTCTAGTATCAACAAAGCTTCGTATGATATCAGCGTAAATTTAAATGCACCATATGATGTACAACTCTTTGATGATAAGCAGGTATTTGATGAATATATTCGAGTAATTGAAGAAGAATATACGATTGATAATACCATTGAGTACGACATTTATAAAGAGCCGAATCATCAGGTACAAAATTTCTTCCAATCAGAATATTATGATTTTGACCCAGTCTTGAAGTTAAGTGATTATAATAGGTTACTAGAATTAAGAAAGATGCCGTTGCTTTCTTTAAATGATAACGAATACTATATAGTTACAAATAGCAAGTTTGCATATGAGGTTGAAGATAACAAAGACATTGAAACTATAACAGTAGCAAATAAAAATTTGAAATTAAAAGGATATGACACTAAGTCTTATTGGAACTCTATAACTAATACTGGCAGATTTGTTGTTGTACTTCCAGATAAATATGTTCAAGGACTTGAAGTATCAGAAAATCATTTGATTATAGATACAAAAGAAGAAACAGATGCAGAATTAGAAAACAAGATAAAAGAAGATATGCAACATCAATTAGTAAAGGTTGATAAAAATGGAGAAATAAATGACGAATCGTATAGAGTAAATGTAAGAGGTGCAGAAATAGAACAACAAAAAGCAATGGTTGCAATAGTAGCCAGTCTGTTTATGTACATTGCATTTATTTTGATTTCCGCAGTAGGGACAATTTTGGCAGTTCAATCATTGAGCGACTCTACTAAATACAAATATCGCTACTTGACCTTGCGAAGATTAGGAATAAATGATAAGTCGCTATTTAAGACAATCAGAAAACAATTATTGATATTATTTTGTGTCCCTGCAATATCAGCAATATTATGTTCTTTTGTGATGATGTCGTCATTGAATAATGTGTATCAACAAATTTTGGGAGATAAACACCTTTATCTAATCTACTTTGGCTTGAATTTAATTATCTTCTTCCTAATTTATAGTATTTACTGGATTGCAACGTATATTGGTTTTAAACGAAATATCAACGAGGAGAGTTAGACTTTTCTAGCTCTCCTACTGTGAAATTATTATAATGATAAATCAAGGGGGTGTTGAAATGAGAATAGCAATTATCGAAGATGATGAAATCACTCGTTTGGAGCTTTCTAAATTATTGAACACACAAGGATATGAAACAGTTTTATTGACTGACTTTGGAAACCTGACAGATGAATTAAAGCAATATTCCATAGAACTGGTTCTGCTTGATATTAACCTGCCGTATGAGAATGGCTATGAAGTATGCAGGAAAATAAAACAAGTCATGCCAGTACCGATTATCTTTGTAACAAGCAGAGATACAAATGCTGACGAATTGAAAAGTATTCAAGTGGGTGGGATTGACTTCATAACAAAGCCGTATGACACGCTTATTCTTCTTGAGAAGATCAAGCGTGCATTGCAGTTGTCAAACCCGAATAATTTCCGTGAGCTTGTCAAAAAAGATTGTACCCTTGATTTACATTTATCCATTTTGAAGTATCAAGAGCAAAGCATTGAACTGACAAGAAATGAATTTCGTATTTTGTACTACTTCTTTATGAACGAAGATAAAGTTATTAGCAAAGAAGAACTATTGGAAAAGCTGTGGAATGACAAATATTATATAGACGAAAATGTATTATTGGTTAATATGACCCGTCTAAAAAAGAAAATGAAAGAAATCGGTATTGTTCATTTATTGGAAAATATACGAGGAAAGGGTTGGAAACTGTGAGTTTTTTTACATTCTTAGAAGAAAAAATAACAGAGATATTGTTTCAGCTTTTCTTTCTTGCCGTAGTAGCATTTCTCTTGATTTTCTACGGTGTAGATACGCTGTTTGTTGTATCGTTGGTAATTCTGTTCATCAGCATACAAGGGCTTTTTCAATGGTGTTTGTATCGGAAGAAACGTAACGTTTCACAACATATTATTGATTTAGTAGACGGACTGGAAGAAACCTATTATATTGCAGACGTTTTACCAAAGCCAAAAGAATTTCAAAATAAAGCCTATTGCTACGCACTAAAAAAAGCCTGCAAATCTATGAATGATGAAATCGGCAAAATCACAGAGGAAAAGCAGGACTATCAAGAATATGTGGAAAGTTTCGTCCATGAAATTAAAATACCGATAGGAGCATTGTCTTTGACGTTTGACAATACAAAAAATTACACATTAAAAAAAGAAACAGACAAAATATTTCAGTTAGTGGAACAAATGCTCTACTATGCAAGAAGCGAAAATACGGAAAAGGACTATTTTGTAAAACAGTTGCAGTTAGACGAAGTGATACATAATGTCATTCTGAAATTCCGTCATTCGCTTATGGAAAGAAAAGCAATTATCAATATCCATGACATAGAAAATGTCATTTATACTGATGAAAAATGGCTGACATTCATTCTATCTCAAATCGTGCAAAATGCGATTAAGTATTTTGATAAGCAAGAAAATAAACTGACGATATACAGTCAAGACAATGGTACAAATATATTGCTTGTGATTGAAGATAATGGTTGTGGAATAAAAGCGTCTGATTTATCCCGTGTATTTGAAAAAGGTTTTACGGGTTCAAATAGAAACAAAGCAAATGCAACGGGTATGGGACTGTATCTATCGAAAAAATTATGCGATAGGTTGGGCTTGAAATTGGATATTGCTTCTACGGAAAAAGAATATACAAGACTGACCATTACATTTCCAAAAGGAACAGTTCATAATTTTTCAGAGTAATTTGAAAACCATGCCAACATTGATACGGTGCTTTAAGGGGGCTTGCATTATGGAAAGCTTTAAGTACAATTATTTGCAATCAAATTCCACCTAATAGCACACTATTAAAAATTGAATATGTTTTAGCTTTAAAGGCTCGTACAGACTATATGTTTTGTGCGGGCTTTTTTCATACCCGAAAAAAATTTAAAAATTTTTCAAAAGAGGTCATTAAATCACACCTTTCATTCCCTATATGGTGCGGAAAGAGGGATAAACACTTTTCAAATCATAGTGGAAAGGGGGTGAGATTGATGAAACCGTCTGACTTCCAGAAAACAGTTCAATGTCGCTTTGAAAGTTGTTTGAAGAAAGTTGTCCGTCATGTTGTAAAGGACTACCAACAAGGATTAAAACGACGAAAAGATAAAGAAATTCCATTCTGTGAACTTCCAGAAATTTTCGTTGAAAATTTTGCTGTGTGGGACGACTACGAAACAGATTATACAATCTTTTCAGTATGTGGCATTGATATTCGTGTCCTTGATGATGAGCTGGCAGAAGCCTTGAAAAAACTTCCAGAAAGAAAGAGAAATACTCTGTTAATGTATTACTTCTTGGAAATGACAGAAAGTGAAATTGCCAACTTACAAAAGATTACGCAAAGCGGTGTATTTAGAAACCGACATCATGCTTTGGAAACTATGAAAAAAATACTAAAGGAGAAGCAGTAAAATGAAGCAAACATTTAAGAAGCCGTCCTACTATTTGCTTTCGCAAGCAATGGACGGGGACGAAAAAGCGATTGAAAAAATACTGGCATTTTATGACCCGTACATATCAAAGTGCTGTTTGCGTCCACTCTATGATGAATACGGCAATGTCTATATTGTTGTAGATATGGAGTTAAAGGGACTTATCCGAGAAGCACTTATCAAAATGATTTTAGGGTTTGATATTGCCTTAGAAATCGAAGAAGAATAAGCAGTTTTTAGCAGAGCATGGTTTAATGTCCCCCTCTTTCCTGCTCTGCCCTGCTTTTACATGAAAGCAACACGCTTTCGCCACAGCTCTTTGACAACTGAATAAAGCAGACAGATACGTTTGTGAGATAGCGAGCCACGGGGACTGTACGCCACGACTTTTCCAAAAGAAAGCGAGCGACCCACGCAGTGATCCGAGAGCGACTGTTGGAAAAGTCGTTTTGCCATGACCTATCCTCACAGAATAATGATACGTCCGCATGGTGCGGTTCTGCCCACAAGAATGGGAATAGTTGAGATACTAATGGAGCTTTCCAAAGCCGTCTGTCTGCTTATGTAACTTATAAATAGACACACAGCAAAGGGGGTGTTACATTATGTTAAATACTGATGTGTTAAATGATGTGATGTTCCAGCGAGGTAAGGTGTTGGAATATGAATAAAACGAAGATAAGAGCAACGGAACAGCCGATTGCTGTTGATATAGAGGGACTGTCTGCTATGTTATCTTGTGGTCGTGCTACTGCAAGAAAGATTGGCGAGCAGGCAGGAGCAAAAATTGTGATAGGTCGCAGGGTTCTTTATTCCATAGAAAAAGTCAAGAAATACTTGTTATATTTGGAAGAATAGAGCGATTTTCTATTTATGTTCTCTGGCGTGTGTAGTATAATAAGAAAGGACAAAGCACGCTGTGAGAACAAGAAAAGAGGCTTTTTCAGAAAGGAATGGTTCTCATGGCAATTAGTAGAAAAGACCCAAAAGGAAGAAAATTAAGAGAGGGCGAAAACTGGCGTAATGATGGAAGATACAGTTATCGTTATACAGATGCAAGAACAGGCAAGAGATTGACAGTCTATGCACAAGATTTACCAGAGCTTCGAGAAAAAGAGAAGCAGATTGCAAAAGATATGGAAGATAATATATTGACAGACGGAGCAATCAAAAAAATGACGCTTAACACGTTGTTTGAGCGTTATATGGCAACTCGTGAGCTGGCTGATACTACAAGAGTTAGTTATGTTCGTGCTTGGGAAAACAGAGTAAAAGACGAGATTGGAAATATTAAAGTTGTTCAGCTTTTACCCTCACATATTAAAGCGTATTATGCGAAACTTTCCAAAGCTGGATATGCTTATTCTACAATCAAGTATATTCACAACCTGCTTTATCCTGCATTAGAAATGGCTGTTGATGACGATATTATCCGAAAGAACCCTGCAAAAAGTTCCATTAGTGATTATGGAAAACCAGCAGAGGAAAAAGAAGCCTTAACAGTTTCTCAACAAGAAAAGTTTATGGAGTTTGTAAAACAGAGCAATGTCTATAACACATATTATCCTATGTTTACCATAATGATTGGTACGGGGTTAAGGTGTGGGGAGCTTATTGGTCTTACATGGAAAGATATAAACATCAAGGCAAAAACGGTTAATGTAGACCACCAGCTCATTTATAAGAATTTAGGCGACGGTTGCAAGTTCCATATCTCAACACCAAAAACGTCGTCGGGTATTCGTATTATACCTATGACACAAGAAGTTGCAAAAGCCTTTGAGGAACAAAGAAAAATCAATTTTATGCTTGCAAAGGATAAGAGCATTGAGGTGGACGGGTGTTCGGGGTTTGTCTTTACAGCAAAATCGGGCAGACCGCTTATGCCGAATGGCGTAAATAGTGTTTTATACAACATTGTAGACGCATATAACAAAACCGAAGTAGAGAGAGCAAAAAAAGAGCATAGGAAAGCAGAGCTGTTACCAAAGTTTTCAGCCCATGTCATGCGTCACACAGCTTGTACCAGAATGGCAGAGTGCCGTATGGACGTAAAAGTTCTTCAATATATTATGGGACACGCTCATATAGATGTAACAATGGAAGTGTATAACCATATTGGAGAGCTGACAAGGATTGAAAATGAGATTGCAAGACTAGATAGTATGGTGTTAAATGCTTGACACCACAAAAAGAGAAATTGGTGTCAAATTGGTGTCAAAACAGAAAAAATCACAATTTCAAAAGAAATAAGATACTGCAAACCATTGATTTTAAAGGGTTTGCAAAAAAAATCTCAAAAAATTAGCACTCACCTCTTGACATTGCTAGCATAGAGGACTATAACATAGTCAAAGATAAGAAAAGGATAGCACAACCGGTGGTGCATATGCACTGCAGATTTCTGTTATATAAAATGTAAGGCAAACAGAAAGGAAGTGTTCAAAATGGATAAAAATCCAAAGCATCCATTGAAGAAAAAGAAAGCAGTTCAGAAGGTATATGCGACAGCAAATCATAACGCTGCAGCAGCTGAAGAACCGGCTACACCAAAGTCAAAAAAGCATAAATAGTATATGAGACAAAGGTCCCCTGTATCTGCATCAGGCAGGTATGGGGGACTTTTTTGTCGTGGGAACAGCAATATATAAATTTAATTTCTGAATATGGGGTTACTGATGTATAATATATATAACAAATATTTATGGGATACATTGTCGGACTTGACAGACTGATATATTTTCGAACTAAAATATATTGAGTGTTGATGGGATAATAGATTTGGGACACATGGGGAATATGAAAAATATGGAGAATGCGGAAGGAACGGAAACAACAGATAAGGTCAGAAAAACGGGTAAGCTGGATGAGAAGCTTTTGCCGCCGGACAAGCTTGTACTGCCTAAGGCCTCTACGCCCCAAAATCAGAACAAGCTTAATATGAAGATACTTCTGGTGGAAATTCTCATTGTGGCAGTGATCGCTGTGATCGTGATAGTTATGGCAGTAAATGGTAAGGGCAGGAATCCTGACATGAAAGGGTATTACTATAGAGGGCGCTGGCATCCAATAGGATTCGCCGGCATAGATCTGTATGGTTTCATTATGCTCATACTTATGTGTATTGGCCTCGGAGTGATGCGGGTAATCCCGGGTACTATAGCGGATTTTTCGACAAGACCGGGGAAAGAGAAACGTGGGGAGCTTGAATCTATCAGGAGAAATAATTATGCAAAGCATTTGTGCAGATTGATCGAGATTGATAAGACGGAAATTTTGGATAATATGAGAGATAGATTCAATCCTGTAGTCCAAATCTTTTTTTCGGAGGCGCAGGCTGAATGTCTGAATAGATCGAGGGCCTGCAATCATCTTATGGTCAGACTGGGGCTTGGCAGTGTGGATATATCTGATCATGTGGTGGTTCAGGAGGCTGGCGGAAAGCGGGAGAGAGAGGTACAGCTCACAGACGTTGCAAATGAGGTGAAGATAAAAACGGCAGTTATCCACGACTTGCCGGTGGTGCTGGATCTCAGCCGTACCGGGGTTATAGGAATAGTAAGTGATGGAAATAAAAAGAGTGCATTTGATATAGCGAGAAATATCATAGGCCAGCTTGAGATAAATGAGACAAATGACAGGATTCAGCTAGCATTTGCCTGTGATCCGGGTGATGGTGAATGGGTAGGATATGATGAGCTTTATCTGGCGGACCGTAAGAATGGAGAAATCTCTTTTGCCGCAGGAGAAGCTGATGTGAAGGGCTTGTTAGACATGCTGGCAAATGAGCTTCAGAAAAGAAATGGTACTCTGGATTATTTTGTGAATAGCGAGAATGTAGGCGGATATAGGCATATAGTTTTGTTTGTTGACGATCCCGGACTTCTGGAGGGGCATTTGATAAATCGGTACATTTTGCCGGGGGAAGAAAATCTGGATTTTACAGTTGTCGTTCTCTCTGATGATGAAGAGAAGTTTATTTTGGAGATGGACTGTGAGATAATACAAAATGATGATTTTGCGGGAATATATAAGCCTAGAACGGAAGAGTGGATAGAGATCAAATTCGACAGGGTGACCGAGGCAAGGCTGTGGAGTCTGGATGAGATTGTAAGAAAGAACAGTGAAAGGATGGTGCAGGATGAGCTACGTAGAATTTCGAGATGTAAAGAAAGTATACAAGACAGGTGAGGTGGAGATCAATGCTCTCCGCGATGTGGATTTTGAGATAGAAAAGGGAGAGTTCTGCGTCATAGTCGGAGCCTCCGGTGCGGGCAAGACTACTATCTTGAATATACTTGGCGGTATGGACACTCTGACAAGCGGCAGCGTGAAGCTGGATGGCAGAGAGATATCAACTCTGAATAAGAGACAGCTCACGGCATACAGAAGGTATGATGTGGGATTCGTGTTCCAGTTCTACAATCTGGTACAGAACCTCACAGCACTTGAGAACGTGGAGCTGGCGGCACAGATCTGTAAGGAACCGCTGGATGCTGCAACGGTTCTGAAGCAGGTGGGACTTGAGGATCGTATGGCGAACTTCCCGGCACAGCTCTCAGGTGGTGAGCAGCAGAGAGTTGCCATAGCAAGGGCGCTTGCAAAGAATCCAAAGCTTCTGCTCTGTGATGAGCCGACCGGAGCTCTGGATTACAACACAGGCAAGGCTGTGTTGAAGCTCCTTCAGGATACATGCAGAAATACGGGAACGACAGTTATAGTCATAACGCACAACCAGGCACTCACAGCCATGGCGGACAGAGTCATCACGGTTAAGAGCGGAACTGTGGAGAAAGTGGTTATGAATGATAACATCAGGAACGTTGAAGATCTGGAATGGTAGGTGGCCTATGAAATCAATGATGAGACGCACGACATTTCGTGAGATAAAAAATACATTTGGAAGATTTGCAGCCATCATGGCGATCATAGCCCTGGGCGTGGGATTCTTCTCGGGTCTCAAGATGACGAAGCCGGACATGATGAATACCATATCGAATTTCCTTGACAAGGGAAATTTCTATGATCTGCATCTTCTGTCAACTCTTGGATATACGGATGATGACGTGGATTCATTTGCCGGGGAGAAGGATGTGCTGTACGCTGAGGGCGGTTATAGTCTGGACGTCCTATACAAGAACCAGGGTGAAAATGACAGGGTGTTGAAGACTATGTCAGTTCCGGAAAACATCAATAAACTGAGTCTTGTGGACGGACGCATGCCGGAAAAGGAAGATGAATGTGTTGTAGATGCCAAGATGGACAGTATAAAGATAGGTGATGTCATAGAGGTGGCAGATGACGATGCAGCAGAAGGTGAGGACAGCAGTACACAGGATATCCTTAAGGTGAAGAAATTCACCGTTGTCGGAACTGTCAACTCCCCTCTTTATATTAATTTTGAAAGAGGCACCACAACCCTTGGAAATGGTAAGATCGCGGGCTTTGTATATGTCAGCCCTGAAGCATTTGACAGCGAATGCTACACCGATGTATATGTGAAATTTGACAGAAAGTTTGATATGTATGCCGATGAGTATGAAGACTATATAGACGACAGGATGGACGAATGGGAGTCAATATGTAAGACCAGTGTACTGGACAGATATAAGGATATCCTCATGGCAAAGGGTATGACGGAGGATATGGTGAAGGACATAACGCTGGATGATGCAGATGGTGTGAATTATTACATACTCGGCAGGGAGACGAATATCGGATATGTCTGCTTTGAGAGCGATTCAGACATAGTGAATGGAGTTGCAAAGGTATTTCCGGTATTCTTCATATTGGTTGCCGTGCTCGTGTGTATGACTACCATGAACAGAATGGTTGAGGAACAGCGCTCTATGATAGGCATGTTGAAGGCTCTCGGCTATGGCAAGGCGGCTATCATGGGAAAATATATGATCTATTCGGGAACTGCAGCTGTAGTAGGATGTGCAGGTGGATATCTTATAGGTACATATGTATTTCCGGAGGTTATCTGGTATGCATATCATATGATGTATATACATGTGCCGCTTGAGAGAACCACAGACTGGACGCTGGTTATTGGCGTGCTGGCAGCATCCCTTTTGTGCACTGTAGGTACAACTTGGTTTTCCTGTAGATACGAGCTTTCTGAGACTGCGGCAAGTCTTATGAGGCCTAAGGCTCCGAAGCCGGGCAAGAGGGTGTTCCTTGAGCATATCCCATTTATATGGAAGAGACTGAAATTTCTGAGAAAGGTAAGTGTCAGAAATGTATTCAGATATAAAAAGCGTTTTTTTATGATGATAATAGGAATAAGCGGCTGTACTGCGCTGCTGCTCACAGGCTTTGGAATAAATGATTCCATAAGCGGATTTGCGGACAATCAATATGGGGAGATACAGGTCGGAGATGGAGTGATAACGCTGAATACACCGATTGCGGGTGATAGAGAAGATGAGCGCTTCAGTAGTCTGAAAGACCGGCTGGAGGAGGATACCTCCTGCTATGATCTCGTCAGTGAATCTACCTGGGATCTGGTTCATGATGGTGGCGTAAAGTCCGTGAACATGGTCATCATGGAAGAACCTGAGCACGTTGACAGGTATATGAAGTTGGCGGATAAAGATGGTGCGGAGATAGAATATCCGGGCAAAGGGGAAGCTGTGATCAATACTGCGCTGGCAGAACAGTACGACATCAAAACGGGCGATGTAATAACGGTCAGAGACAGCGAGATGAAAGAGATAAGAGTTTCCGTATCAGGCATATTCAGGAATCATGTATACAACTATGTGTATATATCACCTGAAACATATGAGGATCAGATGGGGGAAGCACCTCAGTACAAATCGGTGTACTTCAATCTTGAGGAAGGCGCAGATTCGCACGAGATATCTGCTGATCTTATGGGTGATGCAGCAACAGCGTCAGTGACTATCAACAAGGATATGAAGAACAGGATATCTAAGATGATGGAGAGTCTGAATTATATAGTAATTGTAGTCATACTCTCGGCTGGTGCGCTTGCATTTATCGTTCTCTACAACCTGACAAATATCAATATCACAGAGCGAATCAGGGAGATAGCAACCATAAAGGTTCTGGGATTTTTCAAAAACGAGACTTCAGCTTATGTATTCAGGGAGAACAGAGTCCTGACGACATTTGGAATCGCTGTGGGACTTGTGCTTGGAGTGTTTTTGCATGCATTTGTCATAGGACAGATCAAGGTGGATATGGTCGCATTTGATACATATATAGCGCCGATGAGCTATGTGTACAGTATCGTTCTGACATTTGTGTTTAATTTCCTTGTCAACAGAGTCATGTCAGTCAAGCTTGATAAGATAAATATGGCGGAATCGCTTAAGTCGGTGGAATGATCCTTTCATATATGGCATGTAACAGAATAGTTTAGATGTTTATTACGATCCACAGGGCGTACAGTATAGACGGTACGTTCTGTGGATTTTTTTGCAAAAAAGTTGTTTTTACCTCCTGTTACTAGCCTTTTGGTTAGTGTACATGGAAAAACACAGCAATTATAATTGTAAATATATTATTGATACCAGAATGTGGCAGCTTAAAACGGCTGGTGTTCATGGCTGGTTTTTTTAGTGAAAGGGAGGAAGAAATTATGAGAAAGAGGGCGATAAGCTGGGCGCTGACGGCCAGTATGGTGCTATCTATGCTGTCCGGATTTATTCCCGGACAAAAAGCATACGCGGCGGACAGCTCGAAGAAAACAGGCAAGACGGTGGTCGAGACGGAGATTGACGAAAGTACATACAAAGCTCTGGGCCTCAGCACCGATATAGACAAAAGCAAAGCTGCGGTGCCGTATGACAAGGATAATATATCTACATTTGCAGAGGTGAATGAGGTATACGTTGCGGCAAACGGCAATTACAGAAACAAGTACACTGTGCGAGACGGATTTGACAGGATTGGAGATTTCAAGGACAGGACTACAAAGGTAAACAGCAGCCTTGGCAATCTGTACGGAGCGTATGGTTTCTATGATCTTGGCAAAGATAATGTGAAAGTGGAACACGGCGGATCGGGAGACAGTAACATAAGTAGCAACATGGGAAATGTTCTAAAAAAGGACAGTAATGGTTTTAACGGCCTGTATGCGACAAGCGTTGCATTTGATGGAGGCGACGGAAAAACCAACTACGTTGCGGAGCTAAGAGTACATGGAGATAAAGTATTCAGTCCAGCTGGATGGAAAAGTATTAAAACTGTCATAGACGGCAAGGAGTACCGCGGAAAGATAGATGTGAGTATTTTCAAGATAGCAGCTGATGGTACAAGATCTTCAATTGCTACGCTTACCCCTACTTTAAACAAGAATTCTACATATGGCGATGGACTTTTGTATTTTATCAGAAGATACCAGCAGGAGCTGGATGCGATGTTTGAGATCGAAAAGGCCGATCTGAATGGAGATGGCTTTGAAGATCTTCTCGTATACTGTGGAACTTACGAGGATAGAAATATAAACGATCAGAACATACGCTATGCCATAGTCGATGTATATTATGGCAAGGGAAACGGCAGGTTCACAAAGGGAAATAATATAAGCATACCGGGCGGGCTTGCATCTAATTATGAAAGTGGAACGGGTGGATCGTGGTGTGATTATGGAATAGGAAGAGCTCCTGTGGTAACTCTGGCCGGCGGTGATCTGGAGCAGGATGGCCGGGATGAGGCCGCGGTTGCCGTATCTGGATCAGTTCTGAATTACAACATGGCAAAGGCAGGTCATATGACCGTCTATACATATAAAGACGGCGGACTTGTCCCTATAGAAGGTCTGAATGAAGTGTCACTTGGAGACACAGATGGCAGAAAACAGAACTATGGAATGTATGCTGCAAATTGTGCATTTGGCCGGTTTAAGTATCCTGGATCAGGAGCCATGGTCACAGGACTTATAGTTGGTGGATATTATTCGAGCAATTCTCAATATGTGCAGAGGGAATATGAAGCCACGCAGGCTGCATACAGATACGTATACTACGATAGTCTGACGGATAATTATGTGTTGTCAGATTATCATACGAGAAGCCTGGGGACTAAGAGTAAAGAAATCGTGAAATATCACGAGGTTAAAAGTAACGAATATTACAGACCTGTGAATGCACCTATGGCGCTTGCGTGTGCAGACCTTAAGGGCATGAACGGCAATAATGAAAATGACAGTGTGCTTTTTGGCGCAGAGGTATATGCTTTCTCACTGGAAGATGGCGGAATAACAGGTTCGGAGATAGGAAGCATGAGTATATGTACCGACCAGCGCAATCAGGGCAACGACAAGAAGAAAAAAGATCAGGTGTGGATCGGCGATGTCAGGGTTGGCTGTGTCGATAAGGATGCCAAGGGGAACAATTACAGACAGAGTTTTGTGTGCGTTGTGGGAGTGCACAGAGAGAAGAAACTCAATGATAAAGATGATTATTACTGGCTGGACATAGCGACATTTTCTATGGATGGCGGCAGCCCATACAGCAGTCAGGAGGGTGTAGTATGCCAGTCGAACAGCAGACAGGATATGTATGGAACATTTGTTTCACTGTGTCTTCCGGATATTGATAATGACAGTGTGCGGTTAAAGTACGAGGGAGAGTATCCGGTATACACAAATCCAGAGGTCTATGCAATCCTTCAGGCAAGTCCGTATTTTGATGATGTTCAGGAAGTATATGAATATGTAAATAACGGTGGAACATCATATTCAACAAGCAAAGGTTCATCGAACACGGTATCAGCTAACTTGTCAATATCAGTTGGCGCGTATGTGTCGTCGGAGATCCAGCTCATCGGAGCAGGTGAGGTAGAGGTTGAACTTTCGTATGGAGCAAGCTTTGAATATGCAAATACAAAGACAACGGAATATGAGATAACATATAATGCCGCAGGTGGAGGTTCTGATCAGGTTGTTCTGTACTGTTTGAAATATATGTATTACGAATACTCCATATATGATCCGATTGCGAGAAAATGGGAGCCGGTGGTTATGCCGGTATGTCTCGGACCTTCAACTTCAATCATAGATGTGGCAGATTACGACAAGGTTGCAAGAAGGAGCAAGGGGCTCAACGAGATATATAATAATATTCTGAATAACACAGCGGGAGACCCTGCTACATACCAGACTCTTGGAGGTAAATTAAAGTACGCCTATCAGTCAGGTGGAAATAACAATTATTCTTCTGTAAATGCCAGCTCTGGTGCAGATCAGACTCAGACGATATCTGTGACTGATGAGAATGAGTATTCAACTGAAGTGTTCCTTGAGGCGAACGAAAAGCTTGGTGCTGGAGGCGGAGGACTCGGTAATAAGGTTATCGTCGGTGTAACATCAAGCCAGCATGCGGGTCTTGGTCACACCCGTGTAAGCTCGAATGGTGTTACATACAGTGGAACGGTGGACAATGTTCCGGCAGACTGCACAGGGTTCTCATTTGACTGGCAGCTGCGGGTGAACACTGCAAAGCTGAACAGCGACAGTGATTCAGTGTTCGTCATTGGCTATGATGTTAAGAATGTTGTTCGTCCGGCGCGTATGCCGATGGGACTTTCTGTTGTCGACACAACGAGAAACAGTGTCAGTCTTGAGTGGTCACCGTCCAATGATGCAGATTACTATGAGGTCTGTATCGTTGATGCAGGAGGTAATTACAACAGCAAGGCAGTTGTGCCATATACAGTTACTGACTATGAAGTGAAGGGACTATATTCCAACAGGACTTACACATTTGCAGTGAGGGCTCTTCAGGCAAATGGTTCAAAGAGTCTGTTCAGCCGTCCGGCAACCGCGACGACACTTCAGGACAGTTCTAATTTCCATATAACAAAGAACCCTGATGATACAAATACGTTTGCGGGTGGAAATGCAGAATTTGCGGCAAATGCGGTTTATTATGATGGGGATGGAGTAAACCAGAGCGTTGGATACAACTGGCAGGTTAATACAGATAATGGATGGAGAAGCGTATCGACAGGAGGCAGCAATCCTACGCTCAGACTTACTGATGTAAGTGATGAAATGGATGGAAACGAATATCGATGCAGAGTTTATTACAACGACATCACACTCTACACCAAGACTGCGACACTCACTGTAAATAAGGCGGACAGCAAGGTCATGCTTCTGGCGCACAACGATACCGAGAATAAAGATTTGTCGGATGGCAGCGTAGTCAGGGCATCGGGCTCAGAGACTACAAAGGTGGAGAACGTGACTAAGGAGAGAAATCTTATAACAGTCACATCCGGAGTCGGGGAATATATTCTTGTCAGCGACGGAACAAACTATATGTGGAAAGATAGTGACGAGAATTACTATCCATGCAGCGTAAGCGTCAAAAAGGACAGCGATGGTTACGTGGATGAATCACAGACATTTAAAGCATCTGATGTGGGCGGCACGGCATATGGTGTGAGTGAATCAGATTTCATCGCAGATATTGATGGCAATACTTACAAGCTGATCAGCGTAAATGCAGCTGACTATGCAGGTGAAAAGGTGTCATATGCATCTGATGATGTTACATATGACAGGATACTCGCAAAATGGGTATCAGAGGATGGCAGTAAGAACTTCTATCTTCTCGGAAACACATCGGGAAGTGAAGACAGTACGGTGTACTATTATGTGGCAGGTAGTGAAAGCGGAAGTTTTACTATGACTTCAAAGAAGACTCTTAATGTGTCAGATACTGTCAAGGTGGTCCAAACTGATCTCAAATCGGTATATCAGACCAAGACGGTGAGATCTGAGACCACAGGGGCAGAGGTCACATATACAGGAGACAAGATCACACTCAGCTGTCAGCCGAAATCACTGTCAGGTGAGGATGTACAGGGAGATGTGGAATTTGTCATCACAGGACCTGAGAGCAAGCGCATAGCTGGTAAGTATGACAGAGCAAATGGCTGCTATACTGCACAGTGGGAGCCATCCGGACAGGGAATATACAACGTATATGTATACTTTGCAGGAAACAAACAGTACAACGACAGTATATCTGACTCGATGGCTATATATACCTCATTTGAGGGAAAGACGAACATGAATCTGACCATGCAGGATAATGTAAGATATGGAGATTCAGTGAAGATGTCTCTGGAGAGAGTGTCATACGACAATACAGGAAAGCTTCAGGATATCACGGACGATTCAGAATACACTGTCAAAATAAAGAATAATAAGACAGGAGAATTTGAGGACACAGACAAATACGAACTTGCAAACGGCGTGTTTATACCGAAGTCTATTGGAATGTTCCAGATAACGGCATCAAATGGCGGAGACAAGACCCAGAAGAATATAAATGTTGGAATGGCACAGCTTGAGATAGCTGCCCAGGATACAGAGAAAAGTGTAAATGATTCTGTAAGAGAGTGCGAGGATGCGGTGATAACAGGTCTCAAGGCATGGGATACTGACATAATGCCTCAGAGAGACAGGGATTACGAGCTCGGATCAGTTGGAGTAAGTGGGCTGCTGCCGGGTATATATGATATAGATGTTGCATACGTCAAGGTGGGCGATCAGCATTCACAGGTTATGAATGAACTTGAGAAAAACTATATAATAAACCTGGTTAAAGCATCATACACACTGACAGGAAACGTGTACACCGTTACTGCCAGACCGGCAAATACACATGGTACAGTTTCAATCAAGTACCAGCAGCCTGGAAATGAAAACAGTGACGGACTCACAGTTGACAGTGGAACAAGACTCCCTGAGAACTCAACGATCACTTTAGCTGCTACTCCTCATAAGGGATATAAGGTTAAGAGCTGGTCACTAAATGGAAAGACAGTTACGGATCCACAGTGTGGAACATCCGGTGGCAAGGCGTGCAGCAATGACCAGATCCAGATGGCTAAGCTGAAAGCAAACATGAATGTAGCAGTAAACTTTGAGCCTGTATATCACAAGCTGACATACAAGCCGGACAATGAGGCTCACGGAACACTCAAAGCAAACTATGTGACGGATGGAACAATTGGAAAATCGTTTGGTTCAGGTGCAAACATTCATATAGAACAGAAGGTAAGACTCACTGCGGTTCCGGCAGCAGGATATGTTCTGGATCATTGGACTGTTACGGGAGAAGATGGAGTTCCAGAGACCGTTCTCGCGGAAGATGGAGTGACAAATAACACATCTCTCACATATGATGCAGAGGAGATCAGCGAGGATACACTTATCACGGCATATTTTGCAGAGGCACAGAATTTCAAAATATCAGTCTCGCCTGTAACTGTTGGAAGCGATGGAAAGACTACAGTGACAACAGGTGTGGATGTCACAGTCAAGGCTCAGCGAGTTGACGGCACAGTGACTATAGAGAGCGGTGAAGATGGTATATATGAAGTCAGCCGAGGCGACAATGTGACCATCCAGGTTACCGTTCCGTCAGGACTACTTCTCGACGGATGGTCAGCAGCAGATGGACAGGAACTTGGAACTATATCAGCGGATCTCAGGACGATGACAGTGTATGATATAGCTTCAGACCTCGATTATACAGTTAAGTACACTGCGCCGAACAGATACAAGGTGACATATGGTGCGGATGATGATGCAGCTGGTGTGGTAGATGCTGTGGCTGCAGGAAGTACAGACGCACTTGTATCCGGTGACAAGCAGCTTCAGGGAAGTGACATAGTATTTACAGCAACTCCAAATGAAGGCTACGAGGTAGCATACTGGGAGGTAAATGGCGAGAAGGTTGATGCTGAGGCAGAAGGTACTGGCGCCCAGAGGTATGAACTAGAATATCTCGGCAAGGATACAAAGGTTGTCGTATACTTCTACAAACAGCCGGTTGTGTCGTGGACATCAGGAAATGACACAGAGATGACTGCAAAGTCAGGAGATTCTGATCTGGCAAATGGCGGATATATCGCATATGCAAGTAAGGATGATCTGAAATTCTCATTTGCGGTGAAGAGAAGTTATGAGATAGCTGACATAAAGGTAAATTATGCAGGAGAGGATGTATTCAGTCTTGCGGAGGACAGCGGAGAAGGAAAGCTGGCTGAGACTGCGGATTCTGAGTCCGGAACAGAGAGATACACGTTTACGTGGAGTGCTCCGGCAGATGGATTTACAGGGGATGTGACAGTAAATGCCACATACAGAAAGATCGCACCATCCGTGAAGGCTGAGTATTCTCTGAAGGTGATAGAGAAGGCTTCTGCTGGAGAGGCGTCAGGAAAGACACACGGCTCTATAAGTGCAGATGTGTCAAGAAAAAATCTCCCTTCATACATACAGATAGGAGATACCATAAGTGATGCGACGGAGAGCAAATCTGCGCAGATCACAGACATATACAGAGATTCTGTCATCACATTCAAGGTTGTGCCTGATGATGGATACAATGTAAAAGAATGGATCATAAATGGACATAAGCTGACAAGCGAGACGGAGAATATAAAGTTATATTCAGACAAGAAAGTAAATGATACCCTTAAGATCACGGTTGACGGAGATTCATCTGATGTGACAGTTATGGCTGGTCTTGAGCTGGTTGGTGATGTACTCACATTTGGTCCTGAGACAGAGGGAACAGGTGAGGTGAGCGCCATGATCACATCTACAAAGCTGGTGCTCGAATCAGGAGATATGATAGGTGCTGCTTCATATGTGGAATTCACAGCGGCGGCTGCAGAAGGATACGAAGTTGCAGACTGGCTTGTAAATGGAATCAGTCAGGGCGTGGCAGAGAAGATATTTGCATACAAAGTGCCAAAGGATACGAGAGTTGATGTGAGGGCTGTGTTTGACAGACCTGTGTATAAGATAACATGGTCATCAGATGAGGGTGGACAGATAAAGGCAGAGAACATGACAGCAGATGAAGTGCTTGAAGGTAATTCTGCACAGATCAGAGGAGACAGAGAGCTTAAGTTCACAGCTGATGCCGACCAGTACATGGAATGTACAGGATTTACAGTAAAGACAGCAGAGGGAACAAAGGATTACACAGCAGAGGAGCTTGGCAGCAACGTATTTGTGGTTGACAAGGTGGCATCTGACATAGATGTTGTTGCTCACTTTGCTAAGCAGGAACTCAAGTCAGTTATAACCTTTGAGGCAAATGATGCTGCTCTTGGAGCTGTGACAGCGGTATATGGACTGGACGAGAAGGCTGAGATCACAAGTGGCGATAGCCAGGTATCCGGCGGAGATGCAGTATTTACGGCAGCTCCTGCAGATGGCCAGATGATCGAGGGCTGGTATCTTGATCCTGAGTGTACACAGGCTATAGAAGGCACTGAACTGGAGCAGACTACCTATGAGGTGAAGACTATCTACACAGATGTGGCAGTATATGTTAAGTTTGTGGAGATTCCAGAGTATACAGTTAAGGTAGGTACAACAGGAACCGGATCGGCGAAGATCACTGCATCTTCTGACGGTGAGGAACTTGAGATCGTATCAGGAGAGGTTAAGCTCAAGAGACATAAGGATCTTACAATAACAGTTGCACCGAAGGATGAATACAACACAGTTGAGCACTGGACAGTTGACGGAGCAGATGTTGATTCAGATGAACTCACATACAAGCTGACAGACATAACAAAGGATGCAGAGATATATGCATATATCGCACCATCACTTCTTGTAAATGTAATATTCAAGAATGAGGATGAAGTTAAGAAATATGACAATATAGACATCAGTACAGGTTATGTCGGCGAGGATGGAGATATAAGCGGACTTAAGTCAATAAATGCTGAGAATAACTTAGTGAGAATAGGTTCTGGCAAGGATGTAAGATTTGCCATAACACCTTCTGATGATTATATGATCCAGGCATGGACAGTTAAGTACATCAGAGGCGGAAAGGTTGTCAAGGAAGAGTCTGGCACTGACTTTGGATTTACCAACGAGATACTTTTAAATGATGTTACAAACAGCATAGAGGTAAGTGCAGAGCTTGTTGACAGAGTTGGATATGCCATTCCTGTAGAGGGAAATTATGACAGAGATAATAATCTGATAGAGACTGCAGGTGGTGAAAGCACACCGGAGACAGCTTACACTATAACAGACCTTACAAAGATACCAGACAATGTGGTATTCAAGAATGACAATGGCGTAGTTCTTGATAATATGGTAAGAGAGAACGGAGATGCGAGTGTTGTTATTACACCTGCTGAGGGCTGGAGAATTAGAGATATAATCATTGATGAACCAGAGAACGCTGAAAATTCAGAGGAGTCAGAGAATATCATGTCAGTCCAGCCAGTGCTTGCAGAGGATGGAACTGAGACAGGAGCATATCTTGTAAGTGATGTAAACGTCACAAAGAATATGGAGTTTAAAGTTGATGCAGTTAAGCTTTACTCTGTAACAATAGCAGATACAGAGCATGGAAACATAAAGGTGACAAAGCCAGATGGCACAGAGGTGGAGAATGGTGAAATGATTGACGAGAAAACTGTTCTTACATACACAGCAACACCGGATATGTACTATGACTTTGACGCATGGACAGAGGATGCGGCAGATCAGGCTGAGAGCACATTTGAAAAAGCCCTTGACGAAAGTATCACAGTGGGAGCAGCCTTCAAGGCAAGATATGCGAAGGTAAGTATTGCCACAGTGAAGAATGGTACGGTAACTGTCACAACAGCTGACGGTAAGAAGATATCTAACGGACAGCTGGTTCAGGAAGGCACAGATATCATCTGCAAGGCAATTCCTGCAAAGCATTGTGATCTGTCAGCCTGGGGCGGAGATGCCAAAGGCAAGACTGGTACTACAGTGAAACTTACGGTGACAAAGAACATGAATATAAGAGCGGCATTCAAGTTCAGGTATGTGAAGGTAGCTATTGGAAAGACTGAAAACGGATCGATCACAATCAAGACTGCGGAAGGCAAAACAGTTAAGAATGGTGCATCAGTGATCGAGGGAACGGTTCTTATCTGCACAGCAAAGGCGGCAAATAACTGTAAACTTGGAAGCTGGACAGGAAGCTTCAAGAGTACAAAAACTTCGGTAAAGGTTGCTGCAAATAAGAATATGAAAATCAATGCCAGGTTTGTAGCAAAAATACCGGCACAAAATACAGCTGGTATCAATAAGAATATCCATGCAGTAGTATCTGGAAACAAAGTGACAGTTGTGTGGGGTAAGGTTAACAAGGCTGACGGATATGATATATATGCACAGAAGTGCTATGTAAACTTTGGCTCGAAAAGTCTTGTTAAATCGGTAAAGGGCGCATCGGCAACCCGAGTTACAATATCCAGAATTAATGGCAAATCACTTGCTAAGTTTGATACGATCAAGCTGAGAGTAAAGGCATATAAGCTGGTAAATGGTAAGAAGAAGTATATAGACAATAGTGTCATGCTTCATATAGTTACCAATAGCAGCAAATATACCAACATCAAGAAGGTTCTGCTTCCACAGAAGAGCTACGTGTTGGGAGTTAAGCAGACGATTAAGCTTAAACCTGGATATACCAAGGCAGATGCCAGCAAGAAGGTGCTTGATGGCACACATGGTGCAAGGTATTTGTATGCATGTACAAATAAAAATGTTGCTACAGTTGATGCCAAAGGAAGAATAAAGGCAAAGGCCGCAGGAAAGTGTACGGTCTATGTAATTGCTGTAAATGGCACTACACAGGCTGTGCAGATTATAGTAAAATAAAAATAGTAGCTGCATGAGGTGCTTGATATCCGGCCCGTTGGGGCTGGATGCAGGCACCTTTGCTGATATATACAGGGTGTTGATTATCTATACCGGGATTAAAAAGTGAGAAAAGGAGATTTGTACATATGGGGAATACGGCTTCGGGTAATAAAGGCTGTTTTATAAAACCGAAAAAAGCCTGGAGGCTTCTGAAGACAGCGGATGAAGGGAATGTAACTGCATATATATTCGGGGTCAGTGGTTCGGGAAAGACGACTCTTGTCAGCAGATATCTTGGAACACGTAAGTACATGGTGGTGGATGCCGGCGGTATCAGACCGGATGACCTTGTGGTAGAAAGCAGCAACGCAAGAAAAATAATTGTCATAGATAATCTGCACGAGCTCTCATGGGGGGATGTGGACACAGTGAGGGAGCAGATCATAGAACTCATTAGAAGAGAAGACGTATGGGTTATACTCGTTGGCCGGTGTCCGGTTCCCCCATGGCTTTCTGCTGTAAGATTTCAAGAAGGATTTTATGTGGTGGACAGCAAGCTGCTTATGTTCAGTCTGGAGGATATAAAGAAGTATGCTGAATACGCTGGATTTAGCATCAATGAGGCACAAGTGCAGAGAATGTACTATGAGACTACAGGACTTCCGCTGGCTGTGGAGATGTGCCACATCAAATACATGGAAATGGCATATACAAGCGAGATAACAGATGATATGTATAATGATTTTTCGAGACGCGTTGAGGATGAGATGTGTAATTACCTTGAGTATCATGTGTATGATAACTGGGATGTGGAAATGCAGGAATTTCTCATGGAAATATCCGTGGTGGATGAGTTTACAACAAAACAGGCTGAGATGATAACCGGAAGAAGTGACAGTGAGCTTTTGATCGAGAGGGCAAAGTGGCTTGGAAACTTTATGACCAGCCGGATGGATAAGGATGGCAATACACAATATCAACTGCAGTTTCACATGAGGGTCTCTATGCGCAGACGTCTTAAGCGGAAGTACGAGAAAGAGCGTATAAGAGGCCTGTATGAGAATGCCGGACTGTTTTACAGACTTAACGGAGATATAAGGAAAGCTCTAGAGATGTATGAAAATGCAGGAGTTACAGAGCGAATAGTTTCAATACTTGTCGATAATGCCAGACATGCGGCGAACAGTGGTTATTACTATGATCTGAAAAAATATTACCTGGAACTTCCGGATCATGTCATCGAGAAAAGTCCTGAGCTTATGTGTGGTATGAGCATGCTGCAGTCACTCCTTCTAAATCCTGATGAGAGTGAAAGATGGTACGACAGACTAAAATTATATGCAGATGAAAACCAAGGAAGTGCCAGGAAAAATGCAAAGGGACTTTTGCTGTATCTGGATATTGGTCTGCCGCACAGGGGGAGTGTTGATGTATTAAAGCTTTTGAAGTCAGCATACACCATGGTTTTTAATAAAGAAGTAAGAATACAGGAATGGTCGGTTACATCCAATCTGCCATCAATGATGAATGGCGGAAAAGATTTCTGTGAGTGGAGCAAGAGAGACAGAGAGCTGGCGTCGAAGGTTGGCAGGATTGTTGAGTTTGTACTTGGAAAATACGGAAAAGGTCTTGTAAATCTTGCTTTGGCGGAGAGTTTTCTTGAAAAGAGCGGAGATAATTACGAGGTGGCAACGCTTGCGGCAAAGGGCAGAATGCAGGCGGAAGCAGGAGGAAAAATCGAGCAGTGCTTTGTTGCTGATGGTATATTGGCGTGGCTGCATTTGCAGAACGGAAAGCCACAGGAGGCTCTTGAGGTTTTGAATGGAATAGAGGGAAAGGCTGAAAAAGAGGAAGGACAAAATCTCCTTCCCAATATATATGCATTTGAGACCAGATGCAGCCTGTACAGAGGAGATAGAGCCTGTGTTACAGGTTGGATGGAAAATGCTCCGGATGAAAATGTTGAATTCAGGATATATGACAGGTTTATCTATCTAACCAAAGTGAGAGTATACCTTCAAAGCGGACGGAATGAACAGGCATATTCGCTGCTGACAAAGCTGAGATATTATGCTGAGATGATGTCCCGTACGTATATAGGGATAGAATGTAGTGTGCTGATGGCTGTAGCTTTGCAGCGATTAAAAAATGATGACTGGAAAAAGGCGATGTGCCATGCTATTGATACTGCGATGGAATATAGCTTCACAAGGATTATATCCAGAGAAGGTGCGGCGGTGAATACTCTTATAAATACATGTGGATGGAAAGTCGAGAAAGATGGTGCTGACGATAAGGAGATAGCCGCAAGAAGGGCATATTTCAGACAACTGCAGAAGGAGACTGAGAGTATGACGAGATACTACCCTGGATATATGAAAGCGGGAGTGGATGATGTTCAACTCAGTGAGACTGCTACAGCCATACTTAAACTGCAGGCAGAGGGGCTGTCCAGACAGAAGATAGCGGACAGACTCAACATGTCGGAGGCGAATGTAAAGTATCATCTGAACCAGGTGTACAGGAAACTCGGGGTGACTGATAAGGCCGGGGCGGTCAGGGAGGCATCTAACAGGGGACTTATCTAGTGATTGTGAGATTTGTGTTCGGTGGTGATTTACTTGAATACACCGCATGTAAAAGTTGTATATGAATGTATATAATTAGGGTGGAAAAACTTAGATTGTTGTTGTATTATGTCTATAATTATGATTACATACGAATCAGTAACGTCAGATTAAGAAGAGGATAATTTCTGTATGGCATAAAAGTGTTGGTGAAGATGGCGTTTGAAACTCAGAGAATGAGCGGGTACGGACGGATTCGTATTTGACAGGTATTCAAGGAGGAATTGCGACGTGAATTTTTTGGAAGAGAGAATAACGAAGGACGGAATAGTTAAGGAGGGCAATGTTCTCAAGGTGGATAGTTTCCTGAACCACCAGATGGATATACGTCTGTTTGATCAGATCGGTGAGGAGTTCAAGAAGAGATTTGAGGGAACAGAGATCAACAAGATCCTTACTATAGAGGCATCTGGAATAGGCATTGCCTGTGTTGTTGCCAGACATTTTGATGTGCCTGTTGTATTTGCGAAGAAGTCAAAGAGCATCAACATAGAGGGCGATGTGTATGTGGCAGAGGTAGAGTCATTTACACACAAGTGCAAGAATCAGGTCATCGTGTCCAAGAAGTTCATCAATCCTGAGGACAAGATTCTTATCATAGATGATTTCCTTGCAAATGGATGTGCGCTTCAGGGACTCATCTCCATAGTGAAGTCAGCAGGCGCCAGCGTAGAGGGAATCGGAATCGCAGTTGAGAAGGGCTTCCAGACAGGTGGTCAGGTCATCAGGAATCTCGGATATCATCTTGAGTCGCTTGCGATAGTGGACAGCATGGACGCTGCTACGGGCGAGATAAAGTTCAGGGAGCAGTAGGATCGCTGCGGGATATTTGCTGAGAGGTGGGGTATATGGGAAATAACAATTTAGAAGAAAAAAATGTTTCTATGCCTGAGAAAATTGGAGGCGTAATATTTGGCATATGGTTTGTTGCCAGTATTATAGCCGGATTTGTTGCAAGTGAGATCGGAACGGATGCTGTTATGCTTGTTGTGGGGCAGTTTTTTGCCGGGATAGTTCTTGTCATAATTCTAAAGACTCTTATTCCGATGATTAAGAAGCGAAAGCGGGGGAGCATCATCGGTATAGTGTTCATATCTGTGTTTGCCGGTGCTGCATCGGCGCTGATATGGGCGGCGTGTGCTGTGAAAGATGGCTCTTTTGCGGATAAGATAGTATTGCTCCCGGAACGGATATTGGGGAGAGAAAATTGCAATGTTGGAGCATTTTATGCAGAGATATTTGCCTGTGCATTCTTTGTGGTCAGTGCAATAACACTGCTCTCTGTGATATGTAAGAGAAAAGCGCTTGAGCGAAGATGTTCATTTACTGTGAAAGCTGTATGCCATGATGTACGTGCAGATATGAGACAGGATATGAGAGCCGGCAGAAGATATCCGGAGGCGGGAGTATTTGAATTTACATACAGGGATAAGCAGTATAAAGTGTATGAGCAGACATATGTATATGGACTGAATATAAGTAAAGGCGATGTGGTATATCTTTATATCAACCCAGAAAATCCGTACGAATTTTATCTGGAAAACAGTGGTATATTCAGCAGTCAGGCGATATGGTCAGCAGTTTTTTTGATGGTTATATCAGGTTTGATGGCCGCAGGCTGCAATTTGTTGATTTTTAGGTGAAAAAATAGCCAGGTGTATGTTCTCCAATTTGGAGAATATGCACCTGGCTGTTTCTACGTAATTTTATCTGAAACTCTTCAGCCAGTTCACAAGAGAGTCATGCCAGATGTTGTCTGTGACAGTCTTCTTCATCTGCGCATCAACAGGTCCGTTGCCTGCAAGCTTTGCCAGGATAGCAGCCTGAAGTTCAGGAACTGTCATGGATTCCGGAGACTTGCTCCAGTCAACTGTGATGGTTTCTGGATCAACCGGGGTGTCGGCAGCAGCTTGGGCAGAAGCGTCCTTGGCTGAATCTTTTACCTCGTTGGCGGCAGAAATATTCTTCTCAGTATTGGTTGTGTTTTTCTTAGCATCTGCAGATTCTGTAGCAGTCACAATGTCTTTGGATTCTTTGGATTCTATCTTTGGTTCAGCTTCCTTATTGCCTTTTGCATCGGTAGCTGTTTCAGATGCTGCTTTATCTTCTGTGTTGGTCTTAGCTTCGCTCTCAGTCTTCGTCACAACCTTAACCGGCTTTACATCCAGGTCTGTTCCATCAGGCACCCAGATCTCACCACTGTTTGCAGGCTGGGTTATGTTGATATGACCATCCTGTACAGATACCTTTTCGCCTGACAGGGCGCCGATGTATGCTGTGCAGTTCCCTGCTGCAAGGTGCATTCCGGCTGGGGCATCGTCGTTGTTCACTGACACGATGACACGTGTTCCGTCAAGATCCCTCGCGTATGCGAACTGTCTGTTGGTGAGCATCAGCTCATCGTAGCTGCCATATGACAGTGCAGGAACGGCCTGACGTACCTTGCCGAGTGCGGCGATGAGTGCTGTACAAGGATTAGTTTTTACTGAATCCTTGTAATCTTCTATATTGAGAGCTGGTCTTAAGCTGTCGTCCGAGCCATATTCCTTGCGTCCCTCAATGCCAAATTCCGAACCGTAGTATATGCTAGGCACACCCGGAAGAGTGTAGAGCAATACATGTACAGGTGCAAAATGAGCCTTATTGGTAAGTTTTGTATAGATACGCTCCACATCATGGTTGTCTACGAAGTTGTAGAGCTTTAATGTTCCCATGTTCTGGAGACGTCTTACAGTGTGCGCGATTTCAAAATAGTTGTGGTCATTGTGGCCGCTGTACAGAGCCTTGTGAAGTGTGTAGTTGGTGACACTGTGAAGAGTCTCGCCGTTTACCCAGCGGCTGTAGTCGCCGTGGATGACCTCACCCATGAGCCAGAAATCCGGCTTCACTTCATTTGCTGTGCGGCGCAGTGCCTTCATGAAATCAAAATCAAGGACGTCCGCAGCGTCAAGTCTGATTCCGTCCACATCGAACTCACTCACCCAGAAACGAATCACATCGCATATATAGTCAACGACAGCAGGATTCTTCTGATTCAGCTTGACGAGAAGGTTGTAGCCTCCCCAGTTGTCGTAAGAGAAACCGTCGTTGTACTCGTTGTTACCCCAGAAATTCACGTTGCAGTACCAGTCTTTGTAATGTGAATTCTCTCTGTTTGCCTGGATGTCCTTGAATGCGAAGAAGTCACGGCCTGTGTGGTTGAACACTCCGTCGAAGATGACCTTTATTCCCTGTTCATGGCAGTAAGCCACAAATGCTGTCAGGTCCTCATTTGTTCCGAGACGGGAGTCGAGCTTCTTGTAATCTGTAGTCTCGTAGCCGTGTCCGACTGACTCAAAGAGTGGTCCGATGTACAGTGCTGAACCGCCAATCTCCTTTATATGATCCACCCATGGAAGCAGGGTGTTTAAGCGGTGAACAGGCTCACCGTAGTCGTTCTGTTTAGGGGCTCCCGCAAGTCCCAATGGATAAATGTGATAAAATACTGCCTCATCATACCATGCCATAGTTATCCCTCCATATTTTAGGTGCCGGCAAATGCAAAGCACCCGATATTATTTGATATACGCTGTGAGCTGCAAGTGTTATCAGAAGCTGCCCACAACGTTTATATTATACTAAAAAAATTAGAAAAATGCGACAAAAAGTCATGTATGTATTGCACGACAGAGCCACAGATGCAGGAAAAAGACTCCATTGGAGTAGTGACGCTGGCGTGCTGTCTGCTCGTCCATATATTTGCAAAGTCATACTGGAAGCAGCTCTCAGTTCTGTTCGGACTTGTGGTTGGATATATAGTAGCAGTGTGCATGGGTATGGTGGATTTCTCCGCACTCAGCGGAACATCAGTCATAGCGCTCCCTCACATCATGCCATTTAAGCCGGAGTTCAACTGAAACGCGATCATATCAGTAACTTTTCCCTAAGATCGTGCAGACGGTATTTGCTGAGAACTGTGTGGCTGTTGTATTCATAGTTGCCATCATTCTGAATCTTGTGCTTCCTAAGAACATGGATGCCCACGAGGCCCCAAAGACTGAGGATGCAGAGTAAAAACCTTTCATAAGGTGTAAGTGTTAATAACAGCGTTGTTCTGATATTATAATTTCAGAACGGCGCTGTTTTTGCTTTTTCAAAAATAGGTCAAAAGGGGTCAGGTACCTCCGTCCCCATTATAAGAAAATCGGCAAAAATCCCCCCAAATAAAAATAAAGAAAGGTGAACAATATGGATAGTTTATTAAAGATAGAATCACTGAAGAAATACTATGGCAAAAAGCCAAACCAGACTAAGGCTCTGGACGGCATATCATTTCAGGTCATGCCGGGGGAGTTCCTTGGCATCATGGGTAGCAGTGGATCGGGAAAGTCCACACTGCTGAACTGTATCGCAACGGTCATAAAGCCTGACAGCGGAACCATAGAGCTTCAGGGCAAAGAGATACAGGCGCTTAAAGGTGCGAAGCTTGCGCAGTACAGAGGCAGGGAGATAGGTTATCTGTTCCAGAATTTTGAACTTCTGGACAATCTAACAGGCAGAGAGAACATTATGGTTCCGTTGTCAATACACGGTGTATCCGAGGATGAGAGCAGAAACAGACTGGAAAAGCTTTCATCATATCTGGAGATAGATAACGTGCTTGACAAATTCCCATCGCAGATGTCTGGTGGTCAGAGACAGAGGGTTGCGGCCGCCAGAGCACTCATACTTAATCCGGGGATCATTCTTGCGGACGAGCCGACCGGAGCACTCGACTCAAGAAATGCAAAGGCACTCATGGAGAAACTGTTGGGACTGAACAGGGATGACAACACTACCATACTTATGGTGACCCACGACTCAAATGCGGCCAGCTTCTGCAAGAGGATACTCTTCATACAGGATGGCAGGATATTCCATGAGCTCAGAAGAGATATGGAGAGAGAGTCACAGCAGGAGTTTTATGAGAGGATACTCAAGCTGATGGCGCAGATGGGAGGAGGCAGCGCAAATGTTCTTTAAACTCGCAATGAGGAACAGCCGGAGAAGCAGGAAAGAGAATGGTCTGTTCTTCGCTTCGCTGGTCGTGTCCATAGTGGCATTTTATATCATATTGGCGCTGTCCCATCAGGATGTGATGATATTCCTGAGAAGTCTTGAAAGCGATGCGGTGAACAGTCTTCTTCAGATAGCGGCGGTGTTCTATGTATTTTCACTGGTCATGTTGTTCTTTCTTATATACTATGCAAGCAAATACCAGCTCGAACGACGGAGGCACGAACTTGGAATGTATATAATGATGGGGATGAGGAGATCAAAGCTTTTTGCCCTGCTGATTGCGGAGGATCTGGGCAGCAGCGTAGTGGCTCTGCTCATCGGACTTCCTATAGCGATCCTGATGTCTGAGGTGGTCAGCCTTCTCACAGCCAGACTGGTAGGTCTTGGCGTTATAGGTCATCACGTATCATTTTCACTGCAGGCAGTCATACTGACAACTGTTGGATTTGTAGCGATAAAGCTTGCAGCATTTCTCATACTGAGCGGTAAGCTTGCAAGAAAGCAGATAGGCGATCTCCTTGTAGATACACCGGAGACAGAGAAGAAACAGCTTCCGGCTCCTGTGTATGGTGTGAGTGCAGTCCTCGGTCTTGTTGCGCTGGTCATTGCATACTGTCAGGGAATAGGTGGCTATTCGTGGATCAGCGTAAAATATATGGCGGTCACCATAACACTGGGATTTGTTGGCATGTTCCTGCTGTTTTTCGGTCTCAGGCTCTTTGTTGATGCACTGGCCAGACGTGCAAATGGCTCAAAACCACTTGCTGTGTTCGGTTTCAGGCAGATACACGAAAATGTAGCAACAAAATCTGGAACGCTTGCAATAAGCTCGATACTCATACTCGGCGCTCTGTGCTGCTGCGGTGCGGGCGTTGGCATATGTATATCCAGACAGAATATGGATCATGTGCTCGATTATACATTTGCCTCATATGGGGGTGACGCTGAGACGGACAGCAGGAATATCCGCGCGAAACTGGAGGAAACCGGCGTGTTGGAGGATTTCTCGGACGTATTCGATATGAAGCTTGGTTATATAAAGATGGGTGAAAATGAGTCCCATGATGATGCTGTGAACGTGGGGAATGTCATATCCGCACTTGAAAAACTCAAGGTTTCAGAGGACAGGGACGTGCTTATAAATAACATGTCATACATGACATACCCTTACCTGATCCAGGAGAGTGCGTACAACAAGGTGCTTGAGACTGCGGGAAAGGAGCCTTTGGAGCTCGGAGAGAATGAACTGGCACTCTATACGGATTTCTTTACTGATTACCGCGGAGGTTTACTGAATGAGGTATTGGCAGAGCGTCCGGAGGTGGATGTAAGAGGAGATGAGTATCATCTGACCGGAGAGGTCCAGACCACGAAGATTGTGACAGATTCATCGATAACCCTGTCGTTCGGACTTATCGTGGACGATGATACATTTGCCAGACTGACAAATGACAATTACGAGTTATATGTAAATGCCGTTCTCAAAAAGGATATCGTGGACGATAAGGGCCTCATGAAAGCCATAATGGACGAAAATGAGAAACTTGACGGCATAGATTTTGAGAGTATAAACGCTGATTGCGAGAGTTATCTGCAGAACATAGGAAGAAATATGTTCTACACGGTGGCTGCAGGATATATAACGCTTTATTTGGCGGTGGTGTTCCTCATAATCGCAAATACCATAATCGGTGTTCAGTTCCTGATGGGACAGAGAAAGTCCGGCAGAAGGTACAGAACCCTTGTGAAGCTTGGCGCGACATACGAAATGCTCTGCAGCTCAGCAAACAGACAGGTGGGCTGGTATTTCGGAATCCCGGTTGCCGTGGCGGCGGTCAGCAGTATATTCGGTGTGCGTGCTCTGCTCACGGGAATCCTGTCAGAATCCATGCATGGCAGTGTGAAACAGATACTTATCATAGCTGCGGTTATGATAATCCTGTTGTGTGTGGTAGAATATATCTATATGACAGCGGTGAAACGCTCAAGCAACAGATATCTCATGGCGATGATGACACCGGAAAGGGTTGAGTAAACGGTGAAGTGTGTGATGGTGGTTGAGGACGATGTCCTCATGTGCGATGAACTTCTGGATATGCTGACAAAGGCAGGATACAGGGCAGTTAAGCCAGATGGATTTGACAACATAATAGAACAGATACTGGACATGGCTCCGGATATTCTTCTGCTGGATATCAATCTTCCTGGCAGGAGCGGCTTTGACATATGCCGGGAGATCAAGAGGCGGAGCTCTGTCCCGGTGCTGGTTCTCACATCGAGGGACCAGCTAAAGGACGAGCTCCATGCGCTGGAGCTGGGCGCTGATGAATTCCTCACGAAGCCATGCCGCCGTGAGCGGCTTCTGGCCCGGGTGGCAAATGTGCTCAAGAGGTACGAGGGCAGACAGAACCTGATCGAAGGAGAAGGGTTTCTTCTGGACACTCAGACATACACTCTGTATATAGATGGGAGATCTGCGGTGCTTCCACAGAATCAGGGACGTATATTTGAGACACTTATGACAAGCGGAGGAGATGTCGTGTCTAAGGAGAAACTTTGTGAGGCAGTGTGGGGCACATCGGAGTATATAGATGAAAATGCCCTGCAGGTGAATCTTACAAGACTCAAAAAGAAAATGGCGGGACTGGATATGAAGGCAAAGATCATAGCTGTAAGAGGCGTTGGATACAAAATATTCCCTGGGGACGGAGGTGCCTGACCCACTTGTCAGAGTGGAGAAAATATGAAAAGATTTGGACTTGTTATAAAACAGAATATTGTCTGGCTTGGTCTGCTGCTTCTGACGGACGTGGCGTTCTGCTTCTTCATGTGGCTTGTGGCACCAGAGGCATTTGTCAGAATAAGGGTGCTGGTTGGCATGTTCACTGTGATACTGTTCGCGGCGGTGTGCTCGGTGCTGTGTATAAAGGACAGGAAGAAGATTGAGGCGTTCAGGAGATTTGTCACTGCCCCGGATGAACAGAGCGAGATAGAAATGAGGAGCCTGTGCGGGGCTTCTGAACAGGAATATGTGAGCGTGCTGTCGGAGGAGCTTCACGATCTGAGAGATTCAGTGATGCAGAGTGGCAGACAGCTCAGGGATTATCAGGAGTATGTGGAGAACTGGGCACATGAGATCAAGACCCCCATCTCTCTGCTGACATTTGTGGTGGACAACAGGAGAGATGAGCTGCCTCATAATGTTGTGATGAAGATGGACAATGTGACCAGCCAGATGCAGAACTATGTGGACCAGATGCTCTACTACGCCAGACTGAAAAGCGATTCCAAGGATTATCTCATGGAGAGCATAGATGTGGAAGAATGCGTGGATGAGGTGATAGCTGACTACAGATCCCTGCTTGAGGAGAAGGGCATACGGGTCAGAAAGTGTCTTGAGAATGGAGAGGTGTACAGTGACCGCAGGGGATTGCAGTTTATACTCGGTCAGCTTGTGAGCAATTCCATGAAATACACAAATGAGCAGCCGGAGATATCATTTGACTTCTGGACGGCGGGTGACAAAAAGCTGCTGTCCGTGAGTGACAATGGCATAGGTGTAAAGAGCTGTGACATGCCATACATATTCGAGAAGGGTGTCACGGGTGATTCGGGTGAGAACAGGAAGCATGCAACGGGCATGGGACTGTATCTTGTCAGTGAGATGGCGCATGACCTAGGCATCACAGTGACGGCAAATTCAAAGTGGCAGAATGGATTTGAGATAGTACTTGAATTCCCGGATGTGGAGACAAAGATATAAAAGTGAGGAGGCAGATACAGCGTTGTGCGTATCTGCCTCCTCACTTTTTACCGGGATATTTTATAATAAATTTATGAGTGGCGGTCTGTTAATAATCACTTTGATATTTTATAATGTAAGCATTGGTTGTAATTTAGTTGACGGTGCAAAGTCGGTTTAAGTGGACTGAGGTTCGGCGGGGATGTGTCAAGTTTTCTGTGAAAACTTGACATGTAGCGCCAGCCATTTGCCGAAGGCAAATCTTGCATGGCTGGTGTTCAATGGAAAGGAGAATATAATTATGGAGATCAGAAAAGCGACAGCAGAGGATTTTGATATTGTATTTGATTTTATAGAAAAATTATGGACATATAATACATATGACAGGGAAGAAATACGCAAAGTATATATGGACGTCATAGATGACGAATGCAGCTTTGCGTTTTTATTATGGGATGAAGGCATTTGCAGAGGCATGTGTCATGGAGACTATTTCAATACATTCTGGATGTCGGGGCTCACATGCTATGTTTCAAGTCTCATAACAAGAGAGGAGGACCGTGGCAAGGGATATGGTGTGGCACTCCTGGATCATGCAAAGGAGCTTGCAAAGCAGAGGGGATGCAAGGCCATTACCCTTGATTCCGGACTTCCGAGGACAGGGGCACATGGCTTCTACGAACACTATGGATTTGAAAAGAGCTGTTATGGCTTCGAGATGATGATATAAATTATCTGCAGAGATTTGTAAGGAGGCAAAATATGTGTACAGCAGCGACATATAAGACAAAGGATTTCTATTTTGGAAGAACGCTGGATTATGAATTCTCGTACGGCGATGAGATTACCGTGACTCCGAGAAATTATCCGTTTGAATTCAGATATATGGGCAGGATGGACAGCCATTATGCCATGATAGGAATGGCACATGTGGCGGGTGACTATCCTCTCTACTATGATGCTATAAATGAGAAGGGACTTGGAATGGCAGGCCTGAATTTCGTTGGAAATGCCGCGTATCAGGAAGCTGATGAGAGTGAAGACAGGGACAATGTAGCTCAGTATGAGTTTATTCCATGGATACTCGGAAGCTGTGCCAGTGTAGGCGAGGCAAGGGTGGCACTGGATAGGATGACTCTGACAGGAACACCATTTTCTGAGCAGCTTCCTACGGCGCAGCTCCACTGGATCATTGCGGACAGAAATGGTGCCATAACAGTGGAGTGCATGGCTGACGGACTTCATGTGTACGAGAATCCGGTTGGAGTCCTCACGAACAACCCGCCATTTCCTCAGCAGATGTTCCTGCTCAACCAGTATATGGGACTGTCACCGAAGCAGCCAGTGAACACATTTGCACCAGAAGTTGGATTGAGCGCTTACAGCCGCGGCATGGGGGCCATAGGACTTCCTGGGGATCTGTCGTCCACGTCAAGATTTGCCAGGGTGGCATTTGTGAAGCAGAACAGTCTGCCTGCGGATTCTGAGGCTGAGAGTGTAAGCCAGTTCTTTCACATACTTGGCTCTGTGGATCAGCAGAGGGGCTGCTGTGAGGTCGCACCTGACAAATACGAGATCACGATATACACCTCATGCTGCAATGCAGACAAGGGTATATATTACTACAATACCTATGAGGGACATCAGATAAATGCTGTTGATATGAACAGGGAGGATCTGGACGGCGCAGAGCTTGCCAGATACCCTCTTATCCAGGGGGAGAATATCAATTGGCAGAACTGATGTATGTGGCTTACAAGGGAGAAAGGATGCTGTATGAGTAAAAGCAAGGTTACAATAAAAGAAATAGCGGAGATGGCTGGGGTGTCAATAGCCACGGTATCACATGTTATAAATAGGACGAGGTATGTAAGACCTGAGCTTGTGGATAAGATAGAGAAGATCATTGTAGAGACAGGATACCAGAATAAGATAGCTGATAAGGAGAGAAAACTGCTGGTTGGACGGGAGTCCACGATAGTTGCAGTCATTCCAAACATTGAAAGTACTATATACAGAGATATGGTAGCTTATGTGAAGCAGCTTGTCAGTGTGCAGGGATATCAGTTCCTTGTGGCGATAACAGACAATGATCTCAAGGAGGAGGCGCAGGTGCTTGCCGGACTTCTGGTGAATAAGAAGGTTGCAGGGATCATACATGCGCCGGTGAGTGATGTGGCATCTAACTACACAAAACTCATACAGTCGGGTGTTCCATTTGTCTGCGTGGAGAGAAATATACTTGGATCAGGGATAGACTCGGTTGAGTTTCGCGACCGAGAGGCTATATTTAAGGGCGCAGATTATCTGCTTGCGAGTGGACACAAAAATGTTTTGTTTTTCAGAGAGAGTACGGACAGTACCACCAGGGATGAGAGAACAAAAGGTTTCCTGAATGCTCTGGAGAAATACAATATAAATACAAATGATGCAAACATTGTTGATGTGACGTTGGAAAAAGGAGAGGATGACTGCATGCTGGCTATTCAGAAAGCCCTGCGCAGATACAGGCCGACCGCTGTACTTGCGGGGGGCAACAGAATAACTCTTTATCTTATGAAGACACTGAGAGATATGGGAATCGACTGTCCGGGAGAGATATCTGTGGTTGGATTTGGTGATGAGAGCTGGTCTGAACTTACTTATCCACCTCTTACAATACTGAGAAGAGATGTGAAGGGACTAAGTGCCAAGGCTGTTGGGATGTTGTTTGAGAAGATCAATACGGGAGTTGCCATATCGCATGACTGTTATGCAGATGTAGAGCTTGTAGTCAGAAAATCCACAAAGATGCTTGACAATGGACCATTTGGAGATAAAGCGGCAGCGCCGGATTCGGTTGTACTGACAAAAGAAGAGAAACACAGACTAAAGGCAGGACATTACAGGGTTGCGATCTCTTTCCACTATACCGGAACGTCTTGGGCAGAATTGCATGAGAAGGGAATTCGGGAGGAACTTGAGCAGTTTGGAATAGATGTGGTGTCGGTTATGGATGCGCACTTTGACTCGGAACTGCAGAATGCACAGCTTGATGGCATAAGACTTCAGAAACCGGATGCAGTTATAGCTATTCCAGCGGATGACAGCCGTACCAGAGAAAAGTTTCAGGAGCTTTCAAAAGTGTCAAAGCTGGTGTTCATAAGCAATGTTCCAGATGGTATGTCCAAGAACAGCTATGTGTCCTGTGTATCAGTAAATGAGTCGGAGAATGGAACGAACACGGGAAGAATGTTGGGAGAATATTGTAAGGAAAATAAGAAAAAAAAGGCAGGTTTTATTATTCATGGCGCGGCATTCTATGGAACAAGAGTCAGGGATAATGCTGCTGAGAGAATAATCAAGGACAGTTACCCGGATATTGACATAGTGACGATCAGGAGCTTTGGAGAAATATCCAATGCATATCAGGTAGCCAAGGATGTGATAACTGCCAATCCTGAAATTGAGGCAATGTATGTGAGCTGGGATCGCCCAGCGCTTCTGGCTATAAAGGCGCTCAAGGAGCTTGGCAGGGAGGATGTGGCGGTGTTCACAACTGATCTTGACCATGGTATAGCCCGGTGCATGGAAGAAGGAATAGTCAAGGGACTCAGCACGCAGAGACCATACGAGCAGGGAAGAGCGGCTGCGGCAGTTGTTGCCAAGTCCCTGGTAAGTGAAGAACAGCTTCCAAAGTATGTGGGAGTTCAGCCGTATCAGGTCGAGCCAAAACAGCTCAGGCTTGCATGGAAGGAAATCTTCCATGAGTCCATGCCGGACAGACTTGGGTGATATGACATCCGTCAGAGAGAAAATTGTATCTTTCTGGCGGATTTTTTGCGTTTACACACAAGACCTTGGAAGATTGTATCTTTTTCGCCTGAGAAGTTCCCAAGGATACAATTTTGTGTCCAAGTTGCTGTAACCACACCCAAAAGAGAAAATTCCCGGGGAAGTGGTACCGGAGACAAAGGACAAGATTACAAGATACAAGGTGACAAGTAACGGGTGTCAATCATACACTACAAATCCCATAAGTATGACATATCGTAAAATATTTACGTAAAAAATAATAAAAGACCTGCGAACCCTATAATGCAATCGAGTGTTATTTGTACATAATGACGAATAAGCAATAAATAAAACACTTGATATTGACAATAACCGACAAAGGTTATATCATCAAAACATGCAAAGGACGAAAAACAGTTTAAAATTTACGTAAATTAAACCGGTTGTAAACAGTTTTTCGACAACGAGTTAGCAAAAACGAAATACATGATATTGGAGGTAAAAATTATGAGAAAGATTAAGAAGTTATTAGCAGTTGGAGCATGCCTGTGCATGTCACTCAGTTTACTGGCAGGTTGTGGATCAGGAGCAGGAGGCGCATCGGACGGCGGTTCATCTGAATCAGGTACAAAGCAGGAGAGCACGAAGTCATCCGACCTGTCATTTGCATTCTGTACAAACACACTTAACAACACATTCCAGAGTTCAATAGATGCAAAGCTCAAGGAACTCTGTGATGCGAACGGAATATCATATACATGTCTTGATCCTGACTACGATCTGAACACACAGCTCAGCCAGTTATCAGACGTGGCAAACAGTGGATACGACGCAGTGTTCATCATCCCAGTTGATTCAGCAGGTATCACATCTGGTCTTGCAGAGATCAAAGATGCAGGAATCCCAATCTTCAATGTAGATACAGCAGTTATCGAGGATGACATAGAGAACTTTGTAACACAGTTCGTTGGAACAAATGCATACATGGCAGGACAGCTTGTAGGTGAGCAGATGGTTAAGGATTATCCGGATGGAGCAGACATTGCGATCCTTGACTTCCCATCAAATGAGAGCTGTGTAGACCGTGTAAATGGTTTCCTTGACGGACTCGGTGACAACAAGGACAAGTTCAATATTGTGGCACAGCAGGATGGCGAGGCTGCACTTGATGCATCAATGAGTCTTGCAGAGGATATCATCACAGCAAACACAGATCTTCAGGCATTCTTCTGCATCAATGATCCATCAGCACTCGGTGCTGCAGCAGCAGTTAAGGCAGCAAATAAGACTGGCAAGATCGGCGTGTACAGTATCGATGCTTCACCAGATGGCAAGCAGGCACTCATTGACGGTGAGTTCACAGCAGTTGCATGTCAGGTTCCTGTACAGATTGCAGAGTATGCATTCAACGCAGCACAGAAGTATGTAGGCGGAGATACGACCATTGACGAGAAGAAGGTATATCTTGATTCACACCTTGTACTCAAGGATGAGGCAGAGAAGACAGTTAACGACTGGCAGTAAAGCCGGACCGGCTCCGAAAATAATAGTGAGGAGCTGAACCCGGACTTGGCAGATATGACACAATGTAGATGCATATAACACGGGATAGACCGGGGATCTGAGATCTCCGGCCGTGATCCCGAAAAAGCAGGATAACAAAAGATCTATTTTAGAAACTTGGAGGTTTAATATGGGACAGACAGTTCTGGAAATGATAGGGATAAAGAAAAGCTTCTCTGGAATATATGCTTTAAGCGGCATCGACTTTTCCCTTGAGCTGGGAGAGGTACACGCACTGCTCGGTGAGAATGGTGCAGGAAAGTCCACACTGATCAAGGTCCTCGGCGGAATTTACCAGCCCGACAGCGGAATCATCAAGGTAAATGGCAAGGAGGTCAAGATCAACGGAGTTCCGGCTGCCAGAGAGAATGGTATAGGAATAATACATCAGGAAATCGTACTTGTTCCATATCTTTCGGTGGCACAGAACCTGTTTCTCGGCAGAGAGATAAGGACAAAGCTTGGAACATTGGACTTTGCAGAGATGAACAGAAGAGCAGAGGAGATGATATCATCCCTCGGTGTGAATATAAAGGCAGACACGATAGTAGAAAATTTGACCATCGCACAGCAGCAGATGGTGGAGATCGTTAAAGCGGTCTCATTCAACGGCAAGATAATAGTTATGGATGAGCCAACCTCATCACTTTCAAATGAGGAGGTTGAGCAGTTATTTGAGATCATTGAAAATCTCAGAAAGAAAAAGGTAAGTATAATCTACATCTCCCACAGAATGGAGGAGCTCTTCAGAATATCTGACAGAGTTACCGTCATCAGGGATGGTGCATACGTAGGAACAAAAAAGACATCAGAGACAAGCCCGAATGAGCTGGTTGCGATGATGGTAGGAAGAGATCTGGAGAGCTTCTATGCCAGAGATTACTGTGACATGGACAAAGCGGAGACTGCTCTGGAGGTAAGGAATCTTTCTCAGACAGGTGTCTTTGAAGATATAAGTTTTTCAGTACATAAGGGCGAGATCCTGGGATTCTCAGGTCTGGTAGGTGCCGGACGAAGTGAGATCATGGAGGCGATATTTGGCGCAACACGGCTCACATCGGGAGAGGTGATACTCGGAGGAAAGCCGGTTCACTTCAAGAATCCAATGCAGGCTATCAAGGCAGGCATAGCACTGGTTCCGGAGGACAGAAAGAAACAGGGCCTTGTACTTGGCAACAGCGTGGCATTTAACCTCACACTTTCATCCCTCAGATTCTATATGAATGGAATCGCTATAAGTGAGAGAAAACGAGGCGAGGTAATTGACCATTATTCACAGAGACTGAGGATAAAGGCGGCATCGCCTGAGATTGAGGCGGGCAGCCTGTCAGGCGGAAACCAGCAGAAGGTGGTTCTGGGCAAATGGCTTGCAACCAAGCCGGATGTACTTATTCTGGATGAGCCGACCAGAGGCGTGGATGTAAATGCAAAATTTGAGATATACACAGTAATCAATGAACTGGCAAAGGAAGGCATAGCGATAATCATGGTATCCAGTGAGCTTCCTGAGATCATCAACATGTGCGACAACGTATGTGTGGTCAGAGCCGGAAGACTCGTGAAGAAGCTGTCAAAGGACGAGCTCTCACAGGAAGAGATAATGAAATACGCTGCAGGAGGTATCGAATAATATGGGCGAGACAAAGAAGAATTCAAAAGCAACTTCTATATTAAAGAACAATCCCCTGACATCCATAGTCAAGGGCAACATAGGAATCATAGTGGTTCTGATAATCATGTGTGTGGCGGTAGCACTTGCCACGGACAAGTTCCTCACGACCAACAACATCATATCAGTGCTTAGACAGATATCGATCAACACATACATAGCACTTGGAATGACACTGATAATTATACTTGGACACATCGACTTGTCAGTTGGATCGATAGTAGCCATGTCGGGAACCCTGACCGTAGGATTCATAGTTAACCAGGGACTCCCTCTCGGCGTTGCCATAGTAGCAGGACTTCTGGTTGGTACAGCAGCGGGCTTTATAAGTGGTTTTATAGTTGCTAACTTCAAGGTGCCTGCATTCATCATCACAATGGCCATGATGAACATAGCAAGTGGTATAGCTTATGTCTACACAGGTGGACAGTCAACACGTATCACCAACAAGATCTTCATCGAGATCGGAACAGGATACCTGTTCAATGTGATCCCACTCCCTGTAGTGTACATGGTAGTGCTCATCATACTGTTCAGCTTCATCCTCAGCAAGACAAAGTTTGGAACATATGTATATGCGATAGGTGGTAACCGTGAGGCTGCAAGACTCTCAGGTGTACCTATCAAGAAGATAGAGATCGTAGTATTTACAATATCTGGACTTCTCTCAGCATTTGCAGGACTTGTACTTTGTTCAAGAATGTACTCAGGCCAGCCTTCAGTAGGAAGCGGATACGAACTTGATGCCATCGCAGCCTGCGTACTTGGCGGAACATCCATGACAGGAGGTAAAGGAAGGATCAGTGGAACCGTATTTGGTGCCATGGTCATCGGAATCATCTCAAATGGTCTTAACCTTATCGGAGTGTCATCATACTGGCAGCTCATCATCAAGGGTCTTATCATCGCATGTGCGGTACTCCTTGATGGACAGAAGGGCAAGCTTGAGCTTCTCAAGAAGAAGAAACTGGCAGCAAACTAGTAGAAAGAGAGGATTGATAATATGGAGATTTTTAGAAAGATGTCCTTCGCGGATTCCACGGGAGATGCAATACCTTTCTACCACGAGGGCAAATATCATATATTCTCACTGACTTCCCCTCCGGGAACAACAGTGTACCCGGCAAGACTCAGAACAACATGGAGCCACAGTGTATCAGATGATCTGGTGCACTGGGAGGAGCTTCCTACAGCGCTCTATCCGGGCGAGGGCGACGAGCCGGATGCATCAGGAGTATGGACTGGATCAGTCATATACGGCGAGGGCAAATACCATGCATTCTATACAGGCTACTGCCTCACCGCAGAGTATCAGCAGACCATATGCCACGCTACAAGCGACGATGGAATCACGTGGGTGAAGGATGCAGCCAATCCGGTCATCACACCTATGATAGAGCTTTACGAGAAGCTTGACTGGAGAGATCCATATGTATTCTACAATGAGGAGGACAAATGTTACTGGATCCTCATATCAGCGAGAAGGTTGGATATGCCGATAACCAGAAGAGGATGTATAGTTCTCTACAGATCAAAGGATCTGGTCAACTGGGAATATTACGGACCGATATATTCACCGGGACACACCAACTGTCCTGAGTGCCCTGAGATGTACAAGATGGGAGACAATTGGTATCTCTCATACTCAAGATTCTCAGAATATGTAAATACAATATACAGAGTTGCAAAGTCACCATTTGGCCCATGGAGAAAGCCAAAGAAGGATGGCATAGGCGGAAGAAGATTCTACGCAGCCAAGTCCATGCAGGATGATGACGGCAGACGCTTCTACTTCGGTTGGGCTCACGACAGAGCAGACAGAAGCGACAGAGGTGAATGGTACTGGGGCGGAACCTTCTGCGTGCCGCATGAGGTAGTTGCCACAGCGGATGGAGGACTTGACGTAAAGCTTCCAAAGGAATATGAGCATGTATTTGAGAAGCCTGTGGCATGGGATTACATCCCTGTACTTGGAAATGCAGAGCTTCACGGAGACAGACTGGTTGAGATGGATTCAGTAAGCACATGTACATACGGATTCCTTGGACACAACGAGGAGAGCTACATGCTGAAGTGCAAGATCATGCCTAGAGAGGTGTATGACCATTTCGGTATACTGCTCAAGTCAGACAAGGAAGCAAGCGGATGCCTTCTCCTTGAGTTCGATGTGGCCATGCAGAGAGTGTCACTGGTAAATCTTCCTATGGGAGTTGACCCGTTCTGGGTTCAGTCCTGTCAGGCTGTGCCTCCTGCAACGGAGCCGGGCCCTGATGGAGTCAGAGTGTGCGAGAAGACATTTGACATAACAGAGGGCAGCGAGATAGATGTGAAGATCATCGTTGACCATGATATGGTGGAGGTATTTGTCGGAGAACAGGTGGCGTTTACATACAGAATATATGCGAAGCCTGAGTTTGAGACGGGACTTCTGGCACAGGATGCAAGAGTAGAATTCTATGACATAGAGATCACAGGAAAGTAAAATTCACAAGGAGGATCCAACATGGAAAAGAAATATGATGTTGTGGCTCTTGGTGAGTTCCTGATAGACTTTACACCTGCCGGAAGCACTGATTCCGGGATGAAGCTCTTCGAGCAGAATCCCGGAGGGGCTCCGGTGAACATGCTCACGGCAGTCGGTAAAGCCGGGCTTAAAACTGCCTTCATTGGTAAGGTTGGAGATGACATGCACGGCAATTTCCTTGTTGAGACGGCAAAGCAGGCAGGGATAGATACCAGAGGTATAGTGGTTGACAATACGGTATTTACCACTTTGGCATTTGTCACTCTGGATGAGAACGGAGAGCGTGAATTCTCATTTGCCAGAAAGCCGGGAGCGGACACAATGCTCTGTTACAAGGAAGTGGATGCCGACCTGCTAAGAGACACAAAGGTGTTCCATATAGGTTCGCTGTCTCTCACGGATGAACCGGCCAGAACCACCACGTTTCAGGCGGTGAAGGAGGCAAAGAAATACGGCGCGGTGATATCGTATGATCCGAACTACAGAGCACCGCTGTGGGACAGCAGAGAAAATGCGATGGAGAGGATGAAGAGTATTCTTCCATTTGTAGATATAATGAAGCTTTCGGACGAGGAAACAGCGCTACTCACACCATTTTCCGATCCGGAAGAGGCAGCAGAGTATCTTCTGGGAAGCGGCGTCAGACTTGTTGCGGTCACCCTGGGAAGTGAGGGTGTGCTGATATGCAGCAGGGATGGAAGCCGGAAGGTTCCCGGATTCGTCAGCCATGTGGTAGATACGACGGGGGCTGGAGATTCATTCTGGGGAGCATTTGTATCACAGCTTGTCAGAGCGGATAAGAGACTGGAGGAGTTCAGTATAGATGAGCTTGCAGAGTGTGCAAGATACGGAAATGCGGTTGCGAGCCTGTGTGTCGAGAAGCGCGGAGGACTCAGATCGATTCCTGAAGAGAGCGAGACATTTGAGAGACTCGCAGTAAAGTAAGTGTACTACAATTTTTCACATAAAATTTTCCCTTAACCCTGAAGGCCGGAGAGTTTCCGGTCTTCTTTTTTGTACAATCTAACATTTGGACAGTATAACCATTCAAAAGTGCATTGACTCATAATTCCATTTCCTATAATATGTGGCTGGTGAACAAAAAAATAATCATATATACCACATATTATTAGGAAGAGGAATAAATATGAAGAGTAGATTGACGAGAAAAGAAATGCTTCCGCTTGTGGGAATGACCGTCTCGGCGTTCATATTCAACACATCGGAATTTATGCCAATTGGCTTGCTGACAGACATTGCAAAGTCGTTCAGCATATCGGAGTCGAAGGCGGGAATGCTTATTACAGTGTATTCGTGGATAGTCATGCTGTTGTCCCTGCCGCTCATACTTCTTGTGTCGAAGATAGATTTCAGGAAGCTGTTCATGGGAACGATCGCACTGTTTGGAATATGCCAGATCATGTCCGTGATCGCGCCGACATACGGAGTGCTCATGGCATCGCGTATAGGCGTTGCGTGTACCCATGCGATATTCTGGTCGATAGCTTCACCGGTTGCCATAAGACTTGTAAATGAAGAACACAGATCATTTGCACTGAGCATGGTCGTGACTGGAACATCCATAGCTACTATAGCCGGACTTCCGCTTGGAAGACTTGTTGGACAGTATATGGGATGGAGAGTTACATTCCTCATCGTTGGAATCATAGCATTTGCAGTGCTCGTATATATGGCGTTTGTTTTCCCGAAGATAGCGAGCGGAGAGCAGTTCCATGTAAGGGATCTCCCGGCACTCCTGAAGAATCCGGTGCTCATCTGTCTGTATGTCCAGACCATACTTTTTGTGCTTGGATATTACACAGTTTACAGTTATATAGAACCGTTCATGCAGCAAGTCGCAAAGCTGCAGAACAATGTCATAACCATAGTGCTCCTGATATTTGGTGCCACGGGACTTCTTGGAAGTTATCTGTTTTCAAAGCTGTATGACAGACATAGATTTGCATTTATAGGTACAGTTATGGCTACGCTTCTTGTATGGCTGCTGCTTTTGCTTCCAGCATCAAAGAGCCTGGCAACTATGGTCATTCTATGTGCATTCTGGGGAATCACGGCCATGGCGTTTAACGTAACTACTCAGTCTGAGGTCATCAGAAGTGTGGATGAGAAGGGCTCTGCCGTGGCGACAGCCATATATTCAGGACTTTTCAACCTTGGTATAGGTGGGGGAAGCTGGATCGGCGGAATAGTGTGTGACAAAGGTGCGATATCGTATATAGGATTAGTGGGTGCGGTATTTGCGGTTATATCAGTGTTGTTCTTTGCATTTGTACTGCTCAGGAAATTGAAGCAGAGCGTGAACTGATAGTGTGTTGTATATAAAAAAATATGATAGAAATATAAAGGTGCGGCATAGCTGACATGCGGGTTTCGTTTGGAACGTGGAATATCAGCTATGCCACTTTTTCTATTGAGTTTCAAATAATGGGTTGACATATTATCAAAATGATAATAACATATAAACAACTTGGAGATATTATCAAAATAATAATAACTGGAGGCGCGTGTGGATTTCTTTATGAAAGAAGGAGGAGAAGAATTATGGGTAATAACACGAAAAAGACACTTATAGTAGTTGATATGCAGAATGATTTCATTGATGGGGCACTAGGCACAAAGGAGGCAGCAGCCATCGTGGAAAATGTGAAAGCAAAGATAAGAGAGTATGCTGACCGCGGGGATGAGATCATATTCACAAGGGATACGCATTATGAGGACTACATGGAGACAAACGAAGGTCGTCATCTCCCGGTTCCGCATTGTATAGAGGAAACTGAGGGCTGGGAGATCGCAGCTGGTCTTGAAGTCCCGGGAGCTATATACATCAACAAGACCAGCTTTGGATATACAGGATGGGGGGACTTCGACCTTCAGGATGTTGAGATGGTAGGTCTCTGTACGGATATATGTGTCGTGTCGAATGCTCTGATCATCAAGGCTCTGTACCCGGAGATAAATGTCAAGGTGGATGCGAAGTGCTGTGCCGGGGTGACACCGGAGAGTCATGAGGCTGCGCTTGCCACCATGTCGATGTGTCAGGTGGATATAATCAGATAAGATACAGCGGCTGGCATGAGGCTGCCGGTTTTTTGCAGATAGAACCGGCTAGATGCAGATAGAGGCGGAAATATATAGGAGGATGAAGCAGACTTATGAAGAAATATGAGATGAGTGACGAAGAGAAGAAATTCCTCGCCGGATATGATCTGACGAAATATGACAGGCCATCTGTTGCCGCGGATGTGGTTGTATTTTCAGTTATGAAGGATGACGAGTGCGAGGATGCAAGAAGACTTCAGGAGAAGAAGCTCAAGATACTCCTGATAAGAAGAGGTGGATTCCCATATAAAGGAAGCTGGGCTATGCCCGGTGGGTTCTGTAGAAAAGGCGAGGATGTCATAGATTCAGCCAGAAGAGAGCTTTGCGAAGAGACAGGTATAGACGATGCATATGTAAAGCTTGTCGGAGTGTATGGCGAGCCGGGCAGAGATCCGAGAGGCTGGGTCATATCATCAACTTATATGGCACTTATGAACGCTAGAGCCTGCCGCCTGAAGGCAGGAGATGATGCACAGGATGCGAGATGGTTTACAGTTGAACTGACAGATGTTTCAACAGAGGCAACAGAGGTGTCAGGTACAGGTGAAGAAAATGTGAAAAATGAAGTTGAAGCTTCACATAAAGTCCAAAACGGGAAAAAATACAGGCTGGTTCTCAAGAATGCAGACTCTGATATAAAACTTACTGCAGTGCTGCGCAGAACAGATATGAGCTCATGCGGACGAAGCTCGGACAGTTACTATATAGAGGAATGTGAAGGACTGGCATTTGACCACGCAAGAATCATAACGGAAGCGGTGCTCGGACTGCGGGAGGATGTCAGGAGGGATATGGAGCTGGCATTTGACCTGCTGCCGGAGAGATTTACACTCACCGAGCTTCAGAATGTATATGAACAGATATGGGACATGGAACTCACCACACCTAACTTCAGAAGAAAGATTGCGGAATATGTTGAGGAAACTGATGCATATCAGGCCGGTGAGAGATACAGGCCTGCCAAACTGTTCACACGAAGGAAGGATGCAAGGAAGTAGAGACTATAGTGTAGTGGATGGATGTTTAAATGGGGAGGAATGAATAGATGACATTTAAGAAATTTATAAAAAATGAGATAGAGGGCTGGAAGAAGCTGGAGGTCGCCTGGCTGCTTATAGCATGTGCGGTCATCGTGGGGCTGTCCATATACTGGGATGATACGGTTATGGGGATCATATCGTCCACCACAGGTGTGATCTGCGTAGTGTGTACGGGAAAAGGAAAGTTGTCAGCGTACATATTTGGTCTTGTGAATACAGTGCTTTATGCAATCATATCGTATAAGGCTGCGCTGTACGGGGAGACGATGCTCAATGCGCTATATTATGTGCCTATGCAGTTTGTTGGATTCTATGTGTGGTCAAGGCATATGAATGATGAGACGCATGAGGTCAGAAAGAAACACATGAAGGCGGTGGGAAGGATATTCATGGTGCTGGCGGTGGCACTTGGCACATTTCTGTATGGGCTGCTGTTAAAGAGACTCGGGGATGCCATGCCATTTGTGGATGCGTTTACAACGGTTTCATCGGTTGTGGCGATGGTTGTATCTGTAAGAATGTTCGCGGAGCAGTGGTGGATATGGATTGCGGTAGATGTGTTTACAATATATATGTGGGCACAAAACTTTGTGAGTGGCAATGACAACATAGCAACGCTGCTCATGTGGATAGTGTACCTTGGAAATGCCGTTATTATGTGTGTCAGATGGGAACGTGAGGTCAGAAGAAATCGCCTGGACGAAGTACACGTTTTCGAAGACGGCACGGCAACAGAGTAAGGGAGGCTGACAAGTTATGTATAGATATAAGGTAGGAATGTATGGGGGGTCGTTTGATCCGCTTCACATAGGACACATCCACGACATCATACGTGCTGCGGCGATGTGTGAGGAACTGTATGTGATGATAAGCTGGTGTGAGGGCAGAGAGTCTGCCACAAAGGAACTGAGATATCGCTGGATACTTAACAGTACAAGACATCTGCCAAATGTGAAGATAATCATGATAGAGGATAAGGCGGTCTCAAAAGAAGAATATAATACGGATTATTATTGGGAAAAGGGAGCACAGGATATCAAGGACACGATAGGAAAGCCTATAGATGCAGTGTTCTGTGGTTCGGATTATCTTGGAACCGGCAGGTTTGAGAGCCTGTACTGTCCGGAGAGTGAGGTCGTGTACTTTGACAGGGCAGAGGTTCCGGTATCCTCGACAGAGATCCGTGAGTGGGCGACGGCGCATTGGGAGTATATTCCAGAGGTGTGCAGGGATCACTACGTCAGAAAGATTCTGGTTGTCGGCGGTGAATCTACAGGAAAATCCACACTGGTTGAGAATCTTGCGCTGGCATATAACACGAATTTTGTACGGGAGATAGGACGTGACACCTGTGAGTACGCGGGTGGCGAGAATTTCATGGTTGAAGATGATCTGGTGGAGAACTTCATCAGACAGAAGGACGAGGTACGCAGGGCAGCCAGGCATAGCAACAGACTGTTGTTTGTGGATACCGATGCACTGACTACGGGATTTTATTGTGATCTGCTCATGGATGATGATGAACAAAAACGCAGGCTTACAGATATGGCGGGCGCGATAAATGCAACAAATAAGTGGGATCTTGTGTTGTTCCTTGATCCTGATGGAACGGATTTTGTCCAGGATGGGACCCGGAATGAGAAAATAATGCGGGAGAGAAGGCATTACAGCGATTTGCTCAAGGCGTGGTTTGACAAGTATGGGGTACACTGTGAGACGATATCGGGAGATTATCTTGACCGGTTCAACACTGCGAAAAAACTGATTGAGGAACGACTTGCGATAACAACTGTATTTTAAATGACAAATGATCATATATATTAACGCCCATGACATGGTTTTTAAAACAACGTGTTGTGGGTGCTTTTGCCCGTTTTTTATCGTATTTATGACTATGAATAAAGTACAGATGATGATACAATAGTAAGCAAGAAACGATGATAAGAAAAAGTGTATGTTAAATCGAAAGAAAATGCTAATACTAGATCAAAAGAAAACGCGAATGTAAAAAAGTAATCATAAATATATTGGAGAGGTGGACAAACATGGCAAAGTTTATCTTGAGCTGCTGCTCAACAGCAGATCTTTCAAAGGAGCATTTTGACAAAATAGACGTAAAATATATATGCTTTCACTACGAGCTTGATGGTGTGGAGCATCCTGATGACCTGGGACAGACCATGCCATTTGAGGAATTTTACAGAAAGATGACAGAGGGTGCGGCTACGAAGACCTCGCAGGTGAATTCAGATGAATATTATGATTTCTGGAAACCTTATCTTGAACAGGGGTATGACATACTTCACCTGACATTGTCATCGGGAATAAGTGGGTCTATAAACTCTGCAAATATTGCCAGGGAGGATCTGGAGGAAGAATTCCCTGACAGGAAACTCTATGTGGTAGATTCCCTGGGGGCTTCCTCGGGCTATGGATTGATCATGGACACGCTGGCAGGCATGAGAGATGAAGGCAGGTCCATAGACGAGCTGCATGACTGGATAGAACAGCATAAGCTGGACCTGAACCACTGGTTCTTCTCAACAGATCTCACGTTTTATATCAGAGGCGGAAGAATATCCAAGACTGCTGGAACGGTTGGCACAATACTTGGAATATGTCCACTTCTCAACATGGATAACGAGGGCAGGCTGATACCGAGATCAAAGATAAGAGGTAAAAAGAAGGTTATTCAGGAGATAGTAAAGCGCATGGAGGAGAATGCACAGGATGGGCTTGATTATTCCGGCAAGTGCTATATATCGCAGTCTGCATGTATGGAGGATGCCGAGGCTGTGGCAAGGCTTGTTGAGGAGAGATTTCCAAAACTTGACGGCAAGGTGGAGATCAATTATATAGGAACTACCATAGGAAGCCATACAGGACCTGGCACAGTTGCCTTGTTTTTCTGGGGCAAAAGACGTCAGGGGTAGGATAATACATTGTGCATTCATTTTTCCACTGCTATAATATAGGAAGAGTTTATATTTATTAATTTTTGATGCGCTTGGGCCGATTTTGATATTTAAGACCGGACGATACGGGCTATGTGGCGAAGGCTGGAGGAGAGAGAATGGATAATACAATTGATAAAAGCATACAAATGGACAGTCAGATGAAAGAATTCTTCGAGTGCATAAGCGGGGACGCGGATACACAGCAACAGAGAATCCAGTGTATAAGGAATGGTCTTGCTGCTATTGCTGACAGGCTCAGGCTGGGAAAGGCGGAGATTACTGTTGATATTCCGAAAAACAGGTTTATGCCGCTTGGAGAAAGAAGCAGCGCGGTATTATACGAGAGAGAAGTGACTGAATTGGGTACTCCCGTTGATATAGAGATGAAGATCAGAACCGGTGGTACTGTGTTTATCAAGGATTATCCATATGGTCCGGGTTATTCAGAAGAGGAGATACAGACACACAGGTTTATATTTAGGGAGATATTTATTCAGTACAACCGGACATTGGCTCAGTGCATGCTTGAAAAGATCATGAATACAGATATAAACACGGGTGTTGCCAATCAGAATTCCCTGATGTATTATGCGGTGAATCTGATAAATAACGGACGGATTGGTGATTATACAGGCATATTTTTTAATATCCACAATTTCAAGTATGTGAATAAGGTTTTTGATTATTCACAGGGAGATGTGATACTTAGAAATTATGCGCATATGGTGAAGTCATATCTTGACAGCGATGAGGAGATAGCAAGGCTTGGAGGAGATAATTTTGTTGTAATCTGTCGTAATGAGAATGCGTCTGATTTTATAAGCAAGATTAAAGATGTTCATATGAGTCATGAGTTCAGATCTGTCAAAAGAGAATTACAGCTGGGAGTTACAGCGGGTATAGCCTGCCTGGAAGGCGTTGATAAGCCGAGGGAAGTTATGGCCAGAACCAGCATTGCGTATCAGGCAGCAAGAAAAACCGGAGCGGGCTCTATAGTGGTATATACAAAAGAGATTCAGAAGCAACTTATGGATGATCAGGAGATTCTGGCTGCTTTTCCCCAGGCACTTGCTGCGGGCGAATTTGTAGTATATTATCAGCCAAAGGTGAGGATTGCGGACAAAAGTATATATGGTGCGGAGGCACTTGTCCGCTGGGTGAGAGATGGACAGGTGGTCACTCCTGCGAGATTTATACCGCAGTTTGAGAGAGAGGGAAGTGTGTGCAGGCTTGACTACTATATGCTTGAGCAGGTATGCGGTTTTTTGAAGAGCAGACTGGATAAAGGTCTGAAGATTGTGCCTGTATCAGTCAATTTTTCCAGAAGACATCTGGAAGAAGGCGATCTGGTGGAACGAATAACCGGTACCATAGACAGATTTGGGATAGACAGAAGCTATATTGAGATAGAGCTCACAGAAAGTGAGGATTATCAGAATTATGAGATCATGTCCAGCGTGATAGGAAGACTCAAGGAACGAGGCATAAGTACATCCATAGATGATTTTGGCACAGGATTTTCTTCACTCAACATGATCAAAAAGGTTGACCTTGATACCATCAAGATAGACAAATCGCTGATACCTTTTGACGATGTAAACAATAATAAGCATCAGGATATAGTAATGTTTTCAAGCATAATAGACCTCATAGGCCGGCTCGGGAAAAAGTCAGTTGCGGAGGGCGTTGAGACAACTCAGCAGCTTGACTATCTGGAAAAGCTTGGCTGTGATATAGTACAGGGATATGTGTTTGACAAGCCCCTGCCAAAGGATGAATTTGAGCAAAGGCTGGAATCGGGATATTAAAAAGCGGCAATGGAGCCATATGAACTCCATTGCCGCTTTTTGTGTATGTAGTAAAACGGTAAAATATATATACATGGGGACTTGTTTCTTCACCGGGAAAATGATAAAACTGTTGAGAGGATTGATAAGGAAACACAGCAAAAATTGCTGCTTGAGATGGGGTGCCAGGGAAGTGGCTGACCGTGTTATATTTATGGCTAACGGGATCATAGTTGAGGATGGAACTCCGAAGCAGCTGTTCGGAAACCCGCAGAATGACAGGACAAAGGCGTTTCTCAGTTCAATTCTCAACACATAATAGAGTGCCTGTATGTTGTATGCTGTGGCACGGACTAAAAAGAACGAGAGGTTTCACAGATGAAGAGTAGACAGGTAAGGAATTCACTGCTGCTGGTTTTGACAGCTTTTATATGGGGCGTAGCCTTTGTTGCGCAGAGACAGGGAGGAGATGCGGTTGGACCGTTCTCTTTCAACGGAATACGGTCACTGATCGGCGGTGCTGTTCTTATACCGGTCATATTTATAATTGACAGGATAAAACCATCTGATAGGAAACCGAGTAATAGATCAGATAGAAAGAGACTTGTGATTGGCGGTATATGCTGTGGAACTGTTCTGTTCCTGGCAAGCTCTGCACAGCAGCTTGGACTTTATATGGGAACACCGGCGGGAAAAGCGGGATTCCTCACAGCGTGTTACATATTGCTGGTTCCAATTCTGAGTCTGTTTTTGAAGAAAAAATGTGGCTGGAATATATGGCTTGGAATAGTTATAGCTGTGGTGGGGCTTTATCTGCTTTGTATGAGTAGCTCACTGTCATTTCAGAGCAGTGATCTTATGGTGCTTGTATGTGCATTGCTTTTTGCAGTACATATACTTGTGATAGACCATTTCTCACCGCTTGTGGACGGAGTCAGAATGTCATGTATACAGTTTTGGGTATGCGGGATTCTCAGCATATTCCCGGCGTTTTTCTCGGAGATGCATCACAGTGTGGCTGGAATTGCGGCATGGGTGCAGCCTCTCGGTACATTGAGTGCGTGGATTCCGATACTCTATGCAGGAGTGTTGTCATGTGGCGTGGCATATACACTTCAGATAGTTGGACAGAACGGACTAAATCCCACTGTCGCTTCAATGATCATGAGCCTTGAGTCGGTATTCTCTGTCATTGCCGGTTGGATCATCCTTGGAGAACGTATGGGGGTAAGACAGCTTGCAGGATGCGGGCTGATATTTGCCGCAATACTTCTGGCACAGATCCCGGTCGGACGAGGAAAGAAAGAGATGGCATGAACGTCTTGAGAGCCGATGATAAAAATACTTTGTTTTCACAAGAAAAAATATGCCGCAGGCGTACATATATCGTTGAAACACTTGAAAAAAATGCGAGTTTTTATTTACTTGCAAAAATGGGTTGACATTAAAATACTTCAGTGCTAGTTTAGGTACCGAACAAAGAGCAAATGCAAAGAACAGAATACGGTCGTCAAAGATCGCATACTTCAGAGAGCCGCCGGTTGGTGTGAGACGGTGTATGTCCTTGATGATTATCCTCTGCGAGCAGTGCACTGAATTCCCTGGTCATGAGATGCCAGAGACATTAGGTGTCACCGGTTTTCTACCGTTACATAGAAGCTTATTTCAATAGACAGTGAGTAGTGGTCAGGCGAGATAAGGTCAGAGAGGTCATCCTTTTATGATGGCAAATAAAGTGGTAACGCGGAAGTATACAGGCTTTCGTCTTTATGAGATTGCATAAAGACGAAAGCCTTTTTTAATTTACTCTTTGCAAAAATGAGATATCGCCATAAGGCGTGAGAAAGGAGAAAGATATGAATAGTTTGGTAATTGTTCTTATCGCAGTAGTAGTTTTAGGTGCTGGCTATCTGGGCTATGGAAGATGGCTTGCAAAGAAATGGGGTGTAGATCCAAATGCAAAGACACCAGCAGTTGCAAATGAGGATGGCAAGGATTATGTACCATCATCAAAGCTTACAGTATTTGCACATCAGTTTTCATCGATAGCAGGTGCCGGCCCTGTCCAGGGACCTATCATCGCAGCCATGTTCGGATGGGTACCAGTTTTACTCTGGCTGCTTGTCGGAGGCGTATTCTTTGGTGCAGTTCAGGATTTCGGTTCACTTTACGCATCAGTTAAAAATGGTGGTAAGTCAATAGGACTTGTCATCGAGAAGTACATAGGCAAGGCAGGAAGAAGATTCTTCTCACTGTTCTGCTGGCTCTTTACACTTCTTGTTATAGCAGCATTTACATCGATGGTTTCATCGACATTTAACGGTTTCACAGCAGGCGCTGACGGAGCTGTGACAAAGAACTTCAATGGTGCTGCAGCTGCTACAGTTTCAATGCTGTTCATAGTAGTAGCCATGGTATTCGGTGTGGTTATGAAGACATGCAAGAATATGAAGGAGTGGCTCAAAGCTATAGTAGCTATCGTCCTCATCGTTGCAATGTTTGCAGTAGGTATGAAATGTCCTTGGTACTTAAATGGTGACCAGTGGAATTACGTAATCATGGCTTACCTCTTCCTCGCATCAGTTCTTCCAATGTGGTTACTCATGCAGCCAAGAGATTACATGACAACATTCATGCTCATCGGTATGTTAGTTGGTGCATTTGTCGGAGTTCTGGTAGGACATCCTGATATGAACCTGAATGCATTCAATGGTTTCACAGTTGTATCATCAACAGGAGCTAAGAGTTATCTGTTCCCAACACTGTTTGTAACGATCGCCTGTGGTGCGGTTTCCGGTTTCCACAGCCTTGTTTCATCAGGAACATCATCTAAGACAGTAAGAAATGAAAAAGATATGCTTTTCGTAGGTTACGGCGCAATGATCCTTGAGACGCTCCTCGGAGTTATCTCACTTATAGTAGTTGGTGCTGTCGCAGTTGGCGGCAAGGCTCCAGAGGGTCTTACACCTTTCCAGATCTTCTCACAGGGTATCGCAGGATTCCTCGAGAAGTTCGGACTTCCAAACTCAGTTGCAAATGTATTCATGACAATGTGTGTATCAGCACTTGCTCTTACATCACTTGACTCAGTTGCACGTATCGGACGTATGTCATTCCAGGAGCTCTTCATGGGAGACACAACAGATACATCCAAGATGCCTGTATGGCAGAAGATACTTACAAACAAGTATTTTGCAACAGTTATAACACTGTTCTTTGGTTATCTTCTCTGCAAGGGTGGATATTCAAATGTATGGCCACTCTTCGGATCAGCAAACCAGATGCTTGCAGCCCTTGTACTTATAGGCGTAGCAGTATTCCTCAAGGCAACAAACAGAAAGCACGCAATGCTCTACCCACCTATGCTGATAATGCTTGCTGTTACATTTACAGCTATCGTGCTCAATGTAATAGGCAATGTACAGAAGTTCCAGGCTGGAACAGCAACATTCCTTGTAGAGGGACTTCAGCTTATAGTAGCAGTATTCCTTATCGTGCTTGGTATCATCGTGGCCATCACATGTATCAAGAAGCTCGTTCTTATGAAGAAGGAGAATGCTGAGAAGGCAGAGGCTTAAATGATGAGTGGGGGGAATCCCCGATAAAGATTTTAAATATAATAACTACCAAAAAATCAGGCAATTGGTGAAATACCGATTGTCTGATTTTTTATGTTTACATGGCATGGCTGTAACCAACATTAAGGATTGACAGGCTGAAGTCTTTGAAGGAAAATAATAGGGGAAATGAGGGATGTCATTCTCTTTGAGATCTTTGGACATCTGGAATAGTGGAGGAAATATAGGTATGATACAGGATATAGAACCACAGAGGTTTAATAATCAATATAGTAACAGGAGAGAACCAGAGGATCATGATATGGTTCTCTCTTTTTCTGAGAAAATGATATTTGCGAAAGTTATGGATGATGAGAACCTGCTTGGGTTTATGACGTATGGAGAACTGCAGAAAATAACCGGATGCGATAGGAAAATAGGGGATCTGGTTTATCTCTTTTCAATAGATGATACCGCATATTTTATGTGGAATGGAGATAACAGACTTGCTGCCCCGGGCTATGAATACCGAAGCATGTATAAGACAAGGGCTTGCTATCCGAAGACTGCGGTTCTTGCGGCGGCGACAGGCTGGCATCTGTCGCTTTGGTACAGGACCAACAGGTTCTGTGGTGCCTGTGGAGAGAGAACTGTTCATGATGAGAAAGAGAGGATGCTCAGATGTCCGTCATGCGGCAGGCTGATATTTCCAGTCATAGCTCCTGCTGTCATAGTGGGCGTGATCGACGGCGACAGGATCATACTTACCACATATGCGGGCAGGGAGTACAAGAGATATGCCCTGATAGCGGGATTTACCGAGATAGGGGAGAGTGCTGAGCAGACCGTCAGACGGGAGGTCATGGAGGAGGTCGGCATCAGCGTTAAGAATATCACTTATTACAAGTCACAGCCATGGGGCTATGACAGCAATCTTCTCATGGGTTATTTCTGTCAGGCAGACATACCGGAGGGCGGTGACGGACATCTGACCATAGACAGACAAGAGCTTGCAACCGGAGAGTGGGTGAACCGTGATGATATTCCAGACTATCCGGAGCACCTGAGTCTCACACATGAGATGATGGTATACTTTAAAGAGCACGGACAGGGAGTGTTTAAGTGACAAATAGAGCTAAGATGTAATATCCATTGAATATCCGGACGGGTGGTCATTGTCGTTTTCAAGTTACACACGGAGTTAAGATCGCTGTTTATTGCAGGACTCACTACAAATACCCTACGGGCAGAAAAAAGATTATTTAAGTTTTAAACGGTTGTGTAAATGTATGGAGTTATTGTATTATAGACAAATCAAGGATATGGATACTTGAGAAAAATATGGGAGAATGTTTCTTTATATAATAAGACATTAAAAATGGGCTTATATCGAGAAAAAAGGGGTAAATGGAATATGAAAAAGACAGGAATTGTGATATGTGTGCTTGCGGCACTGGTGGGACTTGCGGGATGTTCATCAGTGGTAAGCAGTGATAAAACAGATAGAACCAAATCGGGTATAGAGAGTCAAGGAAAGTTCAAGGTCAATACGCCGGATGAGGAGTGGTTCAAGGAGACTGCCCTAGATGTGGCGGCTTCGGTGAACGAACTTGCAAATGATGAAGCTTATATAAAGATAATGGGCGGAAGTGACGAGGTTGCTGAAGTCGCAAGTGACTGGGGGGATAATATAGCCGACACAAGTGGCAAGATTGCAGTTGTGATAATCTCGGATAAAGCAGCAAAATTCATTATGGGGCAGACTGATGGTGAAACGTCCCTGTCCGATACGGCCAGAGACCGTGTTGAAAAAAATGCGTGCTTGGCATTTGGAAATTATGTGACCGCCAGCGCTGGGGGAGCGAGTGCATTGGCGGCCTCATCAATACTTAGGTATGATCAGGCGTATGTAGTAAGTGAACCGGTGCTGGATCAGGTGTGGGTGATCCCAGCTGGGGAGGAATGTGCACTGTGGATAGCCTATAGTAACTGTGGTGACGGAATAGTGAGCGTGAGTGGAAGTTACATGGCACTCCCTGATGGTCAGACTGTGGAGGAGGCTGCGGATTCACTGTTCAGCACGTGGGGGTTAGAAGTAGAGGTGCACGAGTGGTAAAGTCACTTTGATATATGTGTTTTAAATAAACGGCGGAGACTGATATGTACCCTCTTTACTGGACAACCAGTAAGGAGGGTATTTTTATGCGTTATAGTTATGAGTTTAAAATGATGTGTGTTGAA
>NZ_JAOQJT010000006.1:0-147862 GCF_025567285.1 Coprococcus aceti
CATATATCATGAAAACAAATATGATAAAGCAATAACAGGCGGAGATGTAGCCAAGGCCTGGGCAGAGTGTGCAATAACATCATTTGTTTTGCGGTCAGTTTTTGAGGGTGGAAAGTCATCGTCAAAAGCAGATGGAAAGAATAGGGGTATGTCTACTAGCAAAGGACGGGTGGAGTCTGAAAGAAGTATTACTTGTGAGGGTGGAAGTACAACAATAGACGATGTTACAGGAATGGATTGGTATAATTATTATAGGGATACATATGGGAAAGAAAATGTGTGTTGGGAAAGTTGTAATCCATCAGAAGTAGCGTCCGCTTGGCAAGGTAGTTATCCCTATACTGGTGTGGATGCCTATACGAATATAACATTACATGATGGTGATATAATCTATATGGGCGAACCATTCCCAACGGGGTATTCTACAACATCAGAAGTAGCGTAGACTATAGGCAATGATGCTCAAAAGGTCTTTGGAGGATTGCAAGTAAAACCATATTATGAAAAAGGAATGGCTTATGCAGAATACAGAAGTAAGTTAACTCCTTACAAAGTTCATGGAGAACTAAATGTGGCAGATGGAGTCGCTTTGAATAATCCGCAATTTGGTCAAGGAGGATTAACGCAAAGATTTGACCCTAATTTTGATTTTAATTGTGCTAATGGAGTACTGGAAAAATTAGATAATCAAACGATTAGTTTAACAAATACTAAAATATCACTAGAGGAATATTTCGGTATGATGAATGAAATTAAGTAGGAGAAATGCTATGAAAAATGGGAAAATTAAATTGGGAAGATATATTATTGAACCAAAGACGAGTATTGATATATTAAATGCAGATGAATTCAATGTAATAAAATTTAATACTGGAAAAGTATATATATCCAAGGAGCCAATGGAATTAAATAAAGAAAAGTTCTGGACTACTATTTTTTGTGATAATAAGATAATATCAAAAGTTGAATTAAGTAATGCTGAAGAGAAGTACAAAATGAATTATCAAACAATGAATGATAATATTCTGAAAGAATTAAGAAAACATAATAATGATTTTTTGAAAAATGAATTAGGAATTCCAAGTAATGAAAGTATTACAGGAATAGAATATGATTATGCATGGGGAAAAATATTTTCATATTATGATAATAAATCATCGGAGACAGGCATTGTGATTGTTTATATTTAATTATGGTTATACTTTAAGACTTCCTTAGAAGTAAAATCTAATAAATCCAACTACCTCCATAACCATTGCCGAAGGCAAAACTTTTCGGTGACCGATTACTATGAATCGAGTCAGAATTCCGTAGAGGAATTCATAGGTTAAAGCGAAATCAGAGTAGTGCAGTCTTTTTGAACTCATAGTAATTCACTCCTAAAGGTTATTCAGAGTGAATTCAACCGGAATCAATCACAGTTAGAGCAAACGGCTCCAACTACAAATACAGCTGATTCGGAGAGATACTCACTCCTGAAGTGATTATCTAATGAAATGTTGGTGGCGACAAACCGTGCGATTATACATCGCTTACGTTTTCTGGAATTGTATCTGGAAATATTGAATATAATAATGGTATCCAAGAAAAAACAATAAAAGAATAGTTTTTGGAATGAAATCCAATAACTATTGAAAATAAACAAGTTTTTGGATATAATGAATACAGCAAATAAAAAATAAATTAGTCATCGAAAATAGATTCATAAGAAAGAAGGTAAATCCTCTCCTCATCATAGGACTCGGATTTTGTTTCGCAAAACAGGAGGATTATATGAATAAGATAATACTTAGAGACGAGTATCTTCAAACTTTGAAGGAATTTAAAGATAAAGACATTATAAAGATTGTAACAGGTATCAGACGATGTGGCAAATCCACGCTTATGCAGATATTTCAGGGCTATCTGAAAGAATCTGGGGTACAAGCAGACCATATCATTGCTATTAATTTTGAAGACTATGATTATGAAGATTTGAAGCAGCCAAGAGAATTATATAAATACATCAAGGATAGGCTTGTAGATGATGATATGCACTATGTGTTCTTTGATGAAATACAGAATGTGGAAGATTTTCCAAAGGTTGTGGACAGTTTGAATTTAAAGCCAAATGTAGATTTGTATCTGACAGGCTCGAATGCCTATATGCTATCTTCTGAGATTGCAACATTTCTTTCCGGAAGATATGTGGAGGTCAAGATGTTGCCCCTTTCCTTTAAAGAATATGTGAAGGCAACGGGAGATGAAAAAGAACTTTCGCTAAAGTATCAGAAATATTTGAAATTCAGTTCATTTCCATATGCTATGATGTTGGATGAGAAGGAAGAAGTAATTAATCAGTATCTTGAGAGTATCTATAGCACTGTGATGTTAAAGGACATTATTTCAAGAAAGAAGATTACCGATGTGATGATGCTTGAAAGTGTGATACGATTTATGTTTGATAATATTGGTAATCTTACATCGACAAAGAAAATCAGTGACACTATGACATCTGACGGAAGAAAAGTGGATGTAAAAACTGTTGAGAAATACATTACAGCGCTGGAAGAATCATTTGTAGTTTATCAGGCAAAACGATACGATGTGAAGGGTAAGAATTATTTGAAAACTCTTGATAAATATTATGTGGTTGACATTGGACTTCGTTATATGTTACTTGGTTCTAGAAATGCAGACACTGGTCATATTCTGGAAAATATAATCTATCTTGAGCTTATTAGACGAGGATATAAGGTCTATGTCGGCAAGGTGGAATCAGAGGAAGTGGATTTTGTTGCCATGAACAGTAAGGGAATTATTTACTATCAGGTGGCTGCTACGGTCAGAGAGGAATCAACACTTTTAAGAGAGCTAAGACCATTGCAGAAAATTACAGACCATTATCCAAAGTATATCATAACACTGGATGAAGACCCTGATGCTGATTACGATGGTATCAGGAGAATTAATGCGCTGCAGTTCTTACTTGGTGAGGAATAAGATTGAGGGATGAAATACCAAAATCCCACCCAATTTCATAGTAAAGACCTGAATCCGTGAAGTTGATTTGTTTTCGAATTTAGGAAGTGATATAAAACGAGAAGATTATGTCCATATTGTTGATGAATATTGGGTAGATTAGCGAAAAGAGTATGAAAAATGGATGTGCGTGTTAATAAAAATGATAAAATGGTGGAATGGGATGTGGGAGGCAAAACCATCTCGATTTATAACGAATATACCTTATATGCATTTAAGCATGGAAAAGGTATGCTAATGATTAAGGAAAAATATGAAACATCAGATAGTGGATTTAGTGCATATAATGAAGAGGGAAATTTAGTATTTTCGTATAGGAGTTTAGGAAATCATCTTAATTATAGGAATAAGGATATTTCTGTAATCAATGGTGCAATAATATCAGCTGATTATGAAGAAGAGAAAAGAAAATTAATAATTATAAAGGAGTTTAATGAAATAAGGTCACTTTTAATATATGATGATAATGCAGACTTTTTATCAGAGATAAATTGTCCAAAAGGTTATATATTTGTTTCGTTGAAAAATTGTGCTGGTCATATCATGGTAGTAGCACAAGGAATAAATGATTTGACTAGGGATTCATTTGGAAGAAACGATTGGAATTTTGAAATTAATTTTGAAAATTTTTACGTTGAAAGAAAATCTATCACACAGTAATTGATTAGAAAATGGTACCAGAAGGCAAAACTTCATATTAAGTTCCAATTGACCGATATAAACGCACTTTTTGTAACAAGAAAATTTATTATGAAAGACTAACTGTCTTTACCAAAAACTTTCGACTTGCCCTTACGAAGTAATAGGCAATAGCGAAAGTTTTTATAAAGACAGTTCCATAGCAAAATTTTGGGGATGGGTGCACTTAAGGACAGTCAAAATCAAAACCTCATATTTAGTTCCCAAATGCTGAAATCAACAAAAAATGCGACATTATTATTGATGATTATGAAGAAGAGGTTCTTGAATTAGATAAAATACCAATGGCATTAGAGGTAGTAAATCAGTTTATAAAGAGTAACTCAAATAAAGAACTTGGTAAATTGAAAACAATGTTGGATTGTGTTATAGGCGAAAACATAATGCCTGAGTACATAGATTAATGCGATATACTGTATTGTTTAGCAAATAGGCATGCAATAAATCACATAGTGAGTTATAATGAAATCAACAGGCTGATACATATTATAAGAGGAGGACAAATTTAAACTATGGGAGTACAAAAGAAGAAGTTGTTACACCGGATAATGGCTCTGGCGATCGCAGTTGCGGTTGGATTGTCAGTGATCGTGCCGGGAGGAACAAGTGCTGAAGCGGCGACAATACCTGCGGATGTGACAAAACCATCTGCCAATTGCGTGTTTATAGCAATGAAGGGCAAGTATGTGTCGGAGGCTTCGGCTGCAGTGAAGAGGATCAATCAGATCCGTTATGAAGCATGTAAGCAGGGCGTTAAGATTGATGGACGGAAATTGACGCTTGACGACTATGTGCCGATCAAGTGGTCGGCAGGACTTGAGAAGATAGCAAGGATCAGAGCTGCGGAGGCGAGTGTTACAATGTATCACTCAAGACTTAACGGAAAGTCTGTATTTGATTTCAAATATCCGGGAAATGGCTGGCCGACTTCCGAGGTGCTTGCGTGGAACTGGTCAGAGAGCATGCTCATGGGCATTGAGCAGTGGTACAGCGAGAAGGATGCCTATGTGAAGGGAACTCCTGGAGCGGTGACCGGACATTACACATCCATGATAAATCCTGCAAACAGGTATGTGGGTGTTGGTACATTTATAAATAAGAATGCATCTTATCCGAATACGACTGCAGCCCAGTTCATGGGAAGCGGCAGTCAGGCTGAGACTATGGCTAAGTCCACTGGTGAGAGCGATGTTACGGTGGAGGTGCAGAAGGACAATATCACATCGGTTAAGATGACCGGAAATAAGAGCGTGCAGGAGGGACAGAAGGTAACTCTCACACTCAAGGCAGTCCTTGGACAGTATGGAAGTACATCGTATAAGGTGCTTGCGGGAGCTAAGTGGAAAACATCGAATTCCGCTATTGCAAAGGTGTCACCTACAGGAGTGGTAACAGGTCTCAGAAAGGGAACTGTGAAGATCACAGCCACTGTTGGATCACGTTCAGCATCATATACGGTAACAGTAACAGGAAAATGTGCGCATGTATATTCCGGCAAGGTAGTAAAAACAGCAACTACCAGAAGCGATGGCAAGGTGTTACATACATGCAGAAAATGCGGCCAGAAGAAGTATATCGTTGTCAAGAAGATAAAGAGTGTTACATTATCACAGACGAGATATAAGTATGATGGTAAGACAAAGACACCTAAGGTGACTGTGAAGGACAGCAATGGTAAGATAATATCATCAAAATACTACAAGGTGACATATCCTAAGGCGAGAAAGAAAGCCGGAACATATACGGTGAAGATAAAGTTTTCCGGAAGGTATAAGGGTACAGTTTCAAAGAAGTACAGAATAGTAAAATAAAAAAATACCGTTGTTCATAAAAAATATGGACAACGGTATTTTTAATCTGAAAGAAATTATTTCTTCTCAGGCTCTGGAGTATAGTCAAGTATGGATGAAATAGCCTTGTGAACCTTTGTATACTCAGTTATAAGAATATGCATACGCTGGAATCCAGGCTGCTCCAGATGATAATATACTCTGGTCATTCTCTTTCCAACCTGCTCTTTGTGATCGGAGATGAAACCGTATTCAATCAATTTGTACAGTGCAGGATATAGAGAACCGATAGGAATCTTTATCACGCCGTCTGACAGTGAGTCCATGAGCTGTGACAGCTCGTAGCCGTAATAATCTTTCTGGCTGAGCAGATAGAGTACGAGCAGCTCCACGGAACCTCTGATGAAGTTCGGCTTTGCAACGACTCTTGCATGTACAGCCTCAACTGCTGCTTCCTTTGCGGTATCATTACTTTGATCCTGAACCATAATACTGTTGGAATATATGCTGTTTAATACGTTTTCCATTAAAACCACCTCATACAAAAAAAATAGTTACACTTTGTATTGATTGTAATTGCAAAATCATTTAATTGCAACCTTTCTTTTCATTAAAATGAAAATAAGTTGCGTATTTTTGCAATTTTTGCTTATTTGAGAAAGGTTTTTGACTGTAACTGCCTGGATAATGCCAATAGACGGCTGGCAGCATCCTTTGGATCGTCAGCTTTCATTATGGCGGACACCACACAGATGCCGGCGATAGGTATGCCCGAGAGGACATCCAGGTTGGTCGGATTGAGTCCTCCGATGGCATTTACCGGGATGGGAACTGCCTTGCAAATGTCTCTCAGTGTATCCGTGGATGTGAGCACTGTCTTGACCTTGGTGGTGGTTGGGTAGATGGCTCCAACTCCCAGATAATCAGCTCCCTGTTCATACGCCTCCACGGCCTGAGGAACAGTCTTGGTGGTTGCGCCCACGATGCGGTCAGGCCCCATGAGTTTTCTGGCTATGGAGACTGGCATGTCTGTCTGCCCCACATGGACACCTTCGGCATCGGTCGCCAGCGCCACATCTACCCGGTCATCTATGATGAGTGGCACGTTGTAGCGGCGCGCAATTGAGTGCACCTTGTCCGCAAGATGTATGTACTCACGGGTAGTTCTTTCCTTTTCTCTAAGCTGCATGAGTGTCGCACCGCCGTCCAGAGCACACTCCACTCTGTACAGAAATTCCTCCTCGGACAACCCTGTGCTGTCCGTTATAAAATATAAAGTAGGATCAAATGTATACATTTCAAAGTCCTTTCTAAAATTGTTACACATACAGATAGTCATTGAGTACGGGCTGCAGCCCCTCGCCCTCTATGTCTGAATACATATGCTCAAGACTTCTGTTGTCGTTGATCTCGAACTGCTCGTCGCCCTGCTCACTGCAGGAAGTCTTGCCGCTGTATTTGCTTTCGTGATCGCCGATTCCGGTTGACACGCCCGCCGATACCTTGGTCGCTGCGATCTTCACTATGCCGTTCCTGAAGTCTGCACTCTCCCTTGAAGATACCGTTATTCCGGCAAATGGCAGGAATATCCTGTATGCGCACAGTATCTGGCAGAGCTGCTTCTCGTGTACGTCCAGAGGATTGATCTGATCGTTGTTGATGATCGGTCTCAGTCTTGGACAGGAGAGTGACATCTCTGCGTGTGGGTATTTTCTCTGGAGAAAATACGCGTGAAGGGCTGTTGCCAGTGCATCCTTGCGGAAGTCGGAGAGCCCTAACAGTGCTGAGAATGCAACGCCCCGCATTCCGCCCATGAGGGCGCGCTCCTGCGAGTCGAAACGGTATGGCCATACTCTCTTGTGACCCATCAGGTGAAGAGTCTCGTATTTGTCTGCGTCGTAGGTCTCCTGGAACACTGTCACATAGTCCGCACCGCACTCATGGAGGTAGCGGTACTCATCGGTGTTCACCGGATATATTTCAAGGCCTACCATGCGGAAGTATTTCCTTGCAAGCTTGCATGCCTCACCGATATACGTTACGTCACTCTGGCTGCGGCTCTCGCCGGTCAGTATAAGGATCTCTTCCATACCGCTGTCGGCGATGACCTTCATTTCCTTCTCGATCTGCTCTGCTGAGAGCTTCATTCTGTTGATGTGATTGTAGCAGTTGAAGCCGCAGTATACGCAGTAGTTCTCACAGTAGTTGGCTATGTAGAGCGGCGTGAACATGTAGACCGTGTTGCCGAAGTGCCTGCTTGTCTCGCGGCTTGCGCGCTGCGCCATCATCTCAAGAAATGGTTCGGCGGCGGGGGAGAGCAGAGCCTTGAAGTCCTCTATGCTGCACGTCTCGTGTTCAAGGGCAGCCATGACGTCTCTGCCTGTGTAACTGCTGTAGTCGTAGCTGTTCATGTGCTCCATGACCTTGCTGCGGATGTCAGATTCAATAACCTCCATGCCCGGAAGGTATTCCATATGGCTTTTCCTTGACGATGGATCTGTCTCCAGACGGTGCTTGATCTCCAGCGCTTCCGGCGAAAGATATTCCGAGTCTATCAGAAAGTGGTTTTCCATCTGAGTGCACCCCCTTAGTCATGCAGGAATCCGGTCAGTGGATCTGAAGCGGATGCCCCTCTGGTGAGAACTCTTCCAAGACCTGCCAGATAAGCCTTTCGGCCTGAATTTATCGCGTCCTTGAATGCCGATGCCATGAGTGGCAGATTTCCGGCTGTGGCGAGGGCAGTGTTTGCCATGATGGCGGCAGCGCCCATCTCCATGGCTTCACATGCCTGGGATGGCCTTCCGATACCGGCGTCAACTATGATCGGAAGTTCGATCTCGTCGATGAGGATCTGGATGAAGTCTTTGGTAGCTAGTCCTTTGTTGGAACCTATAGGTGATGCCAGTGGCATGACCGCTGCGGCTCCCGCATTTACTAGATCACGGGCGGCATTCAGGTCCGGGTACATGTAAGGCAGTACCACAAATCCTTCATTTGCCAGTGCCTCGGTTGCCTTTATCGTTTCCTGGTTGTCGGGAAGGAGATATTTGCTGTCGCGCATGATCTCCACCTTGACGAAGTCTCCACAGCCCAGAGCCCTTGCAAGCCTTGCTATGCGCACGGCCTCCTCGGCGTTCCTCGCGCCGCTTGTATTTGGCAGGAGAGTAACTCCCTCCGGGATGAAATCGAGAATATTTTCCTCTTCTTTTGTATTTGCACGGCGGACGGCCAGAGTGATGATCTCTGCTCCTGCGTCTTTTATAGCTGATTCGATCAGCTTCATGGAATACTTTCCTGAACCCAGAATAAATCTTGAATTGAATTCATGTCCTCCGATTATCAGCTTGTCTTCTTTCATTATAATGCTCCTCCTCCCATGAAACTCACGACCTCCACACAGTCGCCGTCGTTAAATGTGATGTCTGCGTATGTCTCTCTCGGTATGATCTCCTCGTTGATCTCAACAACTATGCGCACCGGTTTGTAGCCGGATTCTTCAAGAAATGCCGCCAGATTCTGCCCGGCAACGTCGAGATATTTTCCGTTCACTGTTACCATAGCCCTTTCCTCCAAAGTCTTTTATCTGCACAAAAAAAGAGTTACCGATCTGGTAACTCCAATAAAGTCTGCACTTTAACAAACGTCTGCTATCAGGCTTCCCTACGTTGGCATTATCCAAATCAGGTTTCCGGTCGAAGGTCACACCTTCCTCTCAGCCTGTACTACAAGCTCCCGCGTCCTCTTTTTGTTGTCAGATAATAATATACGACCTGAAAACCCGGAATGCAAGAGTAATCTATCAGGCAAAGATGTCATTTGACCGCAAATATTCGAAGTTCTCTCAAAAATATACGGAAAATGTACTGCGATTGATGGCTTTTCCTTGACACAGCCCACATATGTATGTACAATTTAGTTGTTTGGCGCGCTAAAGTGTCATACAAAATCAGCAGGTTGCACAAATGCTGATTTGAGTTATCTTATGGAGGACAGTGAAGTTATGAGACAGAAGAAGATTCATTACATCTATAATAAAGAGATGGAGTGTATGGATCCTGAGGAGAGAAGAAAGCTTCAGGGGGAGAGACTTAGAAAGACAGTAGAACTTGAATATGCAAATGTACCGGCATACAGAGCCAGAATGGACGAGGCGGGAGTAAAGCCGGAGGATATAAACAGCATAGACGATATCGTCAAGCTGCCATTTATGCAGAAGACAGATCTCAGGGATAACTTCCCATTTGGACTGTTTGCAGCAGACAGGAAGGACATCATCAGAATCCAGGGTTCATCAGGAACCACAGGTAAGCCTGTTGTAGCTGGCTACACCCAGAACGATATAGATGTGTGGACGGAGATGGTAGCCAGAGCTATCAAGTGCGCTGGTGGCGGAGAGGATGATGTCATCCAGATAGCTTATGGTTATGGATTGTTCACAGGTGGACTTGGAGCACATCAGGGCGCGACTAAGGTTGGTGCCATGGTAGTTCCGATGTCATCAGGCAACACACAGAGACAGATCATGATGATGAAAGAGCTCGGCGCAACCATGCTTTGCTGTACACCTTCATATGCTACATACCTCGCAGAGACCATCAGGGAGATGGGCATCGATCCATCAGAACTGAAGATCAAGTCAGGCTACTTCGGAGCAGAACCTTGGACAGAGGAGATGAGACAGCACCTTGAGGAGCTTCTTGACTTCGATGCATTTGATATATATGGACTAACAGAGATCGGTGGACCTGGTGTTGCATTTGAGTGCTTTGAGAAGAACGGAATGCACATCAACGAGGATCATGTTCTTGCAGAGATCATTGATCCGGTCACAGAGGAGCCGCTTCCAGACGGAGTTCCTGGAGAGCTTGTGTTTACAACCCTTACCAAGACAGGTACACCTATGATCAGATACAGGACACACGATATATGTACACTTACACACGGCACATGTGCATGTGGAAGAACAACAGTCAAGATGAGCCGTATCACAGGCCGTACAGACGACATGCTTGTAATCCGTGGTGTAAATGTATTCCCTAGTCAGATAGAGTCAGTCCTTCTCGGCGTGGAGGAGGCTTCAGCTCATTATATGATCGTGGTTGATCGTGTGAATTCACAGGATAAGCTGACAGTTCAGGTAGAGCTCAAGGAAGATGTGGATATGGGCGATGTTGCAAAGCTTGCGGCTATTGCATCCCGCATCAAGACAGATATCAAGCAGACACTGCTTATCAGCGCAAAGGTTGAGCTGGTTCCACCTAAGACCATTCCACGTTCAGAGGGCAAGGCAAAGAGGATCACAGATAACAGACATATCGGATTCTAATCGGTAAGATTGAGTAGTCAGACGAATCACAGGACTGAAATGTTTGAGAGCGGAAGACTATAGAGAGAATAAAACAGCCGGCTTAATGGCGAGCTTTCCGGGATCGAGACCGGGCATGCCGCTGTGAGCCGGCTGTTTTATCAGGCAGTGATCAGGCAGGGATCAGGCAGGGATCAGGCAGTGATCTTGGGAGGCTTGCACCAGCAGACATCAGCTGTGAGGCCTGCCGCCGGGAAACTGGCAAAACAGATAAAATCGCCAAATGCTGAAAAACCTTGCATTTTGGTATGTTTCCGTGTAGAATTTGCTTTGTTATGTGCGCTGACAGTGAGATACTGCACTGCAGTGGTAAAGTTGGTGCGGAGCAGATAAATTATAATTATTATGGAAGGTGGATTAACTAATGAATGTTTACGAGATGATTGCGTTTATAGCGTATTTTGTCCTGGTAATCGGTGTAGGAATTTATTTCTTCTTCAAATCCAAGGGGAATGCCGGCGAGAAGGATTATTTTCTTGGAGGAAGAGATATGAATGGTCTGGTGGCTGCACTCAGCGCCGGAGCATCTGATATGAGTGCGTGGGTTCTCATGGGACTGCCCGGAGCATTCTATGCGACAGGACTCAGCAACATGTGGATATCAGTTGGTCTGTTCATCGGAACAGCATGTGCCTGGATATTCATAGCACCGAGACTCAGAAGATTCTCGATAGCGTACAACGATTCGATCACTATACCTCAGTATTTGACAAATCGTTTTCAGTCAGACAATAAGCTGCTTCTCATAATATGTGCAGTTATATTTGTGGTTGCATATTGTATATACGCTGCGTCAAGTATATCGGCCTGCGGTACTCTGTTCAATACTGTTATGGGCATCGACAGGAATACAGCCATGATCGGCGCTGCAGTCATCATCATCGTGTACACATTCCTTGGTGGTTTTAATGCAGTGTGCTGGACGGATTTCTTCCAGGGACTTCTGATGCTTGCAGCTCTCATGATCGCACCTATCATTGCGGTCATCACCATGCAGGGCGCTGGCTTTATAGCACCTGATGTTGTCATTCCAGACAATTATTACAATGCCCTTATAAGTGGTTCATTTGACAAGACCAGTGTGATCAATATCATATCAGGACTTGCATGGGGACTTGGATATATGGGTATGCCACATATTCTTATAAGATATATTTCGATCAAGTCAGAGAAGGAGATGAAGAAGTCCAGAATAGTCGGTACTTGCTGGACGGGAATCATCCTCGTTATGGCATCCGTAGTTGGTATGGTCGGCCTTAAGTATCTTGGCGGTGGACTTACAGATAACTCACAGGTATTCATCAGACTTGTAAGAGGCGTGTTCCCTGCACTTGTAGCTGGTATACTTCTCTCAGCTATCCTTGCAGCGTCCATGAGTACAGCTGATTCACAGCTCCTTGCTTCATCATCAGCATTTTCGTCTGATGTGTACAAGCCTATATTCAGAAAGAGTGCATCCGACAAGGAGATGCTCTGGGCAGGAAGAATTGTGGTCATCATCATCTCAGTTGTGGCACTTGCCATAGCGATGAATCCAGACTGCGAGGGTATCATGGCACTCGTGTCAAATGCATGGGGCGCATTCGGATCGGCATTTGGACCGGTCATCGTTCTGTCATTGTACTGGAAGCGACTGAATTACAATGGAGCACTTGCTTCTATCATAGTCGGATTTGCTGTTGACATGCTCTGGTACAAGTTCCTTGCAACACCAACAGGACTTTATGAGATTGTTCCTGGATTTGCAGCAGCGTTCATTACAGCTATTGTCGTATCACTTCTCACAAAGAAGCCTGACGACAAGGTTGTTGAGATATTCGAGAAGGCTAAGCTTCCTACGGAGTAATTTGCAGTGTAGAGTTATAATGCTGGGATCTTTTGGTGGCGGATGAGTTCGTCTGCACACAAAATTATCTCTAAATCAAAATAAAAGGCTGAAAAGATACAAAATCTGAAGAAATTGTATCTTTTCAGCCTTTTTTGCTAAATAAGAGATAATTTTGTGCGCAAAAAAAGAACCACCTGAATTGCTAGGCGGTTCTTTTTTAAACAACAACTTAAACAACTAAGAGTAAATTACTTTCTCTTGAACAACTGAGTTCAGTATATACACAAAATATGAACAGAATATGTACAGAAAAAAAACGTTTTGCAAAATAAAATCTTCAAAATTTAAAGATTTTATGACACATTTTTCAAAGTGCACAAAAAGAAAATGGCCATTTGTGCGGTATGCACAGAGCCTTGTAAAAACATGTAAATCCCGCATAAATATGTAAATAACAGGTAAAGGAGTAAGTATTTCAACTGGTAAAACAGCCTCTTTTTAATTATGATAGGAGATAGGGCGATTATAAGTGTGTGTATGTTTGCCATAACGGGTGGTATATTCGTGTATGCTTACCATCAACCAGTTCCTGCCGAAGTACTGCAGTGTGCTTCTGCGCGATGATTACAGGGAATACGTTTCGGAGATAATCATAGAGGGACACACGGATACGAATGGTTCCTACATATACAATCTTGAACTTTCACAGCAGCGAGCGTTCTCAGTGGCAAAGTACTGTCTGACGGAGAGCAACGGCATCATAAGCAGTGGACATGGCAGCGTCGAGACGCGTGGAGATCAAGTTCAGGCTTCAGGACGAAGAGATGATAGATGAGATGATGGACATTCTCAAGGACAAATAGATATATAAGAGGAGAGCAATGGCGGTAAACAAGACAAAACTCAAAAAGCAAATATTTGACATAATACAGATAGGGGACAAAAGCAATCTGGCGAGCAGGGCATTTGACATATTCATAGTGGGTGTCATATTGTCGAACATATCGGTGATGTTCCTGCAGACCTACGATCAGCTTGAACCATATTATGGGCTGCTGAGTGTTATCGAGTGGGTGACTACAGGCATATTCTGTGTTGAGTATATTCTCCGCATATGGACGGCGGATTTCCTGTATCCCACATGCACCAGAGGAAAGGCTATAGGAAAGTTCCTCATATCATATGACGGAGTTGTGGATCTGCTCACGATCATACCAGTGTTCTTTCTGTCTGGCTTCGTGGCGTTCAGGATGCTCAGGGTGATCCGTATATTCCATCTTTTCAGGATCAATTCAAAGTACGACAGCTTCAATGTCATCAAGATGGTCCTGCTGAGAAAGAGCAGACAGATCATATCGTCCATGTTCATCATATTTATACTGATGATGGCGAGCAGCCTGTGTATGTACAGCACTGAGCATGCCGCACAGCCGGGAGTGTTCAGCAACGCCTTCAGCGGCATATGGTGGGCGGTATCGACAGTCCTTACCGTGGGGTATGGAGACATTTACCCGATCACGCTGCTGGGCAAATGCATGGCGATAGTCATAGCATTTATGGGAGTTCTGCTGGTAGCGATACCTACAGGTATCATAAGCGCCGGATTTGTAGAACAGTATCAGAACAATGCCAACGAGGAGTCCAAAGTTGTTGATGTGGACGAGATTGGAGAACTGCTCGTAGATGATGTGAGCAAGTTTTGCGGCAGGACCATACTCCAGGCTACGGAGGAGTATGGTGTGAATATATATATGGTACTCAGGGATAATATGTCTATACTGCCGACAGGTGATCTGGAGATACAGACAGGTGATATTCTGATAGTGAAGTCAAAATTTCTTGAGAAGAGACGTGGAAGCTCATTATCTTAGGTTATGCAAGTAATAAATATAAAATTGAGATTATAAATGAGAAGTTTCTGTAAACTACAAAAAAAACTCAATAATCATATTGATTTATTTTGACTAATTGGGTATACTTTCAACTGAATATGAGAGAAAGTGTTCATATTTATTTTCAGATTATTGAGTGCTGTATAGTTGCGGTGCCGGCAGGGTACAGGCGACATGCACCTATCAATGAAATACATTTAAAGAAAAGGAGTTAAGAAAAATGGCAACAGTTGATTTAACTAAGTATGGCATTACAGGCACAACAGAGATCGTACACAATCCTTCATATGAATTGTTATTCGAGGAAGAGACAAAGGCTGACCTTCAGGGATACGAGAAGGGACAGGTTAGTGAGCTCGGCGCAGTTAACGTTATGACTGGTATTTATACAGGCCGTTCACCTAAAGATAAGTATATCGTAGTAGATGAGAACTCAAAGGACACTGTATGGTGGACATCAGATGAGTACAAGAACGATAACCATCCAATGACAGAGGAGACATGGGCATCAGTTAAGGATCTTGCAAAGAAGGAGCTCTCAAACAAGAGACTTTTCGTAGTTGATGCATTCTGCGGAGCAAATGCTGATACTCGTATGGCTATCCGTTTCATCGTTGAGGTTGCTTGGCAGGCTCATTTCGTAACAAACATGTTCATCAAGCCAACTGAGGAAGAGCTTAAGAACTTCGAGCCAGATTTCGTAGTGTACAATGCTTCAAAGGCTAAGGTTGAGAACTACAAGGAGTTAGGACTTAACTCAGAGACATGTGTAGCATTCAACATCACAAGCCATGAGCAGGTTATAGTTAACACATGGTACGGCGGAGAGATGAAGAAGGGTATGTTCTCAATGATGAACTACTACCTTCCACTTAAGGGAATGGCTTCAATGCACTGCTCAGCTAACACAGATATGAACGGTGAGAACACAGCTATCTTCTTCGGCCTTTCAGGAACAGGTAAGACAACACTTTCAACAGATCCAAAGCGTCTCCTCATCGGTGATGATGAGCACGGCTGGGATGACAACGGCGTATTCAACTTCGAGGGTGGATGCTATGCTAAGGTTATCGACCTTGACAAGGATTCAGAGCCAGACATCTACAACGCTATCAAGAGAAACGCTCTTCTTGAGAACGTTACACTTGATGCAAACGGCAAGATCGATTTCACTGATAAGAGCGTAACAGAGAATACTCGTGTATCTTACCCAATAGATCATATCAAGAACATTGTAAGACCTATATCATCAGCACCAGCTGCAAAGAACGTAATCTTCCTTTCAGCAGATGCGTTTGGAGTACTTCCTCCAGTATCAATCCTTACACCAGAGCAGACACAGTACTACTTCCTGTCAGGATTCACAGCAAAGCTTGCTGGTACAGAGAGAGGTATCACAGAGCCAACACCTACATTCTCAGCTTGCTTCGGTCAGGCATTCCTCGAGCTGCATCCTACAAAGTATGCAGAGGAGCTTGTTAAGAAGATGGAGAAGAGTGGTGCTAAGGCATACCTTGTTAACACAGGATGGAATGGAACAGGCAAGAGAATTTCAATCAAGGATACAAGAGGAATCATCGATGCAATCCTCAGTGGTGCTATCAATGAGGCTCCTACAAAGAAGATCCCTATGTTCGGCTTCGAGGTTCCAACAGAGCTTCCTGGCGTAGATCCAGCAATCCTTGACCCACGTGACACATACGCTGATGCTTCAGAGTGGGAGACAAAGGCTAAGGATCTTGCAGCAAGATTCCAGAAGAACTTTGCTAAGTACGAGGGTAATGCAGCAGGTAAGGCATTAGTTGCAGCAGGCCCACAGCTCTAAGATATAGCTTAGGATCATATAGAAGAAAGGAACTGTCATAGTCCAGATCCTTTCGCATAGAGAAGACCGGATACATTCGTTCAGAGTGTGTCCGGTCTTTTTTGTCTGCGCCATCCATAAGTAATATTATGCTTTAACCGGCAACCAGAAATTACCTCTTGCAATACCGAACAAATGTTCGTATAATATTATGCATGAACGAGATAATTACAGGACTTACAACGAAGGAAAAACTGAATATACTGGCGGATGCGGCGAAGTATGATGTGGCGTGTACATCCAGTGGAGTGGACAGGAAGGGACAGAAGGGAGCCCTGGGCAACAGTGTATCATGTGGTATATGTCACAGCTTTGCAGCGGATGGAAGATGTATATCGCTGCTTAAGGTCCTTATGACGAACCATTGTGTATATGACTGCAAGTACTGTCTGAACCGCAGAAGCAATGATGTGCCAAGAGCGACATTTGAACCGGAGGAGCTGTGCGATCTGGTCATAGAGTTCTACAAGAGGAATTATATAGAAGGGTTGTTCCTGAGCTCTGGTGTGCTCAGGGATCCGACATACACTATGCAGAGGATGTGTGAGACTCTGTATCTTCTCAGGACGAAGTACAGGTTCAATGGATATATCCATGTGAAGACCATTCCGGGGGCATCGGATGAGCTTATAAGCATGGTGGGATATTTAGCGGACAGGATAAGTGTTAATATGGAGCTGCCGACTGAGGAGGGTTTGAAGAAGCTTGCCCCGAACAAGAGTTTTGGCACCATACTTGATCCCATGGGCAAGCTGACCAGCACTATAGAATCCCACAGACTGGCGGTGGGCAAGACTGCGCGTATGGAGAGGAGCGGTATCAACAGATACCTTACTGGAAGCATATTCAACGAGAAGAATCTGCAGAAGGATCTGACCGCATACAAAGCAGAGCTGGCAGGGCAGGAAAGACATGGTGCTCTGCAGATGTCAGCAGCAGAGGCACTCACAGATGGAATGACCTCTGATAAAAGAGACATCGGTGCTGCCTCTTCGCCCCTCCCTGTCATGTTTGGGGATACAGACAGGAGACAGGCATTTGCCCCGGCGGGACAGAGCACACAGATGATAGTTGGAGCCAGCGGAGAGTCGGATTACATGCTCATACACACAGCCCAGAGACTGTATCAGCGATACGATCTGAAGCGTGTGTTCTACTCCGCGTATATACCGATCAACGAGGACTCGGCACTCCCTGCGCTGGATACGGCGGTTCCATTGCTCCGTGAGCACAGATTGTATCAGGCGGACTGGCTGCTCAGATATTATGGATTCCACGCTGAGGAGATATTGTCTGAGAACGAGCCGAACCTCGATCAGAGAATGGATCCGAAGTGCAACTGGGCAGTGAGGCATCTTGACCAGTTCCCGGTGGAGGTGCAGACGGCACCGTATGATCTGCTTCTCAGGATTCCCGGCATAGGGCCGAAGTCGGCGGGCAGGATAGTGAGAGCCCGCAGATACGGAAGTCTGGATTTCGATAATCTGAAGAAGATGGGGGTGGTGCTTAAGAGAGCACATTATTTTATAACGTGTGGCGGACGTATGATGTACAGGATCCCTATAGAGAGGGATTACATTGTCAGGGAGATGACGGATCTGAGCCGGGGAGAGAACTGGCAGGCATCACACGGCAATGAACAGTATAGACAGATGACTTTATTTGATATAGGAATGAAGGCGTGAAGGTGGAAGTTATGGACAATATGAAGGTTTTCACATGCAGGGACAGATATGACGATATGGCTACATGCATATATGAGGCGTGGAGTATGGCACTGCAGGTCGGACACGACCATGTGATGCTTATGAAGGAGCCTGTGGAACAACTGGATATGTTCGCTGACTATATACATGTCGAGCCGGATGCGGACAAGGTGCAGAAGTTTACCCGGTCTGTGAAGAAGGTATCCTGGCTGGTGTACCGCAACGTATTCAATGCACTATTGTCGCATCAGGAGGATGCACTGGACACTGTGTACAGATATCTGATACTGGCATTTGCCGAGGGCCGAAAGGTGGAACATATGCTCATAAGTCCGGAGGTGATGCGTATCATGGAGCTTGGGCGGAGTGTGAGCAACGAGGCACATCTATTCAGGGAGATAGCCAGATTCACTGCTGTCCAAGGGCGGGTGTATGTATGTCATATAGAACCAAAGGACGATGTTGCGCTTCTTGTCGCCAGTCATTTTGCGGACAGGATGCCGTCAGAATACTGGCTGATAGTGGATGATGGCAGACGTTACGCCGTGGTGCATCCGGTGGATTCGGATATGTATGTGAGGCGGCTTACAGATCAGGAGATGGAGACGCTGGGCAGTGCAGAATATATGGAGGATGATTACACAGATATGTGGAGAACATTCTTCAGCGCGGTGAGCGTGGAGCAGAGAGAGAACTACAGATGCCAGAGAAGCATGTTCCCTTTGTGGTCGAGAAAGCATGCTACAGAATTTTTGGGATGATCATAGAAAAAATGCTTGAATTGGCTGGAAAAATATGATAGTATCTGAACTTGTGATGTATTAATCATATTTTCCTTGCTCACAGATGACTGTGGGCCAGAGACCATAAGGAGGTGCAATGTAATGAACAAATATGAATTAACTTTAGTTGTTAGTGCAAAGATTGATGAGGAAGCCAGAACAGCTGTAGTTGATAAGGTTAAGTCTTATATTGAGAAGGCTAACGCAACAATTACAGAAGTTAACGAGTGTGGACTCAAGAAGCTTGCTTACGAGATTCAGAAGATGGGCGAAGCATACTACTACTTCATTCAGTTTGATGCAGAGGCTGGAGTTCCAGCTCAGCTTGAGGCTAACATTCGTATTATGGAATCAGTTCTTAGATATCTTTGCGTTAGATTAGACGCCGAGTAATAGGAGGTATTCTATAATGAACAAGGTAATATTGATGGGTCGTCTCACAAGAGACCCGGAAGTTAGATATTCACAGTCAAACACAGGTGATGGCCAGATGGCTATTGCAAGATACACATTGGCTGTAGACAGAAGATTCAATAGAAATGGCGACCAGAGTGCAGACTTCATCGGCTGCGTTGCATTTGGCAGGAGCGCTGAGTTTGCAGAGAAGTACCTGAAGCAGGGAACGAAGATTGCTATAACAGGTAGAATCCAGACTGGAAGCTATACGAATAAGGATGGTAACAAGGTGTACACAACTGATGTTGTTGTTGAGGAGCAGGAGTTTGCTGAGAGCAAGGCTGCAAGCGGACAGGCATCAGGCGGTGGATATCAGCCAGCAGGAAGACCGGCACCTGGCAATGCAGGAGCTGAGGGCTTCATGAGTATACCGGAAGGTATTGAGGACGATTTACCATTCAAGTAAAATAGGAGGTAAATACAATGGCTTACAATAAGACTGATAGAGCTGACGCTCCAATGAAGAGAAGAAATATCCGTAGAAGAAAGAAAGTCTGCGAGTATTGTGCTAATAAAGAGGCTGTGATCGATTACAAGGATTCAAACGCACTCAGAAAGTATATCTCAGAGAGAGGTAAGATCCTTCCAAGAAGAATCACAGGAACATGTGCTAAGCATCAGAGAGCAATCACAATTGCTGTTAAGAGAGCTAGACAGATTGCAATATTACCATACGTTCAGGATTAATTCTTATCATTGATAAGTATATAAAGGACCCGTTGTTCAGCTATGTGCTGGATGACGGGTTTTTGTGTAAATTCATAGAATATTATTTCCTGTAGGCGTATTTTATGAGGACAGAAAGGTGGGGGATAAATGGCAGAGAATGTTGTGAGAGTAAGCGGACTCACGAAGACATTTGGAAAGAATACTGTTTTGTCCAATGTCAATATATCTCTTGAAAGGGGGAAGATATATGGCTTTATAGGACAGAACGGGGCAGGAAAGACTACCCTGATCAATCATATCAATGGTCTGTTGTTTCCTGACGAGGGAGAGATAGAATTATTTGGCGCCAGTGACAGCAAGGGGCTGGTGAATGCCAGAAAGAGGATAGGAACGGTGTGCGAACATGCCGGACTGCACGACAATTATAATGCTGTAGACAACATAAAGCTTAATATGAAGCTGAGGGGGATAAAGAACGACAAGCTCATCGAGCAGACCATAGCAAATGTTGGATTGCAGGGCGTTGGCAAGAAGAAGTTTAGGAATTATTCGATGGGAATGAAGCAGAGGCTGGCGATTGGCTGTGCCATGCTGTCAGGTCCGGATCTCCTGCTATTGGATGAGCCGATAAACGGACTTGATCCGGTTGGAATAGTTGAGATAAGAAATCTTCTCAAGCAGATAAATCAGAGATTTGGTGTGACGATACTTATATCCAGCCATATACTCACAGAGCTTCACGAGCTGGCAACGGACTACATAATGATAGACAGAGGACAGATCATAGACTGCCTCTCTGCAGCGCAGCTTGACGCGAAGTGCCACAGGAGACTGAGATTGCGCACCAATGATGTGAAGAAGGTTCTTGATATACTTGCTATGAGATACAATATAGTGAATGTGTATGTGAATGGCGATGAGATAATCGTGGACCAGCCGGTAAACTCAGACGAGCTGGCATGGGTTCTCTACAATGAGAGGGTGTTTGTCAGTGAGTACCATCTCGAGGAGGAGAGCCTTGAGAACTACTTTATTCACAGGATAGGGGGTGCTCATTATGCGTGAACTGTTGTCGGCTGAATTTTATAAGCTGTATAAGAGCCTGGGCTTCAGGGTGTGCCTGATAGTTTTCTTTGTCCAGGATATAATATATCTGATCTCGGTGGGATTGGTTGGAGATATTCTCGGAATAGAACTCACGGGAGATTTTCAGTTCCAGTATCTGCTGGGCTCGTTTTCTGGAAGCTCGGTGTCCGGCATGCTGTTTGGATTTATTGCGGCGTCGCTCATCACCAGCGATTACAAGTCCAGGGATATCCAGTGTGCGATAGCCCAGGGACACAGCAGGGCACATATAATGTTTTCGAAGATCATAGTATATATAGTGGCGATATGGATACTCTCTCTTGAGGATATACTTGTATATACCATAGGAGGATGCATTTGTGGAGGCTTTGGAAAGGCATTTACCCTGAATGTGGCGGGATATATGCTGAGATCGATAGCGTGCGAGGGCTTTGTGCTTACGATGTTATATATGACATGCGTATTCCTTGCATTTGCGCTGACGTCCAAGGCAGCATCCGTATCCGTGAATCTGCTGCTGTTTTTCCTGGTGGATCTCGGCGTGCAGATCATGCCTGTGCTGTTCCAGTCGGATGTTCTGGAGAAAATACTGGGCTATATGCCGTTCAGCTCTGTGAGGGAGATGAGTCAGGTCGATATAGACTGGAGTCACGCGGGAATATCCCTGGCAGTGGCCGCTGCGTATGGCGCGGTGATGATAGTGGCAACGTGGTTGACATTCAGGAAGAGAGATCTTCGATAGAGAATTATGACAGAATATACATTTGCTCAACCGTTCATCTGTGTTGACAAAAGTTCTGTCAAAGTTTATTATAACTCTAGCTATGAGAAAAACTCATAGGGATTTACATGCAGAGGATCAAACAATGTGTAGAAAAGGAGTATAACGATGGGAAAATACACAAAGGAAGACATACTGAAAAAGGTCAAAGAAGATGATGTTGAGTTTATAAGACTTCAGTTCACAGATATTTTTGGTGACCTTAAGAACGTAGCGATAACCTCAAGCCAGATAGAGAAGGCACTTGACAACAAGATCATGTTCGACGGTTCTTCTATAGAGGGCTTTGCGAGAATTGAGGAGTCAGATATGTATCTGTATCCTGATTATGATACATATGAGACATTCCCTTGGAGACCACAGCAGGGAAAAGTTGCAAGACTTATATGTGATGTATATAAGCCTGATGGAACACCATTTGAGGGCGATCCAAGATATGTACTTAAGAGAGCTCTGGCTGAGGCAAAAGAGATGGGTTACACTATGAATGTAGGTCCTGAGTGTGAGTTCTTCCTCTTCCAGACAGATGAGAACGGAATGCCTACAACTAACACATACGAGAGAGCAAGCTATTTTGATCTCGGACCACTGGATTTCGGTGAGAATGCGAGAAGAGATATGGTTCTTACTCTTGAGCAGATGGGATTTGAGATCGAGGCATCACACCATGAGGTAGCTCCTGCACAGCATGAGATAGATTTCAAGTACGGTGAGGCTTTGAGAACCGCCGACAACATCGAGACATTCAAACTGGTTGTAAAGACTATTGCCAAGAGACATGGTCTCTGCGCAACATTCATGCCAAAGCCAAAGTATGGCGTATGCGGTTCAGGTATGCATATGAACATGTCGCTCCAGAAGGATGGCAAGAACATATTTGCAGATGAGAACGATAAGCTCGGACTTAGCCAGGAGGCTTACTGGTTCATCGCCGGAATCATGGAGCATATGAAGGAGATGACAGCCATCACCAACCCACTTGTAAATTCATACAAGAGACTTGTTCCAGGCTATGAGGCTCCTATTTACATCGCATGGTCAGCAAAGAACAGAAGTCCACTTATCAGAATTCCAAGTGCACGTGGTGCAGGAACAAGAGTTGAGCTCAGATGTCCGGATCCAACAGCTAACCCATACCTTGCCATGGCAGTATGCCTTAAAGCAGGACTTGACGGAATCAAGCGTCAGCTTCCAGTTCCACCAAGTGTAGATACAAATATATTCAACCTCACTGCAGAGGAGAAGAAGACACGTCATATCCACAGCCTTCCTGCAAACCTCAGAGAGGCAACTCTTGCCATGAGCGAGAGCGACTTCATGAAGGAGGCAGTTGGTTCACACATCTTCGAGAGATATACAAGTGCCAAGATGGATGAGTGGAATGAGTACACAAGACAGGTTACAGACTGGGAGATCTCAAACTATCTGTACAAAGTCTGATCTTATACACGAACAATATAAAATGATGAGTAGTATAGGTAAGCGGAGCGAAAGGTCTGCTTACCTATATATTTGATAATAGCTATACATACACGATTGAGAGGGCTTTGATTTGGTAAATGTTATAATAGTTTTTCCGAAAATAGAGGAAGCAAAGAGTATAAAAAACCTGCTCATTCGCAATGGTATAAGTGTTACAAAGGTGTGTACAACCGGAGCCCAGGCGGCGCAGGCTGCGGATGCGTGTGACGATGGAGTCATAATATGTGGATATAAATTCCTGGATATGATGTATTCAGATCTTGAGAATTATATTCCGAAATATTTTGACATGATCGTGCTCAGCAGCAAGAAGAATTATGAGGAAGTCCGGGACAGCGGCGTGGTATGTCTGTCTATGCCGATAAAGTCCATGGACTTTGTGAATACCGTAAGTCTCACCATAGAGAATCTTCTGTGGGAGAGAAAAAAGAGAAAGTCCAGGCCAAAGGAGAGAACCGAGGAAGAGAAGAAGGTCATCAAGGCGGCAAAACTCAAGCTTATGCATGACTTTGAGTATGATGAACAGGACGCTCACAGATATCTGCAAAAGAAGAGCATGGATAACGGTATAAATATAGTCGAGATGGCATATATGATACTGGATAATTCAGATTGTTTCTAAAACAGATCAAGAGGGAGGCTTTCTATTGCGATTCACGAAGATGGAAGGACTTGGAAATGACTACGTGTACGTGAACTGCTTCAGAGAAAAGGTGTATGATCCGGAGATCCTTGCCAGGCTTGTCAGTGACAGGCACAGGGGCATTGGGGGCGACGGACTGATACTTATAGGACCTTCGGCCAGGGCTGATTTTAATATGGATATATACAATGCGGATGGCAGCAGGGCAGAGATGTGTGGAAATGGCATAAGATGCCTTGGCAAGTATGTATACGACCATGGAATGACGGAGAAGACGGAATTTACTGTGGAGACACAGGCGGGTATAAAACGGCTCAGATGCATTCTGCAGGATGGAAGAGTGGTTGCGGTGTGTGTGGATATGGGCAGACCGGATATAGGTGCGGCTGTCGAGATGGCTGTTCTGCCTGATGAAACCGTGGATTTTGTCCGGGTATCCATGGGCAATCCCCATGCGGTTGTGTGGGTAGATGATATATATGTCTGCCAGATGGAGACTCTGGGGCCTGAGATGGAGGTGCATCCCATGTTCCCGAACAGGACAAATGTAGAATTTGTCCAGATCGTTGACGAAGATCATATGAGGATGCGAGTGTGGGAGCGCGGCTCCGGCGAGACATTTGCGTGCGGTACAGGCGCGTGTGCGGCTGTGGCGGCGGGGATAGCTGCCGGCAGGACGAGAGATTCGGTAAAGGTCTCGTTGCTCGGAGGAACTTTAGATATTGATTACGACAGGCAGAATGAAACTATGTACATGACAGGACCGGCAAGGGAAGTATTTGAAGGCTGGACTGATATATATTAGGAGGAAAGATATGTTTAAGGCAAATGAAAATTATTTAAAGCTTCCGGGAAGTTATCTCTTCTCAACAGTTGGAAGAAAGCAGAGAGAGTACAGCGCAGCACACCCTGACAAGAAGGTTATAAGACTCAGTATCGGTGATGTGACTCAGCCACTTGCACCGGCTATCATAGAGCGCCTTCACAAGGCTGTAGACGAGATGGCAGTTGCGGAGACATTCAAGGGATATGCTCCTGATCTCGGCTATGAGTTTCTCAGAAACACCATAGCAAAGAATGACTATGCTGACAGAGGCGTGGACATATCTGCTGATGAGATATTTGTCAGCGACGGGGCAAAGAGTGACTCAGCAAATATCCAGGAGATATTTACAGCAGACAGCAAGATCGCAGTATGTGATCCTGTATACCCTGTATATGTTGATTCAAATGTAATGGCAGGAAGAACAGGAACATACGACAAGAACACAGAGTTGTGGAGCGATGTAATTTACATGCCATGTCTTGCGGACAATAACTTTGCGCCAGAGCTTCCAAAGGAGACACCTGACATCATATATCTGTGTTTCCCAAACAACCCTACAGGAGCAACGATCAAGAAGGATCAGCTTCAGGAGTGGGTAGATTACGCAAATAAGGTCGGAGCAGTCATCATCTACGATGCTGCATACGAGGCATATATCAGCGAGGAGGATGTTCCTCATACAATATATGAGTGCGAGGGCGCAAAGACATGTGCTATCGAGCTCAAGAGCTTTTCTAAGAATGCAGGATTCACAGGAACACGTCTTGGCTATGCTGTAGTTCCAAAGAATCTGAAGGACGCAGATGGCGTGTCAATGCACAGCCTGTGGGCAAGAAGACATGGAACAAAGTTCAATGGCGCTCCATACATTGTTCAGGCAGCAGGAGACGCGGTGTACTCAGACGAGGGCAAGGCTCAGACAAAGGCTCAGATCGCATACTACATGAATAACGCAAAGGTTATCTCACAGGGACTCAAGGATGCGGGTTACACTGTATCAGGCGGTGTAAATGCGCCATACATCTGGCTTAAGACACCGAACAACATGTCATCATGGGATTTCTTCGATTATCTGCTTGAGAATGCAAATGTAGTCGGAACCCCAGGTTCAGGCTTCGGACCAAGCGGTGAGGGATATTTCAGACTTACTGCATTCGGAACTTATGAGAATACAGTTGAGGCTATAGAGAGAATCAAGAATATGTAATACAGCTATAAGCTGTGGTGTATACATGCATGGATCAGCGTGTGTGATCCGATATATATACGTTACAGTACATAGTGTCTTTGGCATGCCTGCAGGCACTCCGGTAAGGGGAGTCTGCGGGCATGTTTTTTGTTATTTGTCGGTCTTTACTCATATATTCAGATTTGATATAATGACTTATAAGGGTGATTAAAAGCCAATAACGGAGGTATTGAGATGAAGGATAACGGACTTTTGGTACAGTATTTTACAGCGAATACGACCGACAGCCAGGATTTATGGAAAAAGGCAGCAGAGGACGCTGCGGTTCTGAAGAAGATGGGGGCTACGGCTGTATGGTTTCCGCCTGCTACAAAGGGAGCACAGGGCAAAGAAGATATGGGGTATGCTCCGTACGATCTGTATGATCTGGGAGAGTTTGACCAGAAGGGTTCAGTTGGAACCAGATATGGAACTAAGGATGAGTATATAGCTGCTATAAAGGCTATGAAGGATCAGGGGATAAATGTCTATGCGGACATTGCGGTCAGACAGAAGCTCGGCGCTGACAGGATAGAGAAGGTTACAGCAGCCGATTTCAACACCAAAGATATTCCACAGATGATCGGCAATAAGAAGACTGTGGGAGCACTTTCAAAGTTTACATTCCCTGGAAGAAAGTCAAAGTATTCCAAGTTCAAGTGGAACTGGAAGCATTTTGCGGGAATAGACTGGAAGCAGGAAGAATTCAAGAAGCGTGTGTGCGCTCTTGAGGGCAAGGATTATGACGAGGCGGACAAGGAATATTCCAAGTATGATTATATAATTGGAAGCGAGATTGATTTCTACAATCAGGAAGTGTATGACGAGCTCATGGCGTGGGCTCAGTGGTACGAGAAGACCACTGATGTGGACGGATTCAGATTCCAGGAGGCGGAGGCTATCCCTGCATGGTTTGTGAAGGATTTTATTGAAGCGACATCTGATGTCCCTGTAGCCGCTAAAAAGAAGGGCGCAGATGAGGCTCCGGAATATGTACATAAGGACATATTTGCTGTCGGTGATTTCTGGCACTGGAATACAGAATATCTGAATGGCTATATCAAGGCCACAGACAATGAGGCATCCATGTTCGATGTGCCATTGCACTTCAATTTCCACGATGCATCTGTGGCAGATGGAGAGTATAACATGGCAGATCTGCTTAAGGGTTCACTTATGATGAGCAATCCGGAGAAGGCTGTTACATTTGTAGATAACCACGAATCCCAGGTCGGAGGAGTTCTGGAATCGTACGTTGAGGATTGGTTCAAGCCTTTGGCGTATGCGGTCATACTGCTCAGAGAGCAGGGCTATCCGTGCCTGTATATCGGCGACTATGCGGGAATACCACAGGTTAAGGTAAAGTCGAAGAAGACGATACTGAATAAGCTGCTCAAGCTCAGAAAGAAATATGCATATGGAACTCAGCACGACTACTTTGATCACAGCGAGGTTGTTGGATGGACCAGAGAGGGCGACGAGGAGCACAAGGATTCAGGACTTGCGGTTGTCATGTCCGATGGAATGGGCGGCACCAAGAGAATGTATGTGGGCAGACAGTTTGCGGGAGCACATTTTGCAGATGTCATGGGTAATGCCAAGTATGACATCAAGATAGATGACGAGGGCTGTGGCGAGTTCTATGTCAACAGAAGAGGCCTTTCAGTCTGGATCAAAAAAGATTGCAAATTATAAGAAAGTGGTATATAGTATATATTACTTTATCACGCTAAAGTCGTGAAAGTCAAAAAGGAGCTTAGACATGGGAAAAACAGTACATACAGAGGCAGTACAGGATCTGTTTGAGGCAATACTTACATTGGAGACAGAAGAGGAGTGCTTTAATTTCTTTGAGGATGTATGCACGGTGAATGAACTGTTATCTATAGCACAGCGTTTTGCAGTGGCCAAGATGCTGAAGGAAGACAACACATATCTGGAGGTTGCGGAGAAGACCGGAGCATCCACAGCCACGATAAGCAGGGTCAACAGATCCCTGAATTATGGCAAGGACGGATATGAGCTTGTATTTTCAAGAATGAAGAGCTTCCAGCAGAATGACAAGCAGAGCAACGAGAAAACCGACAAGTAGTCAGACAAAACCCCTGAACGATTACATTTTATCGTTCAGGGGTTTTATTTGTGTTACAGGCTGGAGTCCTGTGAAATCTGGTCGCAATACTTGTTGGTTGTGCGTAAGCTGACTATTTTTTCTTGCCCTCGGCTGCGGCGTTTGCCTGTGGCTGCTTAGCCTTTGCGGCTTTGGCTGCTGCCTGCTCTCTGGCTTTCTGTGCCTGGGCTTTAGCCTTCGCCTTGGCATCTTCCTCAGATTCCTGTCTGAGCTTGTCTACCAGATGCTCCACATATTTCTTCTTGGCATATATATCAACTGAGAGAAGTGAGATCATGCTGAGATCGTGGAGATAGGAGTCCTTCTCAGGATCGTACATGGCATCAGCCTTGTTGGCTGTTCTCACGATATCCTTGATGATGTCACCGTAATGCTGGGATAGATGCTCATACAAGTGGGCGTATATATCAGAAATATCCTTTCCGTCCTTGTTGGAATCAAAATAACCATCTATAAGAGGCTCAAGCAGAGTCTGTATATCGTTGATGCTGAGCATGTTCTTCAGGTAGTATATATAAATGAGCAGTATAAGGTGCTGCTTAGAATATCTCTTCTTGTTAGGCGATGGCAGAAGATTGTTCTTTGTGTAGTTGTTGATCATGGTCTTGGTCATCACCTTGTCCTCGTCATTGCGCCTGTTCTTTCCAAGCTGATCCTCCATGAAGGTGGTCAACTGATCCATGTACAGGTCAATGGAAGGAATATCCTTAGGGTTTATATAATCAAGGCCACCGGCCATTGATATTATGTCTTTAATATTTGTCTTTTTATCCATATAGACACCTCTTATATTAGTTGGAGCACGCACAGGAACTGCTGTGCGAAAAAGCTGTTCATAAATACCGTTCACAAATTGACATATTCCAACAGTTGTACGTGCTGTGTATGCAGTATGCATTGTTTACGCAGCATGTGCTGTTTTGTGCAGTATGTGTTGTTTATGCAGTGTGTAATACCGCATATAAACAGTTGATTTTGAATCAACACGACATATTATATAGTATTCAAAACTACATTACAAGGTTGTTTTACTATAAAACGTATTAATTTGTTAAAAAATCAAGAGGAAAGAGAATGCTCAGGACGCTAGCTGGCTGCAAGTTTGACGATTGTATCTTTTTGAGCCGAAAAAAGAGAAAAGCACACAAGCTTTTGCAAGCCTGTGTGCTTTTCGTAAATTCCTTCGAGAAATATCACAAAATTGTATCTTTTTCAACGAAAATGTCTGTTTGCGCATAACCCCGCCACCCGGCGCTGACTTACTCGCCATCGGCGTCGCCTGGCTCCTGCGGAGCCAGCGTGATAAGCACTCTGGCGACTCGCTTTTTGTCCATCTCAAGTACCTTGTAGATGCATGAGATGTCGGTGACGGACTCACCCTTGGCTGGAATGTGATCCAGCAGCTCGGTTATGTAACCGCCGAGGGAGTCGTAGTCCTCTGATTCTATCTTTAGATTCAGTGCATCATTCAGATCATCCAGCTTGATGGAGCCATCGACGTTGTAGTGGGTGTCGTCGACCTTGATGATGTTGTTGTGTTCCTCCGTGTCGTACTCATCCTTGATGTCTCCGATGATTTCCTCAATGAGATCCTCAATGGTAATAAGTCCTATGCAGATTCCGTACTCATCGAGCACTATGGCCATGGTATTGGAATCCGACTTCATGGAGTGCAGAAGATCATTGGTCTTCTGATATTCATATACATACAGTGGCTTTCTCATGATGTTACGAACGCTGAAATTATTGATATCATGGGTTGCCTTGTAGAAGAAGAGATCCTTAACATGAAGGATACCGATCACGTTATCTCTGGAGTCCTCATATACAGGAATTCTCGTATACGGTACTTCCATGTAGAGCTTCAGCAGATCATCATAAGCCATATCAACAGAGGCGATGGTCATATCTGCTCTTGGGATCATGACATCCCTTGCAATGGAATCTCCGAAGTCCACCACATTGGTTATCATTTCCTTCTCTTTGTCCTCGATGACGCCTTCCTCCTCACTGACGTTCACCATGCTTATGAGTTCATCCTCGGTCATCTTCTGGTTCCCGCCGTCCTTGTCGAGCCTTATGATCCAGAATATAAAATCAGCGATCTTATTCACTATGAATATCACAGGTGTGAGCACTATCATAAGGAACTGGATTATGTCAATGTATAACAGCGATATCTTCAGGTTATAACGCTGAGCCAGGGTCTTTGGTGTGATTTCTCCGAAGAGGAGAACGATCAGTGTCAGGGCTCCGGTTGCAATACCGACAGCAGAGCTTCCAAATGCCTTTGTTACGAATGTGGTCGTGAGAGAAGATGCTGATATGTTGACAATGTTATTTCCTATAAGAATAGTGCTTATCAGCTTGCCTGAATTCTCTGTGACCTTGAGAACCCGTGAGGCCCGCTTGTTGCCGTTGTCTGCAAGAGACCTGAGCGAGAATTTACTCACCGTTGTGAGTGCTGTTTCAGCTGAAGAAAAGAATGCGGACAGTGCGATCAGCACCACCAGAATGATAATGTTTATTATGGAACCTGCGTCCAAGATTTCATCTCCAATCATTTAAAAAATTTTTAATTCTGATTGTACTTAATATATAGCATATTGTCAAGAATCCGTACCTTGATGTGGCAAAGAATCAGCGAAGAATGAAATGTGGAATAAAAAGCAGAAAAAGACACACAATAATAAGGCAGCAGAAAAATGCATAGCAAAAAGGAGAGAACATCATGAGAAGTTCAACAGAAACCTACAAAGAAGTTGCAGAGAGATGCAGTGCGTATGAGAAGAAGTGTTCTTGTAAGGGCCTTTCAAACGATGTGACGGGTAAGAGTTGTCTTAACTGCGATCATTTTACAGACACAGAGTACTGTGAGCTTGATCTGTATGATCCTATAGTCAAGAATCTCTAGCTGGCAGCCAGAAAATTCTGGTAAAGGATATCAGAATGGAAGAGTGGAGCGGGGCAGGAAAAGCGCCGCTCTGTACATAAAGTAAAGTTGACACATCTGACATGTATTGATATACTTAATCACTGAAAATGGAGACGTCTGCGTGTGCAGACAGAGTAAATAGTGAAAGGTATATACGTCGATGATTAGTGCGAATAACGTAACATTGAGATTTGGTAAGAAGGCTTTATTTGAGGATGTAAATATCAAATTTACAGAGGGTAACTGTTATGGACTGATCGGTGCAAATGGTGCCGGCAAGTCAACTTTCCTGAAGATCCTGTCAGGAGAGATAGAGCCGTCAAAGGGTGATGTGACAATGAATGATGGAGAGAGACTTTCAGTTCTCCAGCAGGATCACTACAAATACGATGAGTACCAGGTGCTTGACACAGTAATCATGGGTAACAAGCGTCTGTATGAGATAATGAAGGAAAAAGATGCTATATATATGAAGGAGGACTTCTCAGACGAGGATGGAGTCAAGGCTGCAGAGCTTGAGGCTGAATTTGCTGAGATGAACGGCTGGGAGGCAGAGTCAGATGCTTCCACACTCCTGAACGGACTTGGAGTAGGCACAGAGTATCACTACAGCCTGATGAAGGATCTGGATGGTGGACTCAAGGTCAAGGTGCTTCTTGCCCAGGCCCTTTTTGGCAATCCGGATGTACTTCTTCTGGATGAGCCTACAAACCACCTTGATATGGATGCCATCGCATGGCTTGAGGAATTTCTCATCAACTTTGAGAACACGGTTATCGTTGTATCGCATGACAGATATTTCCTGAACAAGGTATGTACCCATATAGCAGATATAGATTACAGCAAGATCCAGCTTTACGCAGGTAACTATGACTTCTGGTACGAGTCAAGTCAGCTTATGATCAAGCAGATGAAGGAAGCCAACAAGAAGAAGGAAGAGAAGATCAAAGAGCTCCAGGAGTTCATTCAGAGATTCTCGGCAAATGCTTCCAAGTCCAAGCAGGCTACATCCCGTAAGCGTGCCCTTGAGAAGATCGAGCTGGATGACATCAAGCCATCAAGCAGAAAATATCCATACATTGATTTCAGACCAAAGAGAGACATCGGTAACGAGGTGCTTACCGTATCACATATCTCCAAGACGGTTGACGGAGAAAAGCTTCTGGATGATATCTCGTTCACGGTTGGTCATGACGACAAGATAGCATTTGTCGGACCGAACACCAAGTCAACCACCATGCTCTTCAAGATACTTGCAGGCGAGGAGGAACCGGACGAGGGAAGCTATAAGTGGGGAGTTACTACCTCACAGGGATATTTCCCTAAGGACAACACCAAGGAGTTCGACAACGACCTCGTGATAGTTGACTGGCTGACACAGTATTCAGACGAGAAGGATGCCACATATGTAAGAGGCTTCCTCGGAAGAATGCTCTTTGCAGGTGAGGATGGAGTTAAGAAGGTCAAGGTCCTATCTGGAGGAGAGAAGGTAAGATGTCTTCTGTCCAAGCTGATGATCATGGGTTCAAACACCCTGATTCTCGATGAGCCTACAAACCACCTCGATATGGAGTCCATCACGGCACTCAATAACGGACTTATCAAGTTCCCTGGTGTAGTACTGTTCTCCTCACAGGATCACCAGTTTGTACAGACAACTGCAAACAGAATCATAGAGATTACAAATACAGGTCTCATAGACAAGCAGACAACATACGATGAGTATCTTGCAAATGACGAGCTTGCCAGAAAGAGACAGGTCATGAACATGGATTCAGAGGACTGATATATTGATATATGATCACCTGAATACAGATCATGACAGAAAAAATGGCTGTGACACAACAATATGTCACAGCCATTTTTTCTTATTCTATACCAAGATCAAAAATGTAATTCAACAGCTTGATAATGTGGTCAACATTCTCCTCGCTGTTGCCCGGGAATGAGAGATACACATCGTTGTATCCCAGGTTCATGCGGTTGGCAAAATCCGTTCCGCTGATGTTTATTGCGTATGCGGAAGTGTGATTTGCGGAATCCTGCGCCGTTACTACACGATCCTTGAGCTCTCCCTCGAAGAGAGTTTTGAGAGTGCCATCATATGTATCAAGCGGATGTATCAGATTTATCCAACTGCAGCACTCAACTCCGGCCTTGTCGGATATCAGCACATCATATACATTGTCCTCGCACAGCAGCGGGAAGGAAGAGTATTCCGTTCCATTTGCATCGTAGTCAGCGTCAAATGTAGTCGGATCGTAATGCAGGTTCTGCATATATTTGATCTTGTCCGAGTCCTTATAATTATAGTAGCTCTTATAGTCGTCTATAACGGATGTGTCCACGCTCCATGGATCAGGACTGTTGACCACCGCATATGCAAATACCGTCGGCCGGGTATTGGAATATACCGCCAGTGAGATCCAGGCCAGTGACACTACGATCATCAGTATTCCTATGATCTTCCATTTGTTGCAGTCTATAAAATAATGAAAACGCTGTGAGCGTGTCATGTCCGCTGTCTCAGCCTTTTTTTGTGCCCGTCTGTATCTGCGGCGCTCTGATCTCGTCATGGCGTGAAGCTCAAGACTGTTTTCGGTCGCAAGGTCCGCTTTGGGCGCTGCAGATCTAGGATCTGAGAAACCGTCGGCCACCTCACGCTTGACACCCCTTGGCTGGATCAAAATGTCATCCGGGGCATCCTTCTGTGTGCTTTCCAGCACCTCTTCCTGTGTATTATCTTTTTTGCTCATTCAAAACTCCTCTGCACGAAAAGAGCCGGAGGGCGTCCGGTCTTCCGCGTCAAATATATTTAATAATAGTATACTAACATATAGAAGAGGAGAACAGAACCCCTCCAATAGTGAAAAAAGTCTAAAATTTAAAATTGCACAATAAAACAGATCGGTTTTGCATGCACTATACATAATGACTAAAAGAAAACCTTGTAAATAAGCTGTTTTCTATATATAAAGTACAGTTGCCATATTAGCCGGAAAGGCGCATGGAATGTACGAAAAATAGGCTATTTGACAAAAATGATAAAATACACGCCTTATAGATAAAGTTTAATTAGTTATTTTTTTAGCTTAAAAAAAGGCGAATGTGCAAAAAAGATAAAAAAACTCAAAAAAGGGGTTGCCAAATTAGATAATATGCCCTATAATAAGCCTATGTTGACAAGGACGTTGTCAATAAAATCACAACAGAGGTCATGAAAAAGCATGACACGGCATTCCGGATATGCTCGATAAGGTGATTTTAGAGCATAGCATTGGAATAGCACACATATTTAAAAGGAGGGTTTTTTTGTGAGAAAAATCAAAAAGGCGTTAGCACTTTCATTAGCTATGGCAATGGGATTATCACTCGTTGCATGTGGCGGAAATGATGATGCTACAACAGAGGCAACAACAGAGGCTAAGACAGAGGCAACAGAGGCAGCATCAGATGATGCTACAGAGGCAACAGAGGCAGATGCTTCAGCAACAGGAGCAATTGCAGCACCTAGCACAGATGGCTGGGATGACAGCAAGAAGATCTACGCTTACTCATGGGATGAGGATTTCTCAAAGAAGATGAACGTCGTTCTTGACAAGTTCCCAGAGTACAAGGACTATGTTGAGTTCGTAACACTTGGTGTTGGTGGAACAACAGATGAGTACAAGACAGCTATTGATACAGCTCTTACAAGTGGAGATAAGTATCCTTCACTTATCCCTGCTGATAACGATGTAGCTAAGTACTGGTCAGAGGATGACACAAAGACAGCTAACCTTACAGATCTTGGTTTCACAGATGATGTTATGGCTAACTCATATGACTTCGCTAAGCAGTATGGCACATACAACGGCGAGCTTAAGGCTGTTACATGGCAGGCTACAGCAGGTTCTGTATTCTACAGAAGAGACATTGCTAAGGAAGTTCTTGGATCAGATGATCCTGAGACAGTTCAGGCAGCTCTTGCTGATTGGGACAAGTTCTTCGAGACAGCAGAAAAGTTAAAGGGTGCTGGATACAAGATCGTATCTGGTCCTTCAGATGTTAAGTACGCTATCTGGGATACTCAGTCACAGCCTTGGGTAACAGATGACGGTTCATCAGAGAAGCTTACACTTGACGGTGCAGTTACAGAGTACCTTGAGACAGGTAAGAAGATCTATGATGGTGGATATTCAAACAACACAGCCCTTTGGGATTCATCATGGGCTGCTGATATGGCAAATGATTCAAAGGTATTCTGCTACTTCGGATGTCCTTGGTTCATAGGTTCAATGCAGGGTAACGGCGCTGTAGATGGTAACTGGGGAGCTGTTACAGGCCCTACATCATACCACTGGGGCGGTACATACGTAATGGTCGGTAAGGATACACCAAACCCAGAGCTTTGTGCATTCCTTCTTTACGAGTTAACATGTGATCCAGATGTTGGTGTTGATATCACAAACAAGACAGGTGACTGTGTAAACAACAAGGCAGCTAACGAGAGACTTATCAATGGTGAGCTTTCAAGCGAAAATGCAGCTCAGAAATTCCTTGGCGGACAGAACCCAATCGAGGTATGGGCAGCATCAGCAGAGGGAATCAACCTCAGCAACACAACATACCAGGATGCTTCAATCAAGGCATTCATCGACGAGGCAGCTACAGCTTACAACTCAGGTACATACACATCAGTTGATGATGCTGTTAAGTACATCGAGGACAAGTGTGCTTCAGAGCTTGGTATCTCAAAGTAATCTATCCCTAAAATAAAGGATAAAACTATAAAGTAACAAAATGCACGCATCAGTAATGAAAGTTGCTGGTGCGTGTGTACTATAGACCAATATTTTAAGGGGGCGTATCACACTATGAAAAAGAACAAGACAGTTGAATACGGCAAGTATGGTTTGATGTTCCTCATTCCGTTCTTCCTTGTTTTCCTTATCTTTCAGCTGTATCCACTTATCTATACGTTCTACAACTCATTTATCTACTCAGCTAAGAATGGTAGATATGTGACAACAAGCGTAGGACTCGGTAACTTTACCAATTATGTGTTTGCAAAGACCGGAAGTGAGTTCTGGCAGGCACTTGCTATAACAGTTGTTCTGTGGTTGGTAAACTTCGTACCTCAGATCCTTCTCGCACTTGTTCTTGCTGCCTGGTTCACAGACATCAAGGTTAAGATAAAGGGTCAGGGTGTATTCAAGGTAATCATGTACATGCCTAACATCATTACAGCAGCTACAATCGCCGTTCTCTTCTACGGTATGTTCGAGGTTCAGGGACCTATCACGAGCCTGTTCAGAAGTTGGGGATGGTGTGATGAGGGTGGTATCCTGAATCACGGCTGGGCATCACTTATAATCATTGCTTTTATCCAGTTCTGGATGTGGTATGGTAATACAATGATCGTCCTTTGTGCAGGTATTCTCGGTATCAATCCATCACTTTACGAGGCAGCCAGTGTTGATGGTGCTACATCAAAGCAGCAGTTCTTTAAGATAACACTTCCACTGCTCAAGCCGATCTTACAGTACACACTTGTAACATCAGCTATCGGTGGTCTGCAGATGTACGATATTCCACAGCTCTTCAACGAAGGTAACCCGGTTGTAAGAGTAGGTGGATCGGATGTCAATTCTACAACAACAGTAGTTATGCTTATCAAGAAGTACGTAAGTGCAGGTCCTACACAGGATTATGGTAAAGCTGCAGCTTACTCAGTAATGCTTTTCGCATTCACATTGATTATAAGCTTACTGTTCTACAAGCTGACATCAGAGAAAACAGAAAAACAAGGAAAGTAGGTGAACAAAGTTGGATCAGACAGAATCAAAAGCAACGGGAACGAGGGTTTTAAGATATGTCATCTGTATCATACTTTGTTTCCTGTCAATCATACCGTTTTATATTTTGTTAATTAACTCAACACTTAAGTCCAGTGATATTCTTACAGGAATAAAGCTTGTTCCTGGCTCACAGTTCATCACTAACTTCAAGGGACTTTTAGAGGGTGGTGCGAAGACGAGTGGAGTAAACGTACTTCAGGCTATGCTCAATTCGTTAATTATCACAGTACCTGCAACAGCTCTTCAGATCTACTTCGGTTCTCTGACAGCTTACGCAGTTACAGTTTACAATTTCAAGGCAAAGAATTTTGCATGGGGCTTCATATATGCTATCATGATGATTCCTCAGCAGGTATCTATCGTAGGTTTCATCAAGATATGTAACCTCACACATATTTATGGTTCATATCTTGCAATGATCATTCCAGCGATCGCAGCACCAACAACTGTTTACTTTATGAAGCAGTACATGGAGACTGGCCTCTCAGTAGAGATCGTAGAGGCTGCCAGAATTGATGGATCAGGAGAAATTCATACGTTCAACTCGATCGTACTTCCTCTTCTGAAGCCAGCTATGGCAACTCAGGCAATCTTCGGATTCGTTGCATCATGGAATAACCTGTATACACCTTCTATCATACTTGCTACAGAGAGAAAGAAGCAGACAATGCCAATGTACGTTCAGGCGTTAAAGGCAAATGATAAGTCAAGAGATTGGGGTCAGATCTATTGTGGACTTTTCACAACTGTTATTCCAATCCTCGTAATGTACTTCTTCCTTTCTAAATATATTATTGCAGGTGTTGCACTTGGTGGTGTAAAGGAGTAATATATATTGTAATCAATTAAATATAATGTAGGTATCGATGACTCTTGGGTCGATCGATACCCGCATTATATTATTTTTTTTTACGAAACAATAAGCGAAGAGGACATTTTGAATGAGCGAGATATCAAACAACAGGGAAGAGAGCAGAGAGAATGACAGGGGAAAAGAGAAAGAACCACTTCTGAGACGGGCAATGGATGCGTTTGGAACTATATTTGCACTTAATGTGTGCTTTGTAGTTGGCTGTATACCTATATTTACAGTGGGAGCATCGCTGTCAGCTCTTTATGCTATGTGTATAAGACTGCAGGAGGATGAGGAAGAGACGGTTGTCGCCGGATTTATCCATGAGTTTAAGAGAAACTTTAAACAGTCGACCATAGCGTATTTCTTTATTCTGCTTGCGATATTTGTAATGTATTTTGAATTCCTGCTTGTCAAGAGAGTGACGGGATTCATATCTACATTCTACACAGGAATTCTTGTGACAGAACTTATATTTATGGGACTTATTGTTCCGTTTTTGTTCCCGTTGATAGCCAGATACAACAATAAGCTGGGAACCACGGTGAGAAACTCACTGGCTTTGGCTATCACATATAAGGGCTCATGGTTAAAAGTATTTATCGCATGGTTTGCACCTATATTTATATGCGTGAGATACCCTATGATATTTGTTAATATATGGTATCTGTGGGTTTTATTCATATTTGGTGCGATTGCATACGGAACCAGTACGACGATGAGGAAGATATTCAGACTCAACGAGAAGAAACTGGAGGAAACCGCCCGAAAAGCCGAGGAAGAGGCGAAGAAGGCAAAGGAGGAGGCTGAAGCTGCTGCGAAACTGTTAGAAGCCGAGGCTGAAGCTGAAGAAAAGGATAAAGAGGATACAGGGAATAAAGAAGACTTGGATTCGGAACAGGCATAAAGCCTGAAGATAGTGATATTTCCCATAAAAGAGGTTAAAGAGAAATCTTTAACCTCTTTTTTTATGAAAAAGTGTCACATTTATGATAATGTAATCGTTATATATAGTGAACGTTCAAAAAAGACAGAATATCAAGGGGTGTTCATGGCGGGGAACACATGAAAAAGGATAGGGAAATTATGCATAATGATAAGAAAGACAGCGAATTGATAGCAGAATATTATGACAAGTACGAACAGAAGTTATACAGGCTGTCGTATGCCGTATTGGGAGATATATGGCAGGCGGAGGAGGCTGTACAGGAGACATTTCTGAAAGTCATAAGATACAGGAATATGATAAAAAGGATGCCGGAGGAGAAGAGGTCGGCGTACATAACCAAGACTGCAAGAAATATCGCTGTTGATATGTACAGGAAAAATAAAAGAGATAAAGAGGCTGTGTGCAGTCTGCAGGGGGATGACGATTCCACGGAACTTGCAGACAACATCCTGTGGAGTCATGCCGATCCATCGGTGAAGAGCAATATGGCTGATGAGGTGGAGAACAGACAGTTGATAACAGGCATACTTGGAAGATTATCTGATGATGATGCCCTAGTGCTCCAGCTAAGGATAGTGCGGCAGCTCAGTGTAAGAGAGACAGCTGATCTGATGCGGCTGACAGAGGCTGCGGTCCGGAAGAAATATGAGCGGGCGGTAAAGAGAGCGCGAAAACTGCTGATGAAGGAGATGATGCTGGATGGAGAATAGGAATATGGAGAATGTTGATAACACGGACAATACGGATAATATGGACAAGCTGTCTGAACATGAATTTTCGGCAGAATACAAAGCTAAAAAGGAAAATCTGCTCGCCGGAATGAGAGATATGGAGGAGTCCGGCAGACCGACAGGCCTCGGGAAAAGACATGGAGGAATGGAGAGATTTATCAAGGTTGCAGCACTGCTGCTGTGTGGTGTGATCCTTATACCGGTATCGATCCATGCTGCGGTCAGCGTGTATAGATTTACGATCGAGAAGAATGGTGATTATGCAAGTGGAACGATAGAGCTCAATGACGATGGTGTTGCCACAGCTGCAGATGATACCGAGAGCACGGAGACTCTGGACGCGATGAAAAAGAGAATGGCGGAGGAGGAAGAAAATGGAACACAGAGCATAATGAAAGGAAGCGATGGTAATTCATACATGATAAATTCTGGCAAAAGATACGTGGAGATCACTCTTGATTATCTGCCGGAAGGCGTGGTTCAGGTCGAGGAATGTAAGTATGACAGCCCGGACAGGAAAGGATATATGGGAATATCCATAGCGGCAACCCAGTGGAATGGACAGTCGAATACTGTGATAAACCGAAGCATCGAGGATGCCACAGTCAGACAGGCGGGAAGTTATGAGTACCTGTTGTTTGAGAGGGGAGGAGTTGATTGGGGATTTGATAGAGTGCTGTACGTTCCGATAAAAGAAGAGTCCGTTATTCTGACTGTGTATATCGGCTGCGATATAACGGATGAGGAACTGGACAAGATCGTGACCGGAATAAATGTCAAGGATGCTGAGGGCGATGATCCATCTAACTGGGTCGGAGTTGACTCAACATTTTATGATGACAATCCGGATAATGTTGATACGATCCAGGTGGATGACAAGTACACATTTATAGGATTGGACGAGTCGTTTGTTGTGGATGGCGTAGAGATGACGGTAAACAGTGTGAACGTATACGATGACACCCGGGGAATAGATCCTACGGATATGCTCTATGTTGTGGGAGATCTCAAGGAGAAAGGTCTGGTGGATACGGACGGAAACTTTGTGGATGTCAGATGTCGGAGGATGAACGAAGCGACAGATAACAGCTTTACAAGCTGGGGAGATTATAATAACAGCAGCTTGCGGATGGTTGCGGTGGATATCACATATAAAGCGGACTACAGAGCATATCCGTATGACGATATAGTTATAGATCTTGAGAGGGGAGAAAAACTCTCGGGGGACAATCTGGCGCCACCGGTTGACACGAATTATTATTGCGGAGATGGTGAGCCTCGTGCGAGTTATGGAAGACGGATGACATATGGGGTACCTGCGTATGTAGTAGATGACGGCACAGAGATTGCTGAAAAGAGCGTGGATGGCTACTGCTGCCTGAAGAGGGATGGCGAAGAACATTTGCTGACGGTGTATTTCCTTGTTGACGAGAGTGAGCTTGAGGATTGTTACATGCAGGTAAGTCCGAGCAGTTCAATGGCAGATTATTATGAGTATATGACAATATATCTTGGCGAAGGAGAGTAAATATGAGGAAAAGAAGATGGATGATATGTGCAGCTTTGGTTTGCCTTGCGATGGCGTGCGGTGGCTGCGCGGATAAGAAAAAGGAAGCAAACACGGCGGTCATAGAGGGCGATGATATCAAGGAATACAGCAGCGGAACGGACACGTCCGGGGACACCGAGAAGGATGCAGATTATGATGACAGTGTGGGTGGACTTGCCAGAACACTCAGCATTCCGACCAGCGTAAGTGTTGATATACCTGTTGAAAATTGCGGAACTTTGGAGTCTGCAAGCATCAAAGCGTCGGAGATCAAGACTCCGGATGCCGATAAGATGTATACGAAGAAGTTCACCATGGGCAGCATAGGAGCTGAAGACAGGGAGACGATACTCAAAAGCATATTTGACGAGGAGGATGGAGTTTTCGAGTATCCATATGATATGAAGGACAGTGTGACACAGGAGCAGAGAGATGAACTGTTCGCTCATAGGGGTGCGGATGTGGATTACAGCAAGGATTATTTTATTGGAAAGATAGATGGAGTTGAGTACATACTGTATTTCTATGATCAGTCGTGGATATCAGATGAGGGATTTTCCATCCAGCTTGCGGCGACGGATCCGGTTCCTGAAGATATGGCGGACAAGGGTGCGACATTCACGGAGTATACCTCATGGGATCCCGCGGAACTGATAACGGCAAATGAAGGGAATCCGTCGGACGTTCAGACTGATGAATCCAATATGAGTGGCATGGATGAGGATGCCGGAATGGTAAAAGCGCTGGACTACATGGACAAATGGGGCTTTAATGATGTGGTCCCTACATCACAGTCGGAGCTTTACCGCCAATATAGTGATGAGTATGGAGAGGTTGTAGGATATGAGAAGGATGGATACTCTGTGACATTTCAGGCGTCCGTGAATGGACAGCCGCTCTATCAGCCGGATGCATTTGGCATAGACACCATCTCAAACCAGAAGAATGCGGAGGACAGTGGTTCGTTTTCTGCAGAGAAATACTACTATACGGAGCAGTCCACATACAGTATCGCATTTACAGGAGAGAAACTTACGGGATTTACATGTACTTGGCCGATGAAGTCCGCGGGGGATATTCGGGATGCAGGGACACTGATCACCTGGGATTCTGCGGTGACAAGCCTCAAGGGAGTCATGGAGAGCCACTTTGCGGATTATACCGGATATAATTCAGTGGAGTTCAACGATGTGAGACTCACATATTTCAGGATAAAGACAGGGGACGGCGAGTATGAGGCTATACCTGTGTACTCATTTGCACAGTTGGATTCGGATCATTCCGACACTTACCCGATACAGCTTGTACTGATAGATGCGAGGGATGGAAGCGAGGTCAGCATGGTTCAGGATGAGGCGAGATTCCTGAATAAATAGACCACAAATGAGTTGCATATTTGGCTGTGTAATTGTGCATGTCTGCTTGACAACAGAGAGCGTACATAAGTATAATTAATTGCGATAAAATAAGTCATATTGACTATATTAGGAAAGGAAAAACATCGGTTTCGGTGTTGCAGAGGGTTTATATGGTTTACAGTGTTACGGTTACACAGCTTATAGAGAAGATGGATCTCAAGAACCATACTCCGGAGATCGATACGGATAAGATACTTATCCAGGATCCGGGTATGAACAGACCGGCAGTACAGTTTGGTGGATTCTTCGAGCACTTTGATGCAGGAAGAATACAGATTTGTGGTAATGTTGAGCATGCCTATGTGGCAGCTATGCATACTGAGGAGGAGAACAAGCGCATCATGGATGAGTTCTTCTCATACAAGCCGCCATGCCTTATATTCTGCCGAGGCCTTGAGCCATATCCATTTATCATAGAGATGGCGAAGAAGCATGGGGTTCCGGTACTCACATCCGATGCGGTCACATCTGCATTTGTACATGAGGTGGACAGATGGCTGCATGTGGAGCTGGCTCCAAGAATATCGGTGCATGCGGTTCTTGTCGATGTATACGGCGAGGGCGTACTGATCATGGGTGAGAGTGGAATCGGTAAGTCGGAGGCGGCGCTGGAGCTTCTGAAGAGAGGACACAGACTTGTTGCGGACGACGTGGTTGAGATCAAGAAGGTCAGCGATGCAACTCTTGTAGGAAGAGCTCCTGACATAACAAGGCATTTTATTGAGCTCAGAGGAATTGGAATAATAGATGTGAAATCACTGTTTGGTGTTGAGTGCGTTAAGATAGATCAGAATATCGATCTTGTCATCAACCTGGAGGAGTGGAGCAAAGATACAGAATACGACAGACTCGGACTTGAGGACAATTATATGGAGTTCCTGGGAAATAAGGTGGTAAGTCACAACATACCTATCAGACCGGGAAGAAATATCGCGATCATAGTTGAGTCGGCGGCTGTAAACCACAGACAGAAGAAGATGGGATACAATGCAGCTCAGGAGCTTTATAACAGAGTTACACAGAATATTATGAAGGGCAACGGCGGTGGTGACAAGCAGTAAATGACTGCCGGCCGTGATATTACAATAAAAAGCGGAGAATGTGGAAGGAGAAAAAACATGGCTAAGTATGTATTTGGAGTTGATGTTGGAGGAACTACAGTAAAGATGGGACTTTTTACCGTTGAGGGCGAACTGCTCGACAAGTGGGAGATCAAGACCCGCACAGAGGACGGTGGAAAGAATGTTCTTCCGGACATTGCTGATTCTATAAAGGAAGTTATTGAAAGCAAGAAGCTTGCAAAGGAAGATGTTGAGGGCGTTGGAATCGGAGTTCCGGGACCTGTCAAGGAGGATGGAACGGTTCTCAAGTGTGTAAACCTCGGATGGGGAATACTGAATGTTGAGGACGAGCTGGAGAAGCTGATCGGATATCCTGTAAAAGCTGGAAATGACGCAAATGTCGCTGCGCTCGGAGAGATGTGGCAGGGCGGTGGCAAGGGCCACAGCAATCTGGTAATGGTAACACTTGGAACAGGTGTTGGCGGCGGAATCATACTCAACGGCAAGATGCTGTTCGGCGTGAATGGTGCCGGCGGTGAGATCGGACATATATGTGTTGACGATTCAGAGACTGAGACATGTGGATGCGGAAACAAGGGATGTCTGGAGCAGTACACATCTGCAACAGGCGTGGTAAGACTTGCGGGCAGAGCTATGGCAGCTTCAGATAAGAAGTCAACTCTCCGTGAGCTCGAGGCTGTTACTGCAAAGGATGTATTTGACGCAGCAAAGGCAGGAGACGAGCTTGCACTTGAGATAGTTGATACACAGGCACGTATCCTGGGTCGTGCGCTTGCACAGATAGCATGTGTAGTTGATCCTGAGATATTTGTAATCGGTGGAGGCGTGTCAAAGGCGGGCTCCATACTTACAGATTCGGTAAAGAAGTATTTCGAGCATTATGCATTCCATGCATGCAGACAGACAAAGTTCGCACTTGCACAGCTTGGCAATGATGCAGGTATTTATGGAAGTGCATGCAGCATACTTGGAAGGTAATTGACCTGAATGTAATTTCGGTAAAATTTACCAGTAGAATTTGTGAAAATATCCAAAGGTTTTGCAAAAGATGGTAAATTTATATTAAATTTTAATATTGAATTATAAAAGTCTTTAATGTATGATGAATTTAATGGTGATGAATAGTGCCGTAAAATTCAATATATTAAAGACTTTTATTGTGTATGTTAAGAAAAAAGCAGTTCTCTGTGACAGAGGGTGCTTTTACTTTTGTTTTAAAATACATGCACATGTGAATAAAATATAGAAGACAGATTGTATGAGGTTGACATGTCAGATTTAGAAATATTGAACAGTATTCGAGAGATAACCGGAGAGAAGAATGCAAGCGCAGATGAGGTGATGAGCGCACACACTACCTTCAGGGTGGGCGGTCCTGCCGACTATTTTGCGAGTCCTTCTGATGCAGATCAGGTTGCGGGGCTTATAGAACTTTGTCGGAAATGTGAGATACCGTATTTTGTTCTTGGTAATGGCAGTAATCTGCTTGTGTCGGATGCTGGCTACAGGGGCATGATAATCAATATAATGGACAATATGAATGGGATAACAGTTGACGGTGATGTGATAACAGCCCAGGCCGGGGCAAAGCTGGTGAGAGTCAGCAGACTGGCAAGGGATAATTCGCTGACCGGTCTTGAGTTTGCTTCCGGGATTCCCGGTACTATAGGCGGTGCGGTGTATATGAATGCGGGAGCTTATGGTGGTGAGATGAAGGACGTTGTCACCAGTGTCAAGGTGATGGATGCCGATGGACATATATATGATATGTCGTCGGATGAACTGGATTTTTCGTACAGACACAGTGCTGTGGAGGCTGAGGGGCTCATAGTTCTTGAGGTTACCATGAAGCTGGCAGCAGGTGTGCAGCAGGATATAGATGACAGAATGAAGGAATTGTCGGATTCCAGAAGAACAAAGCAGCCGCTTGAGTATCCGTCGGCGGGCTCTACATTCAAGAGACCTGAGGGATATTTTGCGGGTAAACTTATAATGGAAGCAGGACTCAGGGGATATTCTGTGGGAGGAGCACAGGTGTCCGAGAAGCACTGCGGATTTGTTGTGAACAGGGGCGGTGCAACCGCTGCTGATGTGACAGGTCTGATCCATGATGTACAGAAGAAGGTTATGGATCAGTTTGGCGTGATGCTGGAGCCTGAGGTGAAGATGCTTGGCGATTTCTAGCATTTAGTGAGACAGGGAGAACAGAGCATGAGATTTGTTATTGTGACAGGAATGAGTGGAGCAGGAAAGGCAACGGCGCTTAAGACGCTTGAGGATGCCGGATTTTTCTGTGTTGATAATCTGCCTATCCAGCTTATAAAAAGATTTGCCGAGATCGCTTATGATGAGCAGATCCAGGTGGATGATGTTGCTATCAGTGTTGATATCAGAAGTGGAAGGGCTTTGTCACAGCTCAATTCGTGCCTGGCGGATATCAGAAGAGAGGGCATGAATTATGAGATCCTGTTCATTGAGTGTTCCAATGCAACTCTGGTAAAGCGTTATAAAGAGACTAGAAGAAACCATCCTCTTTCGGTCAAGGGTGGGCGAATAATAGATGGAATAAACAAGGAGCGTGAGCTTATCGGCTTCCTCAAGGAGGAGGCTGATTATATAATCGATACTACCAACCTCCTTGTGAGAGAGTTTAAGGCGGAGCTTGACAAGATATTTGTGCAGAATGAGGAGTATTCGAATTTCATAATTACGGTCATGTCATTTGGCTTTAAGTATGGAATACCGAGGGATTCTGATATAGTTCAGGATGTGAGATTTCTGCCTAATCCGTACTATGACCTTGAACTCAGGGAGAAAACGGGAAACGACAAAGAGATACAGGACTATGTTATGAACTGCAAGGAGGGCCCTGAGTATCTGGAAAAGTTTATAGATCTGATAACATTTTTGATACCGAATTATATCAAGGAAGGCAAAAATCAGTTGGTCATTTCCATCGGCTGCACAGGCGGAAAACACAGATCCGTCACGATAGCCAATGCTGTCTATGCCCGTTTGCAGAAGTCAAAGTATACAGTGAGGATAGTTCACAGGGATATTTTGAAGGATTCAATAGTCAAGAAGTTGTAGCATGTAATAACAGATAGTATAGCAGGTGGAATATGTCATTTTCTTCAGACGTTAAGATGGAGCTGGCAGGGAATGTCCCGGGAGCGAGGCATTGTCAGATAGCTGAGCTGGCTGCGATGATCTCAATGGTGGCATATGTGAGATATTGGGCTGGCAGACCGGCCGGGCTGGTGATAGTTACAGAGAGAAGTGTTATCGCAAAGGAGATAGCTTCCCTGATAAAGAGGCTGTTCAGATATATTCCGGACTCAAGTGTAAGAAGGACCGGAGCTGACAGCAGAGTATACAGGATGGAGATCAATTCTCCAGAGATTGTCAATACGATACTGATGACCTTGAAGATAGAAAACGAACATGAGTGTGAAGGACTGATACAGTGTCAGCTCATGAAGGTCAGCAGGATGGATGTTCAGCAGGATTGCTGCAGAAGAGCATATATAAAAGGAGTGTTCATGACCTCGGGATCAATCAGTGATCCGAACAAGGGCTACCACATGGAGGTGGTGTGCGAGAACGAGGGAAGGGCACAGTTCATACAGGAGATAATAAACGAATTTGGTGTGGAAGCCCGCATAATACAGCGGAAGAAATACTACGTCGTCTATCTGAAGGATGGAGAGATGATAGTTGATATGCTGGGAATAATGGGGGCACACATATCCCTGATGAATATGGAGAACATAAGGATCAGGAAGGATATCCGTAACAATATCAACCGCAGGGTCAACTGTGAGGCCGCAAACCTCAACAAGACCGTGAGCGCTGCTGTAAAGCAGATGAATGACATTAATTACATAATAGAGACAAAGGGCATAGGATATCTGCCCGATAACCTTCAGGAGCTGGCGCTTGCCAGACTGGAGAATGAGGATGCTTCCCTTAAGGAGCTTGGTGAGATGATGACGCCGCCGATCGGTAAGTCGGGGGTTAATCATAGATTAAGAAAAATAAGTGAAATCGCAGAAGAAATGCGGGGCTGTTGATGAGCCCAAGGAGGATGTAATGATCGAAAAGACAGTTGTTGTATCAATGATGGGAGAGGCAGAGGAAAGACCTGTTGCAGTTCTTGTACAGATTGCAAGTCAGTATGACAGCAAGGTTCACCTTGTTACCGGAGATAAGAGAATCAATGCTAAGAGCATTATGGGTATGATGAGCATGAACTTCGAGAATGGCAGTGAGCTCACTATAGTTGCAGACGGTGCTGACGAAGAGGCAGCAGTCAATGCACTTTCAGAATATCTGACAAAAAACAATAAGTAATTTGGATGATTTATTGCACCTCGGATGTGTATGTGGTAAAATAAATTTATCAATGGACATTTGTCGGAGGAACAGGATATGGGATTTTTTGACGGATTATTAAAGAAGATACCATTCGTATCCAGATTTTCCAAAAAGAAGGAACCGGTCAACAATGTGGAGCTCCAGTTCAACAAGGCCATGAACCTTATGGACAACGGAGATGCTGAGGAATCAGTAAACATACTTGAACAGGTTGCAGACATAGGAATAATGGATGCGCAGTATAAGTCATATGGGGATGATGCTCTTCTTGCACTTGCAGAGTTTTATGAGAAGGGAAAGTACCGCAACGCAGTTGTGGATGTGGATCTGAATAAAGCTACCAAGTATTACGAGAAGTATGTGAATCAGAACCATGACGGCGATGTTATATTCAAGCTTGCCAAGATGCTTCTGGAGGTTCAGAACTTCTCAAAGGCAATCAAGTATTATGAGCTTGCAGCCACAGATTACGGTATAAAGGCAGCGTATATGAGCCTCGGTTCAATATACGAGAGCGGACTTAACAGAGTGGATGAGTACGGCAACAAGAGTGATTATGTTGTGCCTATCGATCTGGACAAGGCCATGATGTGGTACAAGAAGCTTGCTGATACCGGTGATGCCAAGGCAAAGGCTTCATACGAGAGAGTTGAGTACATGAGTACCCATGGTGACAGCCTTGAGTTCGAGGAGAAGGACAAGCTGTACACGGATATAGCAGAGGCCAGAAAGGCAAAGGGAAAGGAGCCGCGTTACAAGGTTATCGAGGCTTCAAGACTTCAGTATCAGTACACATATGTACATGATCAGGTTGAGGGATTCATACACAAGCTTCCAAAGGGCTGGGTGAAGACGATCAACGAGTCGACAGGCGAGGAGTATTACGCACCAAGTCTTACATATAAGGATTTTGCAATGTATGTATATTATGACAGTGTGCCAAAGGATTCAAAGATGACTCTTGAGAACTACCTGAGATACTGTAACGATGCGTTTGACGAAGAGCTGCAGCTCAAGGCGTATGTCACAGAGTATGCAGATGGAATATGTACGACTTACTATCACAAGGACATGGAGAAGGGAATCGTGTCATTTGCTTTCTATCATGGACGTAGACTGGCATGTATGAGATTCGTATGTGCTACTATGGAGATCATAGAGCAGTACGAGGAGATCATATTTGAGACAGCCAACTCATTTGCGTTTGTAGATCCTACACTGGCCAGTGACCACAGTGCCAACAGAAAGGATATGCAGTATTATAACGAGGCTATATACTGCTACTACCTTGAGGATTATGAGGGTGCCATGAGAGCCGCAAAGCAGGCTCTTAAGCTTGGAAGCATAAAGGCAAGTTACCTTCTGATAGAGCTGTACTACGATGAGGACAGCCCGTACAGGGATGTTGAGAAGACTATAAGCTATGCAAAGCAGTTGTTTGAGGCGACTAAGGATCCTGAGCTTGCATTCCTTCTTGGAATCGTATACGACCAGCAGCTCAAGGATTATGTGAAGGCAGTTAACTGGTATGAGAATGCAGAGCGTCTTGGACACAAGAGAGTTGCATTCTATCTTGGAAGAATATATTACTACGGTCTGCTCAGAACGAAGAGAGACGGAGGCAAGGCACTGTCTTACTTCAAGAAGGCCAGAGAGAACGGTATTCAGGAGGCTGAGGGCTATATCAAGGATCTTGAGGATCTCAAGGGAGAGGACCTTCAGACAGCCGTTGAGAAGTGGGAGCGTGCAGTGGAGGCCGGAAGCGAGTCGGCGGCTATCAAGATAGCCATGATGAAGCAGAGACAGATCTTCTACATTGCAACACCATATGAGATTGAGAAGGCTTATCTTGAGGCACTTGGCCTTGGAAGCGCCCGTGCCGGATATGAGCTCGGAAGAATCTATCAGGTACAGGAGAAGCAGGATAACTACAGGGGCGAAATCAAGAGTATCAAGTATTTCGAGAAGGCGTTCAATGCGAACTTCGATGACTGGGATAAGGAGAACCTGTTCAAGGTCATCAATTACAAGGTTGAGAAGGGCCTGGCAAACGACGAGGCCATCAAGTTGTACATAGAGAATGCAAGTATGGGATATGTTCCGGCTATAGAGAAACTTATCGGACTTGTGCCTACAACTACCCAGCAGATATGGAGCCTGTATGACGCTCTTATCGATCTTGCTGAGACCGGCGATGAGTCAGCGATAGTTGCCATGAACAAGCTGGAGATGAACTATGTAGACCTCATACTCAGAGAGCCGGCCAAGGGACAGAAGGTTGTGGAGAACAAGTTCTTCAGACTCTGTGTTCCAAAGGAGTGTAACTCAGTCATCAACGATGACGGCGGTACTATCAAGATGGCTGATTCAGTCGTTGAGTTTGCAGTTGCTGAGATGCCTGTCAATGCTACGGCAGAGCAGGATTACCTGAAGATCTACAAGCTGATAGTTTCAGAGTATCTGCCTGATGAGAATGCGGATGTGATCATTGCAAACTCAAGAATGATCGGATCTGCAATAAGGGCTTCAAAGGATAACGTACATACATTCAGCATCCTTCTGATAAGCTCCAAGAACCAGTACATATTCAAACTGAGTTCCAAGGACAGGCGTCAGATGATGCAGTTCAAGGATGTCGTAGTTGCAATAGCCAAGTCTCTTGTTGAGACAGGTGAGATCTACAAGGCGACAGAGGAGGGCAAGAAGAACATCGGTCTTGCATTCCTGCTGAAGGCTAATGAGAGTGGATTCCTGTCGATCGGCAAGGGAGAGTAATACAACAGGATATCAATTAGATCAGAATGATCCCGGAGGACATATCTCCTCCGGGTTTTTTACCCCATAGGGATAGAGAAAGGGAGCATATTATGCCGGGACTTAACAAGAGAGAGCTCACGAGCAAGCCTTTGAGAATGGATTCCAGAATGGCGAGGGATTTGGAGAGATTATCTGATTATACCGGTTATTCTCAGAATGAGATCATTCTCATGTCCATAAAGAAATATCTCTTTGAAAATCGTGGGTATTTCCTGCGGGATATGGTTGAGGAGAAATGCCTTTTGCGCATTGAGAAGGAAGTAAGGATCATGCGTGGAGAGACCCATCTGAAGTATGGAGACATGACGGTGGATGTGGTGAAGTCAGAGAATGCAAATGGTAATATCAACTTATATGTAGCGACTATAAGACTTCGTAATAAGCTTGGAGAGATATTCTATGAGGATGTACAGGAGCTGGATATGTCGGGAAAAGACTGGGAATATTATAAGGAGTTCCTGTATGAGGTTGTGATGAAGTATATGGATATCGATGAACCAGCACTTAAGACGTATTTCAGGGAAAAATTCCTGTATGAATAGTATAAAGTGATAAAAAATCAGAGAGTGCAATGATATGGGTTTAACTATTTACATTGCAAATTTTTAGTGGTATCCTATAATAGATTTGGAAAAAGTGGTCGAATCGAGGTGAGATGCTTGTTTAGAAATGTTATGAATGACCTTGCAACATGGTATGAGACCGGAGCGGATAAGATTGCAGTTGTCCGTGGTGGCAAGTTTGTTGGCAAGACATGGGCTGTGGCTGATTTTGCCATGGGATTTTTTGAGGATCATATAATAATAGATATGGACAAGTATCCGGACTTTGCCGCATATGCAGCAAAGGAGAGGAGGCCGGAGAAGCTTCATGCCAAGCTTACAACGTCGCTTGACAAGTATGATTTCAAGGATAAGCTTCTTATATTTGACAATGCGCAGAACTGTGTGGGACTGCTCGGCAACCTTGTTGAGTACAGCAGATACAATACTGACTGCAGGATCTGTGTCATTGCGACATCCTGTGGACCAATCCCGGGAGAGGAAGAGTGCCAGGATGACATATGCGTATATGAGATGATGCCTATGAACTTTGAGGAATTCCTGAAAGCGGGAAAGGGCAGAAAGCTCTGTGCATTTATAGAGAACCAGAAGATCACACCGATGCCGGATGAGGTCAGGGACAGCGTCCAGACAATGCTTGAGACTTTCTTCGTGACCGGAGGAATGCCGGAGGCGGTGGATGAATATTATAAGACAGGAGATCTCAGAAGAGTTGATGTGGTTTTGAAGTCTATACTTGACAGAACTACTGAATATCTGATAAACTCCACTCCGAAGAGATATCTTACCAAGGTCATGGCGATATGGAACAGTATTCCGGTTCAGCTTACCAAGGAGAACAAGAAGTTCATGTATGGATACGTTGATCCGAAGGCCCGTGCCAGGGAGTACGAGGCGTCAGTTGATCAGATCGTCAGGATGGGCGTTGTGCGTCAGGTGTACAGAGTCAGGAATGGAGTGCTTCCTCTGGCAAACCAGAAGGATGACAAGTCATTTGAGCTGTATCATCTTGATCATGGTCTGCTCAGGGTCATGGCTGGTATTCTGGTTCAGGATATTGACACAGATAATGTTCTTGATATGATGGATGGAGTTATAGCAGAGCAGTACGCTCTTGCAGAGCTGTATGTGAACAGGAGTATCGGTGATCTGTATTTCTGGATCTCATCGGCCACAGCGAAGGTTGATTTCGTGTATGAGGGCGATGGAGAGGTCATTCCAGTGGATGTTCAGACAAGTCCGCACACCAAGGCCCAGAGCTCCAGAGTATTCAAACAGAGATATGACAATCAGACTTCAGTGAGGATATCTACAGATGACATGTTTGTCGATAAAGGATTGGTAAATATACCGCTATATGGTATCTGGTGTTTCTAACCGATAGCGTATGGTAGTAATTTATAGATGCCGAAATAGCTCAGTTGGTAGAGCAACGCATTCGTAATGCGTGGGTCGAGGGTTCGAGTCCCTTTTTCGGCTTCAATATTGAGGAAGGCTGCCTGCAAAAGTTTTTGCGGCAGCCTTTTGTACTCAGTGGGAAAGGACGGGATGATATGGATGCTCCAAAATGGTACAGACATTTGAAAACCATAAACAGACATAAGAGAATGGTCATGCATAACTGCTTTAAGTGCGGATTATACTGGCAGGGGCTTGTGCACGATCTGTCAAAGTATTCGTGGACTGAGTTCTCAGTCGGGGCAAAGTATTATCAGGGAACAAGAAGCCCGAATGATGCGGAGCGCGAGAGCAAGGGATATTCAAGCGCATGGCTGCACCACAAGGGAAGAAACAAGCACCATCTGGAATACTGGGTAGATTACAGTGTTGACAGGAACTGTGTGGAGCTGGTGGGAATGCGCATGCCGGAGAAGTACGTTGTGGAGATGTTCTGCGACAGGGTGGCTGCCAGCAAGAATTATAATGGTGATAAGTATACGGATTCATTTCCGCTTGAGTATTATCTGAGGGGCAGATCCAGACATCATCTGCACCCTGAATCGGCGGATCTGCTGGAGGACATGCTAACGACTCTGGCTGAGAAGGGCGAAGATTATACATTTGACTATATAAGGCGGGAGATACTGCATAACAAATAAGGAGGAGACATATGGAGTTTACACATCTGCATGTGCATACAGGCTACAGTCTGCTGGACGGTGCGGCGAAGATAGACGGACTTGTGCGCAGGGCAAAGGAACTGGGATATGATTCCCTCGCAATAACGGATCACGGCGTCATGTACGGTGTTATAGAGTTCTATGAGACTTGTCTCAGAGAGGGGATAAAACCTATTCTCGGATGTGAGGTGTATGTCAGTCCGGGATCACGATTTGACAGGGAAGTTGGAAAGGGTGATGACAGATATTATCACCTCGTCCTTCTGGCGGAGAATGATCTGGGATATCACAATCTGTCCAAGATCGTGACCAGAGGATTTACCGAGGGCTTTTACTATAAGCCGAGGGTCGATATGGAGGTGCTGGAGAAGTACCATGAGGGAATTATTGCGCTCAGCGCCTGTCTTGCCGGTGAGGTTGCGACAAAGCTCAGAAAGGGCGACTATGACGGTGCGAAGGAGACTGCGATAAGATACAGGAATATATTTGGCGAGGAAAACTATTTTCTGGAGATGCAGGATCACGGAATACCTGAGCAGGCAACTGTGAATGCGGGGATCATGCGTCTGTCAAAGGAACTGGGTATCCCTATGGTCGTGACAAATGATTCGCACTACATCTATGCCGAGGACTGGGAGGCACATGATGTTCTCCTGTGTATACAGACTAACCATAAGGTTCAGGACGAGAACAGAATGCGCTATGAGGGAGGTCAGTTCTACCTCAAATCAAAGGAGGAGATGGCTGAGCTGTTCCCATATGCCCTGGAGGCTCTGGAGAATACACATAAGATCGCAGAGCGGTGTAATGTGAATATCGTATTTGGCGAGCAGAAGGTTCCGAGATTCGATGTGCCGGAGGGATATACCGCGGAGGAATATCTGGATCATCTGGTATATGAGGGTATGGAGAAAAAGTACGGACTTACATATGAGGAGTCCGGTAAGATGGCCGAGGGAACCCACGGCTACGAGGTCAGACAGAGAATAGATTATGAGCTGTCTGTCATAAAGAGCATGGGATTTGTGGATTATTTCCTGATAGTGTGGGATTTCATTCATTTTGCAAAATCGCAGGGAATCGCAGTTGGACCTGGAAGAGGTTCGGCGGTTGGCAGTGTGGTTGCTTACTGTCTGGATATAACGACAATTGAGCCTTTGCAGTACAACCTTCTCTTCGAGAGATTCCTGAACCCGGAGCGAGTATCCATGCCGGATATTGATATAGATTTCTGTTATATCAGACGTCAGGAGGTTATCGACTACTGTGTAAGGAAATATGGCGAGGAGTGCGTGACACAGATAATAGCATATCAGACCATGGGCGCAAGAAACGTCATAAGAGACGTTGGAAGAGCCATGGATCTCCCGTATGCGGTGTGTGATTCCCTTGCAAAGGCAATACCTGCAGAGAAGGATATGACTATAGATATAGCACTCAAGACGAGCAAGGATTTCAGGGATATGTACGAGGGCTCGGACGAGATCAAGAAGCTTGTGGATATAGCCAGAAAGCTTGAGGGACTCCCTAGAAATGCAGGAATGCATGCGGCGGGAGTGGTTATAGGCCGTGAAGCCATAGAGGAGTACGCGCCTTTGTCAGTCGGAGCCGAGGGCGCGGTGGTAACCCAGTTTGAGAAGAACACGGTGGAGCATCTGGGAATGCTCAAGATGGACTTCCTGGGACTCCGTACGGCGACTGTTGTGCAGGATACAGTCAAGCTGGTCAAGCAGACAACAGGCAAGGATATAGACATAGACAATATAGATTACGATGATCCGAATATACTTGGACTCATGGGACAGGGAAAGACCGAGGGTATGTTCCAGCTCGAAAGTGAGGGCATGAGAAACTTCATGATGAAGCTGAAGCCGCAGAGTCTGGACGATGTAATTGCCGGTGTTGCTCTGTTTAGACCGGGTCCTATGCAGTTCATAGACGACTACATCAGGGGCAAGGAGAACCGTGAGCTGGTTCACTATGATACCCCTGAGCTTGAGGAGATACTTGAGCCGACTTACGGATGTATCATTTACCAGGAGCAGGTAATGCAGATCGTTATGAAGCTGGCGGGCTATACGCTGGGAAGAAGTGACCTTGTGCGCCGAGCCATGGCGAAGAAGAAGCCTGAGGAGATGGAGAAGGAGCGTCATAACTTTGTGTACGGCAACAAGGAGCTCAATGTTCCGGGATGTGTGGCAAATGGAATCTCGGAGACCGTGGCAAATAAGATATTTGACGAGATGATGAAGTTCGCGGAGTACGCATTTAACAAGTCCCACTCCGTGGCATATGCGGTACTTGCGGCGCAGACAGCGTACCTGAAGTATTACTATCCGGTGGAGTTCATGGCTGCGCTGATGTCATCGGTAATTGACAACAATGGCAAGGTTGCAAAGTATATAAGCGTGTGCAAGCAGATGGGTGTTGAGGTGCTCCCTCCGGATATAAATGAGGGAGTGGCAAAGTTCTCCATAAGCAACGGCAAGATAAGATACGGCCTCTCCGGTATCAAGAGTGTCGGAGGCGCTGTTGTCGACAGGATAGAGGCGGAGAGAACCAAGAATGGACCGTTTAAGGATCTCAGGAATTTCCTCACAAGGATGCCTTCAAAGGATACAAATAAGAAAACTGTGGAAGCTCTGATACTCAGCGGTGCATTTGATGATATGGGGGCAAACAGAAAGCAGATGATGATGGCTCTTCCGGCCATAGCGGAGGAAGCAGCAAGGGAGAGAAAGAGCAGGGAGTCCGGGCAGATGTCTCTGTTTGACCTGATGGGAGACGATTTTGTGCAGAGCAATCTTGTACCTTACCCTGATGTGGAGGAGTATTCGGATCAGGAGAAGCTGGCGCTTGAGAAGTCTGTGCTCGGAGTGTATATATCGGGACATCCGCTTGGCAAATATATCGAGCTTATGCAGAGAACATGCACGGCTCAGGCGACGGATTTCGTGGTGGACACCGAGGATGACGATGAGATGAGCCGGGATCAGGGTGACGGAGATGGACAGAAGCTTCAGGACAATGCAATGTATGTCATCGGCGGACTCATATCAAGGGTGACGGTGAAGCTCACCAAGAACAATCAGAATATGGCGTATGTGACGATAGAGGATCTGGTCGGACAGGTCGAGGTTATAGTATTCCCGAGGGATTTCGAGAAGTTCAGGGACAGACTTCTGGTGGATTCCAGAGTGTTTGTCAGGGGCAGGGCGAATCTCGGTGAGAAGGAAAACAAGCTCATATTGTCGGATATGATAAGCTTTGAGGAGGCAGAAGGTGGCAAGAGCTTTCAGTCGGGGAAGCCATGGAACAACAGACAGAAGCCTGTTCAGAGCAACAGCCAGCTCTGGGTATTGTTCGATGATGTGGACGAATACATGAAGAACGAGTCTGCATTTATGTCGATCCTTGAGGAGTACAAGGGCACATGTCCGGTGTACGTGCAGCTCAAGAAGTCCAGACAGGCGAAGAATATGGGCCGGGGATTCTGTGTGGATGAGAATTCCGGCGTGGTGTACGCGCTCCAGATGGAATACGGCAAAGACAGGGTATTGCTCAGAAAAGTGTGACAGAAATACCGCAAAAGGAGAAAAAAGTGGAAGTAATTACAGCAAACAGTAATCCGAGGATAAAAGAACTTAATAAGCTGAACAAGGATGCAAAGCTCAGAAAGGACAGAGACGTGTTCGTGGTCGAGGGGATACGCATGTTCAGGGAGCTTCCGCTTCAGAATGTTCAGGAGGTGTATCTGTCGGAGAGTGCGCTTAAGGAATACAGGGATGAATTCAAGAGCATGGGTGTGCTTGATGGCAGGAATACCTGGATACTCAGCGACGGAGTGTTCGCAGGGGTGTCACAGACCAAGACTCCACAGGGGTGTATGGCTGTGGTGAAATGCATGCATTATCAGCTTGATTCCGTGCTCGGCAGGAATGACAGAGAGACATTTCTTGTGCTGGATACGCTCCAGGATCCCGGAAATATGGGAACTATATTCAGAAGCGCCGAGGCAGCAGGTGTGACCGCCGTGCTTATAGGAAAAGGTTCTTGCGATCCGTACAATCCGAAGGTAGTCAGATCGACGATGGGTGCCATATTCAGGGTGCCATTTGTCATGTGCGATGACCTGCCCGGGACCGTGGAGGAGCTGAGACGGTCAGGCGTTGTGGTGTACGGAGCACATCTGGACGGCGACGATCTCTACGACATAGGATTCCCGGACAGGGTGGCGTTCCTCATAGGAAATGAGGGAAATGGCCTGACGGATGAGGTGGCGTGCAGAGCCGACAGACTTCTCAGGATTCCGATGGAGGGCAAAGTCGAATCGCTGAACGCTGCAATATCGGCGACTCTTTTGTCGTATGAGGTAATGAGACAGCGAAAGAGAGACCGACAAAACTAGATTAAACAAGACAGCATATTTTTGTACTGCGTGGCATAACTTTTAAAGTATGCAAAAGTTTGTTATAACGGAGGGAGAAAATATGACTGAAAAAACATTAAACAACAATCAGGTAGTGGTGGCAGGAGAGATAGCATCAGAGTTCGTGTTCAGCCACGAGATATTTGGCGAGGGCTTCTATATGGTGGATCTCATCGTCAGCAGACTCAGCGATGCTTACGATACTATTCCGCTCATGGTGTCTGACAGACTGTTCGATGTGAACGAATCCCACATAGGGGAGCGCATCATGGCAAAGGGACAGTTCAGATCATACAACAAGCATGAGGAGACCAGAAACCGCCTTATACTGTCTGTGTTTGTGAGAGAGATCGAGACCATCGACGAGGATGATGCTGAGGAGGAGAACAGACCAAATCAGATCTATCTTGACGGTTACATATGTAAGGCACCTGTGTACAGGATGACGCCCCTTGGAAGGGAGATCGCGGATGTGCTGCTGGCGGTCAACAGAGCATACGGCAAGAGCGATTACATACCATGTATCTGCTGGGGCAGAAATGCGAGATTTGCCGGAAAGCTCCAGGTAGGAGAGCATGTGGCCATCTGGGGAAGGATCCAGAGCAGGGAGTATCAGAAGCGTATCGACAATGACCAGGTGATCAGCAAGGTGGCATACGAGGTGTCTGTGAGCAAGATGGAATGTCTTGAATGATATTTCATAAGGAGGGGCCCACGTCAGTGGGAGGAATCCTTGTGAAGCACGCAGGCGCCGCGCAAAGCGCATAGGAATGCGCCTGCACAACATTTCATAAGGAGGGGCCCACGTCAGTGGGAGGAACCCTTGTGAAGCATGCAGTAAAATATATGGTTGACATGGCCTGGATGCGGTGATATAGTAGCACTATCTAAGATTAAACTGAATACAATATAGTAGAGGCGCGGGATTAATGATTAAGCAGGCTGATGCATGTGGATGCAGAAGATGCCTGACGAAAGGGAAGACCGCCGAAGTGATGGATATTCCACAGGATCTGTTGCTGGTTGTGCAGTTAAGAACTGTATGACTGTCATCTGAGGATGGAGAGCTACTTGTAAGAATGAGATGTTTTTATGGGTTGGCTTTTTGCCAGCCCATTTTTATGCTATATTGTATCGACTATTTATTTTTAAGGAGGACGACAATATGTCAATTTTTACCGGTTCAGCAGTTGCACTTGTAACACCATTTCTTGAAAATGGAGATGTGGATTATGATAAGCTCAAGGAGCTCGTGGAGTTTCATATAGCACACAAGACGGATGCCATAGTTATCTGCGGAACAACAGGCGAGGCTTCAACACTGTCACACGAGGAGCATCTTGAGTGCGTGAAGAAGTGTGTAGAGTTCGCTGATCACAGAATAAAGGTAATAGCAGGAACAGGTTCAAACTGTACTGCAACAGCAATATATCTCTCAACAGAGGCAGAGAGCTACGGAGTGGACGGTCTGCTCGTGGTTACACCATATTACAACAAGGCTACACAGAAGGGCCTCATCGCACACTTCACAGCCGTTGCAAATTCAGTAAATGTGCCTATAATCCTTTACAATGTGCCATCACGTACAGGCTGCAATATCCAGCCGGAGACAGCAGTATATCTTGCACAGAATGTTGAGAACATTGTCGGTATCAAGGAAGCTTCAGGTAATATAAGCCAGGTCGTAAAGCTTGCAAGTCTTTCAAAGGGATGCATAGATATCTACTCAGGAAATGACGATCAGGTTGTACCTCTTCTCTCACTTGGCGGAAAGGGAGTTATCTCAGTAACAGCCAATATAATCCCTGAGGACGTACACGATATGGTTCAGAAATATCTTGACGGAGATGTTCAGGGAAGCCTTGATCTTCAGCTTAAGGCCATCGACCTCTGCAACGCACTGTTCTGCGAGGTCAATCCAATACCTGTCAAGAAGGCTGTAGAGCTTCTTGGTATGTGTGATGGAACAATGAGAATGCCGCTCACTGAGATGGAGCCACAGAACGTGGAGAAGCTCAAGAAGGCAATGGAAGAGTACGGAGTTCTCTAGGACTGTAATTATCATAGAAACAATACAGATGTCTGCGGTCTCAACTGGCTGCAGACATTTTTATTTGCCGAGGTGGATATAAACGTTGCACAATGGACAGCAAATGTGTAAAATGGAGTACATGTTGAAATATATGCGCATGTCAGCGTGCATAGACCACACAAAAGACGACAACAAATGACAAAGCTTATATATATGGAGGATAGACAGACATGGTAAAGATCATAATGCATGGTTGCAATGGAAAGATGGGACAGGTAATAACAGGTATCGTTGCAGGCGATCCTGATGCCGAGATCGTAGCGGGAATAGATGTTGTGGACAACAGGGATAACGGATATCCGGTATTTACAGATATAGATGCCTGCGATGTCGAGGCTGATGTCATCATAGATTTTGCAGCGGCTGTAGCTGTTGACAAGCTCCTCGATTACGGTGTGAGGACACAGACTCCTATAGTTCTCTGTACAACAGGTCTCTCAGATGAGCAGCTTGCAAAGGTAAAGGAGTGCAGTGCAAAGGTTGCCATACTCAAGTCAGCGAACATGTCACTGGGAATCAATACACTCATGAAGCTTCTGAAGGATGCTGCGAAGGTATTCTCACCAGCCGGATATGATATAGAGATAGTTGAGAAGCATCACAACCAGAAGGTGGATGCTCCATCCGGAACAGCTCTTGCTCTTGCTGATTCAATCAATGAGGCATGCAATGAGCAGTATGAGTATGTGTACGACAGAAGCCAGGTGAGAAAGAAGAGAGATAAGAAGGAGCTCGGAATCTCTGCTGTCAGAGGCGGCACTATAGTTGGAGAGCATGAGGTGATATTTGCAGGTATTGATGAGGTTATAGAGTTCAAGCACACTGCATATTCCAAGTCAGTATTTGCAAAGGGTGCTGTTGAGGCAGGAAAGTTCCTCAAGGGCAAGCCTGCAGGAATGTACGATATGGCGGACGTTATAGGATAGGAGCGGTTATGGAGATTTCAACTAGGACAGAGGATGGCGAGCTTGTTCTGTGCGCCAGCTCGATATATAATCAGAAGTTTTATCTGAACAAGGAATTTTCAAAGCTTCCTGATGAGATAAAGGACGAGCTTCACGCCATGTGTGGAGCGTTTACACAGGAGGTCGGAGGAATATTTATGTTGGTGTTTGACGACGCCGGCAATCTGAAGATACAGACGAGGGCACTTGAGGATGACCTGTTATTTGACGACATAGGATGCGGACTCAAGGTCAAGAAGCTGCAGAATGAAAAGAAGGAGCTGTTCCAGAGTCTGGAGCTGTTCTATAAGATATTTATACAGGGTGTTGACATTAACAGTCTTGTAAATGAATGATATAAAATAATTGGAAGATCAGGAAGGAAAAAAGGGCATGTTATTTGCTATTGATGCTGGAAATACAAATATTACGATAGGACTGTTTGACGGAGAACGCCTGGAGAAGACCTTCAGGATGACCACCGGGATATCGAGAACATCGGATGAGTACGGAGTATTTCTGTGCGACTGGCTCAGAATGAGACAGTTGTCAACTGATGTTATAGATGAAGTTATAATCGCTTCGGTTGTTCCGAAGATCATGCATTCACTGGTGAATGGCATAAAGAAATATTTTGGAATAACACCACTCATAGTTGAGCCGGGAATAAAGACGGGGATCAATATAGCGCTGCCAAACCCGAAGCAGCTTGGAGCTGACAGAATAGTTGACGCAGTTGCGGCTTATCACATGTATGGCGGACCGGTTCTCACGGTGGACTTTGGAACTGCCACAACGTACGACCTCATCAATGCCGATGGCGTGTTTGAGGCTGAGGTCACATCGCCGGGTATAAGGCTTATTGCAAATGCTCTGTGGACGGGAACAGCCAAGCTTCCTGAGATAGAGATAAAGGTGCCTGAGACGATACTGTGCAAGGACACGATATCCAGTATGCAGGCCGGTGTGTGCATGGGCTATATTGGCCAGACAGAGTATATAGTGAAGAGAATGCGCAAGGAGTCAGGATACGACAACATGAAGGTCGTGGCTACCGGCGGACTTGGAAAGATGATATATGAGAACACGGACTGCATAGATGTGTATGATCCGGATCTCACACTTCACGGACTCAGACTTATCATGGACAAGCAGAAATAAGTCGAATTTTGCAAATTATATATTATTATAGAAGCAATGGAGAAATTTATGGATTTCAGAGATAAATTGATCCTGGCGCCGATGGCTGGTGTATGTGACCAGCCATTTCGTCTTTTATGCAAGGAACAGGGCTGTGATATCCTGTACAGCGAGATGGTGAGCGCCAAGGCAATATATTATAAAAATATGAACACGAAGCCGCTTCTGGCTATGGATGAGCGGGAGAAGCCATTTGGGCTGCAGCTCTTTGGCTCTGATCCTGAGATCATGGCGGAGATGGCAAAGAGGATAGAGAGCAACGGTTATTCATTCATAGATGTAAATATGGGCTGCCCTGTGCCGAAGGTGGTCAACAATGGAGAGGGATCTGCGCTGATGAAGGATCCGGTTCTTGTTGGAAGGATAGTCGAGGCCATGGCAAAAGCTATAAGTATACCGCTGACCATCAAGATAAGAAGCGGATTTGATTCAGAGCATATAAATGCGCCTGAGATAGCACATATAGCCCAGGAGAGCGGGGCTGCCGCTGTGGCGGTGCACGGAAGGACAAGGCAGCAGTATTATCAGGGACATGCGGACTGGAGCGTCATAGCCAGGGTGAAGGAGGCGTGCATCATCCCGATCATTGGCAATGGCGATATAAACACTCCTCAGGACATCATAGACATGAGGGCGCAGACGAACTGTGACGGCTTTATGATAGGAAGAGGTGCGAGGGGCAACCCGTGGATATTCCGCGATATGAAATACTACTACGAGCATGGCGAGCTGCCGGACAAGCCTGACATATATGAAGTGAAGGATATGATGCTGAGACATGCGAGACTCATGGTTGAGTTCAAGGGTGAGTACACAGGTATCCATGAGATGAGAAAGCACGTGGCATGGTACTCAGTCGGAATGTATGATTCGGCAAAGCTCAGGAGCAATGTGAACCAGGTTGAGACTTACGAGGAGCTTGAGGAACTGCTCTGTAGATGGGCTGACAGCGCACCTGAAAAAGTCATTGTGAGTTAACATAAAAACAAAAAAATGTAACAGAAAACAAAGATTTTATTAAAAACTCTAAAGTAAAAATATACAAGATGCTGATTTGTTTCAAAAATGTTACGGTACTAAAATGTAAAATATGCACAAAAATAGCATTTTAAAATGTTGCATGTTTACATTAACGGAATTAAAGATTTTATGCGAGTTGTGCATGATTTACAAAAATATCCACTTTGCTTGACCTTTCTTTTGACAGAGATTATAATAGCGTCATGAGTTAAATTTTAACGGTTTTGTAACAATTCTGAAACCGTAAAGAAATTAAGGAGAAAAGGTTATGCAAAAGTTTTCAGATTCATCACGTATGAAATCACAGAAACTAATGAAGACATCACTGAAAAGGAACGTAAAGAAGATTAGCATAGGAGCAGTACTCCTGGCAGTTGGATTTTCATCATACGCAGTTATCGCATCAGATGACAGCATGGTTTCATCCAAGGGCAAGGGAGTGTCGATCGCAGCAGCAGCAGGTAATACATTATACGCAGACAACACAGCAGACTATGGAGAGGCAACATCATCAGTTGCACTGGCAGATGGTACTCTGTCAGATGTCAACAAGACTGGTTCAGTAGCCCTCTCAAGCAAGAAGACAGTTAAGAAGACTTCAGCCATAAGCGGTGGAGTTCAGGAGAGCACAACAGAGGCTCGTGCAACAGAGGCTGCACAGCAGGCAGCAGACACAACAAAGTCAGAGCCTACCACACAGATGAAGGTTAAGGATAAGGATAAGTCAGCAGCAGGACTTCCTGACGATCAGATATCAGTTGATCCATCAACAGAGAAGTCAACAGATGGACTTCCTGATGACAAGGTTATCTATGTGAATGGTGAGACATCAGGTACATATCTCGGAACATTCTGGATTACGGCATATTGTCCATGTCCAATCTGCTGCGGTGAGTACAGCAACATGGATAACCCGACAACAGCTTCAGGCGCACCTGCAGTCGAGGGTGTGACATGTGCAGCGCCAAGTAACTTTGCATTTGGTACAGAGCTTATAGTTGATGGTCATACATACACAGTTCAGGACAGAGGTGGAGCTATCAATGGCAATCATCTTGATATCTACTTCTCAAACCATCAGGCAGCTCTTAACTTCGCAACAGGCTACTATGATGTATATGTAAAGTAATAAAAAGCAGAAATTGTATACAGATATATTAAAGACCCGCCGTAAGGCGGGTTTTTAAATGCAGTGAGATAAGTGTTGGGAAAGTGTTGGAAAAGTCGCATGAATGAGACGGGCTATAGCTTGTTTTTTATAAAATGCTGTGTTATAATGCACACGATTATTTGTAAGAATACAGGTGATTCTTGAGTTTAGTACATAACGAAATGTTTAAATATATTTATTAAGGAGATTGGCAAATGGAACTTATCTACAGAAGCACAAGAAATGCAAATGAGACAGCAACAGCATCACAGGCTATACTTAAGGGACTTGCTAATGAGGGGGGACTCTTTGTACCAGATTCTATACCAGCACTTGATGTGTCTCTGGAAGATCTTGCAAAGATGAACTATCAGCAGGTTGCATACGAGGTTATGAAGCTTATGTTCACAGACTTCACAGAGGCTGAGCTTAAGCATTGTATAGATTCAGCATATGATTCAAAGTTTGATACACCGGTTATAGCACCACTTGTGAATAAGGCAGGAGCATATTATCTTGAGCTTTTCCATGGATCAACAATAGCATTCAAGGATATGGCACTTTCAATCCTTCCATATCTTCTCACAACATCAGCAAAGAAGAATGGAGTAAAGAATGAGATCGTCATCCTCACAGCAACATCAGGTGATACAGGTAAGGCTGCCCTTGCAGGATTTGCAGATGTTCCTGGAACAAAGATCATCGTGTTCTATCCAAAGCACGGTGTAAGCCCAATCCAGGAGAAGCAGATGGTTACACAGAAGGGTGACAATACATTTGTTGTTGGTATCACAGGTAACTTTGATGATGCACAGACAGGTGTGAAGAAGATGTTCTCAGATGCTGAGCTTGCAAAGTACATGGATGAGAAGGGATATCAGTTTTCATCAGCAAACTCAATCAACATCGGACGTCTTGTCCCTCAGATGGTATACTATGTATACGCTTACACAAGACTTGTTGCAGACGGAACCATCAAGGCAGGCGACAAGATCAACGTGGACGTTCCAACAGGTAACTTTGGTAATATCCTTGCAGCATACTATGCCAAGGAGATGGGACTTCCAATCGCAAAGTTCATCTGCGCATCAAATGACAACAAGGTTCTGTTTGATTTCTTCCAGACAGGAACATACGATAGAAACAGAGAGTTCATACTCACAACATCACCATCGATGGATATCCTCATTTCAAGCAACCTTGAGAGACTGATATACAAGATCGCCGGAAATGATGCTGAGAAGAACTCGGAGCTTATGAAAGAACTCACAACAGATGGAGTGTACACCATCACAGACGATATGAAGGCAAAGCTTGCTGAGTTCTATGGTGGATATGCAACAGAGGCAGAGACCGCAGCTACCATCAAAAAGGTATATGAGTCAGATGATTATATCATCGATACACATACAGCAGTTGCAGCTACAGTATATGAAAAGTATGTGGCAGAGACAGGAGATAAGACACCTACAGTCATCGCGTCAACAGCAAGCCCATACAAGTTCACAAGAAGCGTTATGAACGCTATAGACCCTGAGTATGATTCCAAGACAGACTTTGAGCTTGTCGACGAGCTTGAGAAGCTCTCAGGTGTAAAGGTACCTCAGGCTATAGAGGATATCAGATCAGCAAAGGTTCTCCACGACACAGTATGTGACAAGGAGGATATGCTTGCAGAGGTTAAGGGATTCCTTAATATCTAAAGCATAGTAAGAGACATAAGCTGGTATATCTGATAGGAAATAGTCAGATATAATATACGAATAAAGCATAAATACAATATTATAGATTGACAGTTCATTAGTACCATCCTGTCACTAAACAAAACTAGGACATAAGAAGATCAGAATGTCCTATTCTGGTCTTTTTTTGTGGTGAACAGTTGGATGCTTATAGGAGGAGTTATGTATAAGTTAAAGACAAAGGCAAGTTTTGACAGCGCCCATTTTTTGAAAGATTATGACGGCAAATGCAGCAATATCCACGGACACAGATGGACGGTGGAGATCAAGGTCGGTGCGGAGACTCTTGAGAGCGATACACAGAACAGAGGAATGGTGGTTGATTTCTCCAATCTGAAGAAGGATCTGAAGGAGATTGCGGATCACTTTGACCACAGCCTTATCATGGAAACGGGAAGCCTGAAGCGGGCGACGGAGGATGCGCTGCTGGCGGAAAATCTTAGAATCGTGAAGGTTGATTTCAGACCTACTGCTGAGAATTTCGCAAAGTATATATACGATGAGATGGCAGGCCGGGGCTACAAGGTCATAGAGGCAAGTGTGTATGAGACACCGAACAACGTGGCTTCTTATTGTGAGTAAATATATATGATAGGATTCCGGTGAGAAGCTGGCAGGTCTAAAAATCTGGAAGATGTGAGAGAATGGAGAATATACACCGGGAGAAAGGAAATACAGTCGTGAGCACATACAGAGTAGTAGAGAGATTTATAAGTATCAACGGTGAGGCTGCAAGAGCCGGAGAACTTGCCGTGTTCATAAGATTTGCGGGATGCAATCTTGATTGCGGTTACTGCGATACCAAGTGGGCAAATGAGGCAGGCGTTCCTTATGAGGAACTCACCGAGGATGAGATCATCGATTATGTCAGAAGAACAAAGGTGAAGAATGTAACCCTGACAGGTGGGGAACCGCTGATACAGAAGGACATAGATAAGTTGCTCCTTGCATTTGAGCTGGAGGATGATGTAAGGGTCGAGATCGAGACAAATGGAAGTGTGGATATCGCAGAGTTCAAGGCTCTTGGGGGAAATGTATCGTACACGCTGGATTACAAATGTCCATCCAGCGGCATGGAGAGTGAAATGTGCCTTGCAAATTATAATTATATAGACAAGAATGATTCGGTGAAATTTGTGGTCGGTTCACAGGAGGATCTGGAAAAATGTTTTGAGATAGTTAGGGAGTATGCGCTGGATGAGAAGACGAGAGTATTCATCAGTCCTGTGTATGGCAGCATAGATCCTGCGGATATAGTGGATTTTATGATCGAGAACGATATGAATGATGTGAAGCTTCAGTTACAGCTTCACAAGTTCATTTGGGATCCGGAAGAAAGAGGTGTATAAGATGGCGATAGATAAAGAGGCTATAAAGGAACACGTAAGAGGAATATTGATTGCCCTTGGAGATAATCCTGACAGGGAGGGACTTGTAGAGACTCCTGACAGGGTTGCGCGTATGTACGAGGAAGTATTTGAGGGAATGAACTACACCAATGACGAGCTGGCCGAGATGTTCGGCAAGACATTTGCTGAGGACGGAGTGGCAAGGCAGGCCGGTGACATGGTGTTTGTCAAGGATATAGAGGTGTTCAGCTACTGTGAGCATCACATGGCGCTTATGTACGATATGAAGGTGTCAGTCGCATACATTCCAAATGGAAGAGTGCTCGGACTTTCTAAGATAGCGAGGATTGCGGATATGGTGGCGAAGAGACTTCAGCTCCAGGAGAGGATAGGTTCGGACATCGCCTACGTCATATCTAAGGCTGCGGGAACTGAGGACGTGGCGGTCATGATAGAGGCACATCACAGCTGCATGACGGCAAGGGGCATCAAGAAACCGGGAAGCAAGACCATGACTACCACTCTCAGGGGAAGATTTGAGAGCGACACAGCTCTGCAGAACAAGTTGCTGATGATGTACAATGCGGGAAGATAGTCATAGGCACACTGAATTGATAATGATGAATTTGTTTATCCGGGAGCGTTATAATGCGGTCCGGAATATCATATTTGATTATATATGGAGGATGAGATCATGCAGAATTTGAAGAATAAGGATGAGGCAGTTGTAGTATTCAGCGGCGGACAGGACAGCACAACGTGTCTGTTGTGGGCACTCAAGAAGTACAAGAAGGTGTATGCGGTATCATTTGACTATGGACAGAGACATGCGTTGGAGCTTGAGTGTGCAAAGGAGATCGCAGACAAGTTCGGAGTGGAGCACCACATACTTGACATGGGTCTTCTCAACCAGCTTGCGCCAAATTCTCTGACAAGAACGGACATGAAGGTTGATGAAAATGCACCTGATGAGGGTACACCGAACTCATTTGTAGACGGAAGGAACATGGTATTTCTTACATTTGTAGCAATATTTGCCAAACAGAGAGGAATATCTGATATAATAACAGGAGTGTCCCAGAGTGACTTCTCAGGATACCCTGACTGCAGGGATATATTTATCAAATCGTTAAATACAACACTAAATCTTGCAATGGACTACGAGTTTGATATAATAACACCATTGATGTGGATCGATAAGATGGAGACATGGAAGATGGCTGATGAGCTGGGTGGACTGGATGTCATCAGAGATATGACACTCACATGTTACAATGGCATCAAGGGCGAGGGCTGCGGACATTGTCCATCATGCAAGCTCCGCAAGAAGGGGTATGATCTGTACATGAAGTACAAGGAGGATCACAAGTAAATAAGCAGTATCAAAGGGAAAGGTTGTGTTATTGAAAGTATGAAGAATATGCTGTTCATCATGAATCCCAAAGCGGGTAGGACTACTCTGAAGAATTCTTTGGTGGATGTGCTGGAAGTGTTCTGCAACAACGATTACGCGGTCAGGACATATCTTACGAAATCGGCAGATGACGCAGAGAGAATTGTTCAGGAGGAAGGCGCAAACTACGATGTGATCGTATGTGCGGGGGGCGACGGAACCCTGGGCAACACAGTTACAGGATATATGAAGAGCGGGATAAGGGTTCCACTTGGATATATTCCGTGTGGCTCCACCAATGACTTTGCAAGGAGCATGGACATACCGAGAGAGACGGTTGAGGCGGCTGAGATGATAGTGAAGGCAGAGCCGTTCTCCATAGATATAGGAAGTCTGAACGACAAGAACTTTGTTTATGTCGCAGCTTTTGGAATGTTCTCAGATACATCATATGCAACGCCGCAGAATATGAAGAATATATTTGGGCATGCGGCATATGTATTGCAGGGGATAAAAAGCCTGGCAAATGTACCATCTTACAAGATGAAGGTTACAATAGACGGGGACGAGCAGGAAGGCGAGTTTATATTCGGTATGGTGTCCAACTCGGTATCCGTTGGAGGGTTTAAGAGTATAACCCGAAAAGGAGTTGAGTTCGATGACGGACTTTTTGAGGGAGTACTGATAAGGACAATGAAGACACCGGCTGATCTGGAGAGAGTGGTCAGGGCACTCCTTACAGGTGATGTGAATGAGAGGAGCATGGTTTCATTCAGGGCTCACAGGGTCAAGTTTGATGCAGAGGATCCGGTTGCATGGACATGTGATGGTGAGTTCGGCGGAGAATATAAGGAGACCAAGATACACATCCACAGGAGAGCGATAGATCTTCTGGTCGTTCAGGAAAGCGAGCAGGATGAGGTTATAGAATAATAGAATCGAGGATTTTACAATGGGTAAATATTTTGGAACAGATGGATTCAGAGGCGAGGCAAATGTAGACCTTACAGTGGAGCATGCCTATAAGGTTGGAAGATACCTTGGCTACTACTATGGCAAGCAGCATGAGGATGGGAAGGCACATGTCGTCATCGGAAAGGATACGAGACTTTCAAGCTACATGTTCGAGTATTCTCTGGTTGCGGGACTTACAGCCAGCGGAGCTGATGTATACCTGATGCATGTAACACCTACACCTAGTGTGTCTTATATAGTCCGCACAGGTGATTTTGACTGCGGTATCATGATCTCAGCCAGCCATAACCCATACTATGACAATGGAATCAAAGTAATCAATGGTCAGGGCTACAAGCTTGAGGCTGCCATCGAGAATGAGATCGAGCAGTATATAGATGGTGAGCTTGGCGAGATACCATTTGCAAAGAAGGACAGCATCGGTAAGACCACCGACTACACAATGGGAAGAAACAGATATATAGGTTATCTGCTCACGATCCCTACCAGACCTTTCAAGGGAATGAGAATTGGTCTTGACTGTGCAAATGGTGCGTCATATCTGGTTGCAAAGTCGGTGTATGACGCTCTCGGAGCAAAGACATATGTCATCAACAATGAACCAAATGGAACAAACATCAACACGGACTGTGGTTCAACACACATTGAAAAGCTTCAGGCATTTGTCAAGGAGAAGGGACTTGATGTGGGATTTGCATTTGACGGTGATGCGGACAGGTGTCTTGCAGTGGACGACAAGGGCGAGATCGTGGATGGAGACAAGATACTCTATGTCTGCGGTCGTTATCTGAAGGATAAGGGCGAGCTGAACAACAATACCATCGTCACAACTATCATGTCCAACCTTGGACTTTACAAAGCACTTGACAAGAAGGGCATCAACTATGAGAAGACGGCAGTCGGTGACAAGTACGTGTTCGAAAATATGATGGAGCATGGACATTCCATCGGCGGCGAGCAGTCAGGACATATCATCTTCTCCAAGTATGCAACAACCGGTGACGGTGTCCTCACCTCACTGATGATCATGGAGACTATACTTGGACGTAAGGTCAAGCTCTCAGAGCTGTTCCACAGCCTGACGATATATCCACAGCTCCTTGTGAATGTCAAAGTTTCAAGCAAGGATGCAGTCATGAACGATGCTGATGTGCTGAAATTGAACGATGAGATAGCAGCAGAGCTTGGAGACGACGGAAGACTTCTTCTCAGACAGAGCGGTACAGAGCCTGTCATCAGAGTTATGGTCGAGGCAGCCACAGATGAGCTGTGTGAGAAGTATGTATACAAGATGGTGGATCTCATAAAGGCAAAGGGATACGCAGTGGAGTAGAGAGTGGTATAAAAGCTCAAAAGATACAAAGTACGTAAAATTTGTATCTTTTGGGCTTTTTTCAATTCCAGGTGGAAGCCGGAAGGACTATGTGGTAACCTGCCGCGTCAGGAGAGAAGTACAGCGCGACCGGTGAGGCGGGGTTGTGACAGAGAGATGTGGATTTTCTCAAGTTTAAATAGATAAATACTTGCGAAATATACTGCTGTTGGTGAAAATGCATGAAAAAAGTGGGGTATAATCCTAAAAATGATAGAATTTATCTGTTGACATGTTGTGGTAAAACAGATAAAGTTTTATGTGGTGAAAGATATGACTGTTACCAGACATACGATGAGAATTATGTGGCCGTGACAGTTACAATAATATAACATGAGAGGCATATATTTATGAACGAATGTTTAAGATCTCATTATTATGACGAGGACGAGATGCACGAGGAGTGCGGAGTCTTCGGTATCTATGATTTCGATGGAAATGATGTGGCGAACACGATCTATTATGGTCTGTTTGCATTGCAGCACCGTGGGCAGGAGAGCTGCGGTATAGCGGTGTCAGACACTGCTGGTCCTAAGGGCAAGGTCAGCTCCTTAAAGGGCATGGGTCTTGTGAATGAGGTGTACACACCTGATTCACTGAGCAAGCTAAAGGGAAATATCGGTGTGGGTCATGTGAGATATTCTACAGCCGGTGCCAGCACTATAGAGAATGCACAGCCACTGGTTCTCAATTATGTAAAGGGAACTCTGGGACTTGCACACAACGGCAATCTGGTAAATGCTCCTGAGCTTAGACGTGAGCTGGAACTCACAGGCGCTATATTCCAGACTACAATTGATTCTGAGGTAATAGCTTACCATATAGCCAGGGAGAGAGTTAAGTGCGGTTCCGTTGAGGAGGCTGTCACTAGAGCTCTCAAGAAAGTAAGGGGATCATATTCACTTGTCATCATGAGTCCTAGAAAGCTTATTGGAGCCAGAGATCCATTTGGTTTCAGACCGCTTTGTATAGGAAAGCGTGATAACGCATACATACTGGCATCTGAGAGCTGTGCGCTCGATACAATAGGTGCCGAATTTGTCAGGGATGTGGAGCCTGGAGAGGTTGTAACCATATCACCTGAGTACGGAATCCAGTCGTACAAGAACATGTGCCAGGAGCAGCATGCAAGATGTATATTTGAGTATATATACTTTGCGAGACTTGATTCAGTCATAGATGGAATGTCTGTGTACGATTCGCGTATCACAGCCGGAAGATGCCTTGCAAAGGACAGCCCGGTTGACGCTGATGTGGTAGTTGGAGTTCCTGAATCGGGAAATGCAGCGGCCATGGGCTATTCACTTGAATCGGGTATTCCATATGGAACGGCATTTGTCAAGAATGGATACGTGGGAAGAACATTCATAAAGCCACAGCAGAGCCAGAGAGAGTCCAGCGTGCGTGTTAAGCTGAACGTCCTTAAGGAGGCTGTAAATGGCAAGCGTGTCATAATGATAGATGACTCTATAGTTCGTGGAACTACGAGTGACAGAATAGTTGGCATGCTCAGGGAGGCAGGAGCGACAGAGGTCCATGTAAGGATCAGTTCACCTCCATTCCTGTATCCATGCTACTTTGGAACTGACATTCCGGACAGAGAACAGCTCATAGCATACAACAGGTCTGTAGATGATATATGCAAGATCATAGGTGCCGACTCTCTGGCGTACCTGAAGATGGAGAGACTTCCGGAGCTCTCAGGCGGAAGACAGTACTGCCATGGATGCTTCAGCGGCGAATATCCTATGAAACCGCCTACAGAGGACATCAGAGGCGACCACGAAGACTTCAAGAGAGGCTCGGAGTCTCATATTATATCATGAGGAGGGGCCCGCATAAGCGGGAGGAGTCCTGGTGATAGCGCACGAAAGTGCGCACTTGTCGGAAGACAAGATATGAGGAGGGGCCCGCGTAAGCGGGAGGAGTCCTGGTGATAGCGCACGAAAGTGCGCACTTGTCGCAAGACAAAAATTGTAAAAATTCGGAATCATATCAGCGGAAAAGCAGATATTGATTCCGAATTTCTGGTTTATGCAAAAAAAGCATGGAAATAATCTGAAACCCATGTATAATAGTTGTGTGATAAGATATAAAAGCATTTGTCAGCTGGCAGATGCGGGAGACTACAGGAAGAAAGAGGTAAAGACATGAGTAAGGACAAGTACGAAAGCCCACTGTGTGAAAGATACGCTAGTAAGGAAATGCAGTATATTTTCTCACCTGATATGAAGTTTAAGACATGGAGAAAGCTGTGGATAGCTCTTGCTGAGACAGAGAAGGAGCTTGGTCTCAAGGACGAGAACGGCAATCCAAGAATCACAGATGAGCAGATCGAGGAGCTCAAGGCTCACGCTGATGACATCAACTATGATGTTGCCAGAGAGAGAGAAAAGCTGGTTCGTCACGACGTAATGAGCCACGTATATGCATACGGTGTTCAGTGCCCTAAGGCAGCAGGAATAATCCACCTTGGAGCAACAAGCTGCTATGTAGGCGATAACACAGACGTTATCGTTATGACAGAGGCATTAAAGCTTGTCAGAAAGAAACTCATCAATGTTATAAATGAGCTGGCAAAGTTCGCAGATCAGTACAAGGATCTCCCAACTCTTGCATTTACACATTTCCAGCCTGCACAGCCAACGACAGTCGGTAAGCGTGCAACACTCTGGATGCAGGAGCTGCTCCTTGACCTCTCTGATATAGAGTACATGATCAGCCAGCAGAAGCTTCTCGGATCAAAGGGAACAACTGGAACACAGGCAAGTTTCCTTGAGCTCTTCGGAGGAGATCACGAGACAGTGAGAAAGATAGATGGAAAGATCGCTGAGAAGATGGGATTTGCTGAGTGCTATCCTGTATCAGGCCAGACATATTCAAGAAAGGTCGACTCAAGGGTTCTTAATGTGCTCTCAGGCATCGCACAGAGTGCACACAAGTTCTCAAATGATATCAGACTTCTCCAGCACTTAAAGCAGATAGAGGAGCCATTTGAGAAGAACCAGATTGGTTCATCAGCTATGGCATACAAGAGAAATCCAATGAGAAGTGAGAGAATCGCATCACTTGCCAATTATGTAATGTGCGACGCGCTCAATCCTGCTATCACAGCCGCAACACAGTGGTTTGAGAGAACACTGGATGACTCAGCAAATAAGCGTATCTCAGTTCCAGAGGCATTCCTCGCAGTTGATGGAATCCTTGATCTGTACCTGAACGTTGTTGATGGTCTTGTGGTATATGACAAGGTTATCTATCAGTGCTTCATGAAGGAGATTCCATTCATGGCAACAGAGAATATCATGATGGATGCTGTTAAGCGTGGCGGCAACCGTCAGGAGCTTCATGAGAAGATCAGAGAGTACTCAATGCTTGCAGGCGAGCAGGTCAAGAAGTACGGAAGAGAGAATGACCTCGTTGACCGTATCGCAGCAGACCCTGACTTTGGTATGACAAAGGAGGAGATCGTATCTATCCTTGAGCCAAAGAACTTCGTAGGTCGTGCTCCTGAGCAGACAAGAGAGTTCCTTGCAGAGGTCATTCAGCCTATCCTCGATGAGAACAAGGATATCCTCGGTGTTACTGCGGAGATCAATGTATAAAGATCTGAATTAAAATGTATATAGAGTAAATAAGACGCTGGCGCATTTACGCTGGTGGTATGTCCGCTTAATATTGGATATATCCCAAGGTTTATGTGCTGGCGCTTTTTGTATTCAAATTTATAAGTGATTGTGCCAATATGGTTAGAAAAAAATAACTAGAGAAGACTAAATTTACTTAAGTTATCTTTTGATATAGTAATGATAGTTATTGAATAGCCTTGGAATGATATAGTATAATATTATCAATAATAATTGGAGGTTGATAGTATGCCAGAAATATCACTGTTTTATGGAATCAGAATAACTATGTATTATGATGATCATAATCCACCACATTTTCATGCAGAATATAACGGAAATAAAGCTATAATAGATATAAATGAAGCACGGGTTATAAAGGGTGCATTGCCTTCAAGGCAGTTAAAGCTCATACTTGCATGGTGTGTCATTCATCAAGATGAGTTAATGCAGAATTGGGAATTATCGAAGGATGGTTTGCCATTAAACAGAATAAATCCATTGATTTAAAAATTTATATACTATACAGAGAGGGGGAATTGGCATGATATATGATATAGTGCAAGTGGTTCCATTTGATGATTATACAGTATATGTGTATTTTGAGGATGGCAAAATTGTATGTTATGACGCAAAACCACTACTGGATAAGAAAGTGTTTGAACCACTTAGAGACAAAGATTTCTTTTTGAATTCATGTACAATTTTGAATGGAACTTTGGCATGGGATGTGACAGGAACGAGGGATACATCAAAATGTCTGGATATTGATCCGGATACGTTATATGAATTGGAAAATGTAAAAGATAAAATAGCATAACATAAATTGGTATACAGTAAACTATAAATGGCTGGTGTATGGACGAAACGTCTGTGCGCCAGTTTTTTTGTGCAGACAACAATACAGAGTTTGTATATGCACAGGATTTTGGTGGCTGGCGGGGTAACTATGAAAAAAATGATCAGCGTGATATAATGAGCATTGTTCGATGTATTTATGAAATATAAGGGGATATATTATTATGATGAAACTGACAAAGGAAGAACAGCACAGGCAGTGCATAAAAGAGATCAAAGCGACGCTGCTTGTGGTATTTATATGTTTTTTATGGCATGTGCTAACCGCGTTCCTACTAAATGGCACCGGGTGGACGGTATTCCATATGCCGGTGTGGTTTGTGGTCTCGGTGCTTGGAACAGTGGTGCTTGCGGTGATCGGTGTATTCTGGCTGCTTAAGTTTGTGTTCGTAGATTTCCAATATGAAGAGGATGAGAGTGAGGGTGAAAATGAACAGTAATCAGATATTGATCTTATCGGTTTTTCTTGGATATCTGTTATTCAATATTGTGGTGAGTTTTGTCTACAGCAGAAGGGCGGAGAAAAGTCTGCACACAACGTCCGAGAAGAAGTATTTCATAGGCGGAAGAAACATGAACGGAATCGTCCTAGCCATGACGATCATGGCAACATATACCTCCGCTAGTTCATTTATATCAGGACCGGGTGCAGCGGGTCTTACATATGGATATGCACAGGCGTGGATAGCTGCTATTCAGGTCCCGGTCACATTTCTGGTGCTCGGTGTGCTTGGAAATAAGCTGGCGATAGTGTCCAGACGAACGGGCGCTGTGACAGTGGTGGGCTACTTCAAGGCGAGATACAAGAGCGATGCGCTGGTGGTCATCACGAGCCTTGGACTTATAGTTTTCTTCATAGCACAGATGATAAGCCAGTTTACAGGCGGGGCCACACTTATAGCATCCATAACGGGAATGGATCATGTGACTTCACTTTTGATATTTGGCACAGTCGTGATATTGTACACAGCTATTGGCGGATTCAGTGCGGTTGTCATAACTGACACGATTCAGGGAATAGTAATGTGTATCGGAACATTCCTGTTTATATTCTTTGTCTTAAGGAGCGGGGGCGGTCTTGCAGCGATAGATGCCGGTCTTCAGACAAATCTGCCGGAGGTGTACGATGACATTTTCTCGAAATACACTCCAGGAGGGCTGCTCAGCTATTGGGTGCTTGTGGGATTTGGAACGCTGGGGCTTCCCCAGACTGCTGTGCGCGCCATGGGATTTAAGGATACGAAGAGCATGCACAGAGCGATGTGGATCGGAGTTCTCACATGCAGCTTTGTGATCGTGGGAATGCATCTTGCAGGAACATGGGCTGGCGCACTTGTCGATACGGACAATCTTCCAACTTCGGATTATTTTATACCATATATAGTACAGAAGATCATGCCGCCTGGAATAGCAGCGGTATTCCTCGCAGCGCCGATGGCAGCAGTCATGTCGACAGCAGATTCGCTCCTCATACTTGCCACAGCAGCTATAGTGAAGGATCTGTGGAAGAATTACGTGGTGGGTGATGATCCGGTGAAAAATGAGAAATACGACAAGAATGTCAAGCTGGTGAGCACGATACTTACGATGTTGCTCGGCGTGGTGGTGATGGTTCTCACGATCAATCCGCCGGATATAATTTTCATGCTCAACATGTTTGCATTTGGCGGACTTGAATGCACATTCTTTTGGCCTCTTGTGGGAGGTCTGTTCTGGAAGAAGGGAACTAAGCAGGCGGCGGTGTGCAGCAGCGTAGGCGCGATCGCAACATATATATTTGCAACGTATTTTATCAAGATCGCTGGGATAAATGCGGTCGTGTGGGGACTGATGGTAGGTGCGGTGCTGTACTTTGGAATTGGATTTGTAACGGGAAGAAAAGGACTTGATCCGGATATTCTAGACAAGTGCTTTTGATATGTGCGCAGGATGTATGAACATGAAAATAGAGTTGAAAGGTAAAATGAAGCATGAATGAGATAAACGACAACAAAAAAGCTATGTCCGAGGATGTGAAACAGGCGCTGATAAGGTTTAACAAGGACAACATCTATGTCCAGAACCTGAAGATAGAGCTGGCCGATATGAGCCTTGGATATGTGAAGGGCAAGATGATGGTCACAGAGGATGTCCTGAATCCATATGGTTCTGTGCATGGTGGATGCCTGTACTCACTTGCGGATATAGTGAGCGGGATCGCAGCATGTACCTACGGAAAGTTTTCTTCAACTATAGATGGAACCATGACATATATAGCTCCGGCTATGAACACGGAGTATCTCATATGCGAGGGAATGGAGATCCGCCAGGGCAAGAAGGTGTCACTGTACGAGGCAAATATTTACGATGACAAGGGACAGCTTGTAGACAAGGCAAGGTTCTCATTCTACATGATGAACCGTTCTGTTGTGGAATAGATGGGAGATGTAAGGCAAGGTGAAATATACAAATGTTATCTCAGGCAAGTTCGTAGAAAGGCCAAACAGGTTCACAGCCCATGTGGAGATAGACGGAGTTACAGAGACCGTGCACGTAAAGAACACAGGGAGGCTTAGCTGTCTGCTGATACCGGGGAACACGGTCAGCCTTGAGAAGTCTGCAAATCCAAACCGCAAGACGAAATACGATCTCATAGCGGTGGAGGATCCAAAGCTTGGCTGGGTAAACGTGGACAGTCAGGTGCCGAATAAGGTGGTTTTGGAATGGCTTAAAACTAAGGATTATGACTTTATAAAGCCGGAGTATGTATACGGGGATTCCAGGATTGATTTCTATATGGAAAAGGATGGCACGAAGTATCTCATGGAGGTCAAGGGCTGCACTCAGGAGATTGATGGGATAGGATATTTCCCGGATGCACCCACCGACAGGGGAGTCAGGCATTTGCGGGAGCTGATGAAGGCGGTCTCCGAGGGATATAAATGCTATGTTGCATTTGTCATTCCGATGACAGGGATAACTGAGGTCAGGCCAAATGCGGAAATACACATGGAGTTCGCGGAGACTTTCTATGAGGCGAAGGCTGCCGGTGTGGAGGTGTTAAATCTCACATGCCGGGTTACACGGGATGAGCTGGAGATAGTGGAGCGTTGGATTCCAGATCGTGGATGAGAATAATGAGGAATATATAATGGTTTGCAGGCTGTCGTAGATGGTAAGTGATTTAGAAGATATAAGTAGCTTTGGTAAGAAATAGGTGATAACAGATAAATAGATTAGTCTACGAAGCGTAGAACCCGCATAGATTCACCATATTCTACGCCTCGTGGGTGTGATTTGCAATAAAAAGGGGAGATAGTTGAGCCAGAAAGGAGGAAAACATATGGACCAGATTAAAATTGGACGATTCATCGCTGATGAGAGAAAGAGAAAGGGATATACTCAAAAACAGCTTTCTGAAAAACTTGGAATCAGCGATAAAACAATTTCAAAATGGGAACGAGGAAATGGTTTTCCGGAAGTTTCATTACTGTTGCCGTTATGTGATGAATTAGAGATAACAGTGAATGAATTACTATCTGGCGAAAGAGTATCTGAAGAGGATTATCGAAAGAAAGCGGAGGTTAATATGGTGAATTTAGTTAGAGAGGCACAGGAAAGCAAAAAGAAAATTATTTTGTCTGCAATGGTCGCGACACTTACGATAGTTGCGGCATTTCCATTGTTTTTATTGTCAGGAATTCTGGAGATGGAGAATTGGCTGAGGGTTCTGCTTATCGCAATAGGGTTAGTAGTGGTATGTGGCGGAATAGTGATTGCGTGTATTCTTGATAGAGAGGCAGGAGCATTTGAATGCCCTGATTGCAACACAAGGTTTGTTCCGGATATGAAGTCATATGTAATGGGAGCACATACATTAACAAAGCGTAAATTAGTTTGTCCTCATTGTGGTGCACATAGATATTGCAAAAAGGTGCTTACAAAATAGATTTAAGGAGAGGTCATGGAGATAAAAAAGATTGATGAAGAATTTTCAGTGTGTCAAGTGGAGGATTACACATATGTGAATCTCGATTCTGAGTATTGTTTTATAGGGAAAACTGATGAGGAAAAGTCCATGGTATGCCCGGTGAGTGAAGTTCCGGCAAATGCAATAAAGCGCGATGATGGCTGGAGAGCTTTCCGCATTCAGGGCGTATTGGACTTTTCTTTGATCGGGATTCTGGCAAAGATCGCATCTGTTCTGGCGGATAACGGAATTTCGATATTTGCAGTATCCACATATAATACGGATTATGTTATGGTAAAGAAGGAGAATTTTCAAGATGCACTTGAAGTTCTGGCGGCAGCAGGGTATGAAATTGTGGATTGAGAGTTGATAAACCGAAACTTAAAACCGGGATGAGAATCAGGGAGAAATGTAAATGGATTATGCCTTATTACAAAAAATATACAATATCAAGTCATTTGTAGGATATACAGATGAGGAGATAAAAGAGCTGAGAGCGGGATTTGAGAGCATCCCACATACGCTATATGAGATATGGAAGAAATGTGGTAAAACAAGCGAGCTGTTTGATCATAGCAATGATCCCTGGATTACTCTTGATTTTCAGCGCAGGTATAAATGGACAAGGAAGACAAAAGGATATTTTTATATCTTGAATGAGAATCAAGGCGTATATCAGGTCGCGATCAGAAGGGCTGATATGGCTGAGGATGATCCACCTGTGTATGTTGTGGAAACTGATGAGGATGGCACTGTAAATGAGATCGGCCAGGCAGAAAGTAGTTTGTCTGCATTTATGATGGGAATGTTGATATATGAGGCGGCAATATCCTGTTTTGAGTTTTGCGCAGAGGATATTATCTGGTATGATGATGGTGACATTGAAAAGATAGATGGCATATTAAATAAATATCCGTATCATGTTTATAACTGGTATTCTGACAGAATTGATCTATACACGAAAACTGATGAAGAGATCTTGTTTGTTATGCAGGGAGATTCTCCGAATGGTACATATTCAGCACGGACAGAAACGGCATATAAGGAGATTGACAGACTGATAGGTGGTATTGGGGAAAGATAAAGTAATTATACTGATGTGAAGGATGGGATAAAGAAATGGCAACTATAAAAATGGGAAAATTGGTCGAGGTTGATATCAGAAAGTTATGGGGACATGAACAGTATGATTTTTCAAATTGGCTTGCGGATAAAGAGAACCTTGAATTACTAAACGAGACAATAGGATTAACGCTAAGTGAAGTTGAAAAAGAAGTTTATGTAGGTGCATATAGATGTGACTTGGTAGGGAAAGATGAGGTTACAGGAGAAAAAGTAATCATTGAAAATCAGCTTGAAGCATCAAATCACGATCATCTTGGCAAAATTATTACATATGCTTCCGGGTTGGATGCAAATGTTATTGTATGGATTGTTAAGGAGGCTCGTGAGGAGCATAGAAGTGCTATAGAGTGGCTTAATAATAATACTGCCACGAATATCAATTTTTTCCTGATTGAGGTGCATGCATATCAAATTGGAGATTCACTTTATGCACCAAAGTTTGAAGTGGTTGAAAAACCAAATGGATTTATAAAGAATGCCAAAACTCAATCTGGATCAGGTGAATATAATAGATCACAATCAGAAAGGCTGGAATTCTGGAATAGATTTAACGAAATAGTTGCGGAAAGAGGAAAGCCATTCAATGTCAGAAAAGCATCCACGGATCATTGGTATGATATAGCTATAGGGGTAAGTGGGTGTCATGTTGCATTAAATCTTGTAAATAAGGACAGTTGTGTTGTGATTGAGTTGTATATAAATGATGATAAAGAATTGTTCGATCATTTAGAATTGTCGAGAACAGAGATAGAGTCTAAGTTAGGATTAAAGTTAGATTGGCAAAGACTGGATGACAAAAAAGCCTCACGTATCATGTACAGGTTACCTGGATTAAATTTCGACGACCATTCAAATTATGATTATTTAATGAATGAAATGATAGACAAAGCAGTGTTGTTTGTTAAGGTATTCAAGAGATACATAAAATAAGCACAAAGATTAAGGAGCGTGGATTATGAGTAAGAATGAAATTGCTACCATAGATCATGTATTCCTGGAAAGCGTTTCTGATGTATTGTTACAAGCAAGGAAGAATGCTAAAACGGCAGTTAATCTCACTATGGTATATGCCTATTATGAAATTGGCAGAATAATCGTAGAGGAAGAACAGCGCGGAGAACGGAGAGCAGCATATGGACAGCAACTCTTGAAGGGATTATCTGATTATTTAACACAGAATTTTGGAAAAGGATTTTCTGTTGGAAATTTAAAAAATATTCGTCAATTTTATAAGGTTTATTCTGCGGATCAAATTGGCGAAACAGTGTTTAGCCAATTCAAGGATCTTCCATCGATTAACACGGGAAGAAAATTTTATCTTAGTTGGTCACATTACTTGAAATTGATGCGAATAGAAGATGTTGATGAGAGGCATTTTTATGAAATTGAAGCTGTAAAGAATGACTGGAGCTTGCGTGAATTAGAGAGACAGTTCGATAGTGCTCTGTATCACAGAATTTTACTTAGTACTGATAAAGATAAGATTCAGAGACTATCTGTGGAGGGACAGATAATAGAGAAATCTTCTGATTTGGTTAAAGATCCTTATGTTTTAGAATTTTTGGGGCTGGAGGATAAAAGTGAGTATTCAGAGAATGAACTGGAAACGAGGTTGATCAATAATCTGCAGTCATTTCTTCTAGAGTTGGGCACCGGATATACTTTTGTAGCCAGACAGAAAAGATTTACTTTTAATGAAGAACATTTCAGGGTAGATTTAGTGTTTTATAATAGAATGTTACGATGCTTTGTTCTTTTTGATTTAAAGATAGGTTCGCTGAAACACCAAGATTTAGGACAGATGCAGATGTATGTGAATTACTATGATCGTTATGAAAAGCAGGAGGATGAAAATCCTACTATAGGAGTTCTACTTTGCCAAGACAAGGACGATTCTATGGTGGAATTGACTCTTCCAAAGGATTCAAATATATTTGCGTCGAAGTATCAGCTTTATTTACCAGATAAAAAGCTACTACAGGATAAACTGGGCGAATGGGTAAAAGAATGTGATGCAGATAAATGCACAAAATAGAAACGAGGTTCAAAAGGAGCAGATTATGGTAGAGATACTATTTGGAGAAAGTTCGGCAGGCTCCATGAAAGCGGCAAAATGCGAGAATGTGGAATATAAGAATGGACAGCCACTGTGGATACAGGGTTCTTCTGACGAGGTGATCTGCCTTGGTTTCATGCTGGACATGGGCTACATCGGCGAGGTAGTTGACAGTCAGTACCGCAAGGATTTTATCTACTCAATGTATGCTAAGAACCAGTGGGAGCAGGACGAGGAATATGACAATGAACTTAAGAAACTTGGTGATGTGTATGCTGGGGAACTGGTAAGGCTTATAAGATTTCTTGAGGGTGGTGAGCCGGTAAGAATATGGTACAGTGACGCTCCATATTCAAGGTGTGGATTTTATCATGTATGCAGCATCCTGAAGAACTATCCAAATGAAGTGACTGTTGTCACGCAGCCAGAGCATGTTGTGAAGAAAAACGTCATAGTGTCGTATCATAGCTGGAACGAGGTGGCGGCGGAGGAATTCGCTGGGTTCCTCGGAAATGAGAGGAAACTCACATCAGATGAGATAAGAATGTATGCGGAGATGTGGGGCGAGCTTGTCCTTGAAAATGCACCGCTCAGGGCTGTGGTAAACGGAACTGTGCTCAGTGTGTCAGAGGATTTCTACGATTTTATTATTTGGAACAGGCTGACTGAAAAGCCTGTTAAGGAGTGCAGGCTGATCGGAGATATTCTAGGACAGGTTCCGATTGGAATCGGCGACTGGTGGTATGCGGCGAGGATAGAACATTTCATCAGGCAGGGCAAGATAAAGGTTGTGGAGGATTCGGAGAATAAGTATGCACGTTTGATAAAAGGGTATTTGTAGAATGGAGACTGAGAATAGCGTGGATAAAGAAAAATCCAATAAAAATGTATCCGTTTGCTCTGTGCAAAAAAGCAGAAAAGCATCCTGGAAAACAAGTACAATTTATGATCGGGGTAAAGAAGGTTGCTGAATCAGAAGTAGCTGTGCTGATGGATATGCTGGGGGATCTCCCTATGACACATATTTTTCAGGAAGATGGTTTATATCTTGATGGAGTAGTACAGGGGATAAGGGCCTTTGGAGATAACCCCAAGGCGGTCTCAAAGGAAGTATTTTATCGCGATGCGGCAAAAATAAATGGAGTGTTGAGGGCGAGATGTCAGCAGTTTGGATGATGTTCAAATATATAGTGGCTTTTCCTCTCGGGTCATGTTAGAATCACATGTATATGCAAATAAATGTGGAAGGAAAGATTACGGGGATTAGTTCCAGGTAAAATATGGTGAAGGTATATGGAAGATATGAAGAATGGTAAGCGAAGTTCATTTTCGGGCAAGCTGGGGTACGTGCTGGCGGCGGCAGGTGCATCTGTGGGCCTTGGAAATATATGGAGATTCCCTTATCTTGCGGCAAAGTACGGCGGAGGAATTTTCCTCATAATATACATCGTGCTTGCACTTACATTTGGCTATACGATGATAGTTGCGGAGACGGCAATCGGACGAATGACGAGAAAGAGTCCGGTTGGAGCATTCAAATCATTTGGAAAGAAGAAATGGCTGTCGTTTGGCGGCTGGATAAATGCCGTTATACCTGTGCTTATAGTGCCGTACTATTCGGTTATCGGCGGCTGGGTCATCAAATATCTGGTGGAGTATTTCAGAGGAAATGCAAAGCTGCTGGCTGAGGATGGATATTTCACCGATTTCATATCAAATGGTGTGTCAACGGAGCTGTGTTTCGTGGCGTTCTGCGCATTTACACTTATCATTATATTTGCCGGTGTGCAGAATGGAATAGAGAGGGTATCCAAGATCATGATGCCTATACTGATCGTTTTGTCTGTCATAATTGCGGTATATTCCGTGACAAGACCGGGTGCACTTGCAGGAGTAAAATACTTCCTTGTGCCAAATGTGAAGAACTTCTCGTGGATGACAGTGGTTTCTGCCATGGGGCAGATGTTCTACTCGCTTTCCATTGCCATGGGAATACTTATAACATTTGGCTCTTACATGAAGAAAGATACGGCGATAGAGGATTCTACCAGAAATGTAGAGGTATTCGACACTGGTATAGCGATCATGGCGGGACTTATGATAATCCCGGCGGTATTTGCATTCTCTGGGGGAGATCCGGATACCCTTCAGGCCGGACCATCACTGATGTTTATCACTATTCCAAAAGTATTCCAGAACATGGGATTTGGAACTGTCATAGGAATCGTGTTCTTCCTGCTCGTACTATTTGCTGCTGTCACAAGCTCCATAGCACTTACTGAGAGTGCAGTGTCAACATTTGAGGATGAGCTTGGATGGGGAAGAAAGAAGGCAACAGTGCTTGTGGGAGTTATCATGCTTGTGCTTGGAAGTCTGTCATCCCTGGGATATGGCCCGCTGGCAGGAATCAAGATCATAGGCATGCAGTTCCTTGACCTGTTCGACTTCCTCACCAATTCGGTGATGATGCCTATAGCGGCACTTCTCACAAGCCTGCTTGTGTCAAGGGTAGTTGGAATAGATAAGATAGAGGAGGAGATAATTCACGGCGAGAGTGCCTTCAGGAGAAAGAAGGTATTTGTAGTCATGATCAAATATCTCTGCCCTGTATTTGCCATCATTATCCTGCTCAGCTCTGTTGCAAATGCACTTGGCTGGATAAAGATGTAGACATGTATATAGATAATAAAGCCGCCCTGTCTGATACGCGTTATATGTATTAGACAGGGCGGTTTGTTATGCTCAGTATTTCTAGTTCTTTGTTGCGATGGTATTCAGATCTGGACTGACACTCTTGGTAGTTTAATTGGCTGTAGCTTGGAACTCGCTGACCTCATCCTGGCAATCCGTCACAGTGCGCTCAATGGACTTAAGTGATTCATTTGTCTGAGCCACGGATTCGCTGACCTCATCCTGGCAGTCTGTCATAGTGCGTTCGATGGACTTAAGCGATTCTTTTGTCTGAGCTATGTCAGCTGGATTGTAGCTGACCATCTCGTCATCTTGCCCGTCTATGGATTTGGAGTATTTGGCTCCGTTCTTGATATCCTCCAGAATGCCCTCGTACATGGCGATAGTCTCATTTACTCTATCCTGTGTCCACACATATTTTTTGCCACCGGATATATATGAACTACCGATGATACTTTTGAGCTCGACTTTTTCGTTCTCAAGCCATGCCTTATACTCGTCGTATGTCCACCACTCAATATCAGGAGTTGGGAACTTTTCTTCAAACTCGGCGTCGGTCATGGCTTCAAATGTCTTTCCATTATCAAAGCTGTAATATGTCTTGCCGTCATCCGGATTTATATAGGACATTATTGTCTCCGTATCAACCGTGTCTGAAAAAGTGGTATTGGTAGTATCTGTAGCTTCGGTGACCGTACTGGATTCATCGCCCTTGGCCGATGTTGCAAATACTGTCACTGTTCCGGTGACTAAGACCATCGCTACAGCGAATGATATGATAGTCGTCTTTTTTGTTTTCATAATTGCTGTTATCCTTTCTTCGATTGCGTTTCTGCTAAAGTGGTTGCAGAGTGGCATAAAACCGCCCTTTGTCTCCTCCATACTGATCAGAGCCTTTGCGTAGGACGCCCTGCTTGTGCCTCCGAAATGGTGAATCACAGCCTCGTCGCAGGATAGCTCTATGTCTCTGTTGGCGAGAAAGTACATAATCCATACCAGAGGGTTAAACCAGTGTATGCAGACCGTGGTGATCAGCAGAAACTTGGTAACTGTGTCAAATCTTCTAATATGTATAAATTCATGTTCCAACACGTAACACAGGGTATCTTCATTTTCCCAGTCAGTTTTCTTGGGCATAAGAATCACTGGATGCCACACGCCAAATGTAAGCGGTGCCGAGATCAGATCTGACTGTCGTATGGACAGCTTGCGTTTTAAATTGTGAGTCTCCAGCCATCTGCGTGCAAATGCATTTTCAACTGGTAATGATGTCTGAAATTCCCTGTAGCATCTGATATATGCCGAGATAAAAAATACCGCGCAGAGAACAAGTCCTGCCACCCAGATGATATCCCACGCTGAAATCGTGAGAGCAGGAATCTGAGATTGAGGTGCCTGGGTGGAGACAGGCCCTTGTGTATTGATCGGCATGAATCTGACAGCCGGTGTTTCATTTATGTCAGAGACTGTTTTCTTTCCCAGCAGAGAATAGATGCTAAACTTAGATGGACATGAAAATGGTATTAGCAGCCTGATGATCGTGATTCCCCACAGTATCAGGAATGTCTTTTTAGGCAATCGGTTAATTGCCAGAGCGCGAATGACTGTGATCACCATGATCATGACAGCCCCGGCAACGCTCATTTGCAGTAAGCTCATATTCATCACCTCACTCCAAATCGTTGACGATCTGTTTTAGCTTTGCGATCTCCTCAGGGGAAAGCTTCTTTCTGCCGAGAAGAGCAGCAAATAGTTTGTCGGCAGATCCGTCGTAGACCTTATTGATAAGTTCAGTTGTCTCGGCCTCCTGTACCTCCTCCTTTGGTATTATGGCGTGGCACATGAAATTAGGCTCAGAGCGTTCAATTGCTCCTTTTTTGATGCACCTCTTGATCAACGTATATGTAGTGTTCATGTTCCAGCCAATTTCTTCTTTCAGGACATCGGAGATATGTTTGGCAGTTGTGTCGCCCTCGTCCCAGAGGACTCCCATCACCTTAAGTTCTGAATCAAAAAGTTTTATATCCATATGTGTTCTCCTTTGCAAACTACTGCAGTAGTATTATGTCTTTATAATACTTTTCAGCTAATAAAATGTCAATACTACTGGAGTAGTTTGAATTAAAATTAATATTTGCAGCATGGTGTGACTGATTCTGGCAGGTGATAAGATTTTGAAAGTTGACAGGATTTCTGTCCGGTTTTTATAATAATGTTTATGAGTACATGAAAGAAGGATTTTACATATGGATATAAAGAAAGTTGCTATCTTAGGAGCCGGAGCTGTAGGCTCTTATATGATATGGGGACTCTCAGAAAGAGATGACATAGAGCTTGGAGTTATAGCCGAAGGCGAGCGTTAGGCTGTTTGATGGAACAGGACTTCACTACACGATATCGGATCATATCATGGTTGATCTGTGGAGCAAATTCAGACTCAACGTGTGCAACAATCTGCCACAGGCTATCCATGGTGCGGGAGTGGGCTGTTACAGGGACAGTGAACACATGAGGATCATAAGCGATGCACTCAAGTCTGAACTTGAGGCGGTGGCTACGGCGAAGGGGATAGACCTTTCACTTGCCGAAGGGCCATCGGTGCACGGAAGTGCGGTTCCACCTTCAGCGAGATATTCGACACTTCAGGATCTTGATTCTGGAAGGCATACAGAGATAGATATGTTCTCGGGTGCACTAGTAAGAATGGTAAGAGAGCTTGGAATACCGATGCCTTACAATGAATTTGCGTATCATATGATAAAGGCGTTGGAGGAGAAAAATGACGGGCTGTTTGACTACGAGGGCAGGGAGAATGAGAGAACCTGTGCAAGGTGATATGCTTCGACGGCTGTATTGATGGTATGTTAGTATTGATACTGACTGGTGTAAGCTTTTTTTTCATAATAAGAAAATGCTTTGATACATTTGCTAAATTAAGGAGGTATTGTCTATCATGTTGACATCACTTGCACTCATTTTCATAGTCGGACTGGCGATGGGCGCCATCTGTCAGGGGCTTAAGCTGCCGCGCATCATAGGAATGCTGGCGACGGGAATCGTTCTTGGTCCGTATGTGCTGGATTTCCTTGATCCGTCCATATTGTCCATATCTGCGGATCTCAGAAAGATAGCGCTTATCATCATACTTATCAAGGCAGGACTGTCCCTTGACCTTAAGGATCTGAAGAAGTCGGGACGTTCGGCGGTGCTGTTCTCATTTGTCCCGGCGTCATTCGAGATTATCGGATATATACTGTGTGCACCTGTTATACTTGGAATAAACCGCACAGAGGCAGCTGTCATGGGTGCGGTGCTCGGCGCGGTATCACCGGCTGTCGTAGTTCCGAGAATGGTGAGTCTCATAGAGAAAAAGTACGGAACTGACAAGGCGATTCCGCAGATGATACTTGCGGGGGCGTCCTGCGACGATATATTTGTCATAGTGCTTTTTACCACATTTCTCAGCATGGCGCAGGGCGGAAGTGCTCATGTCATGGATTTCGTGAATATACCAATATCCATCGTGCTTGGAGTACTGCTTGGCGTGGACGTTGGATATGGACTTTATCTGTTCTTTGAGACTTCCTATGCAAGGAAACACTGCGTGAGAAACAGCATGAAGGTCATCATCGTGCTGGGATTTTCGTTCCTGCTTATAGCGATAGAGGGATGGCTTGAGGGAAAGGTGTCGGTGTCGGGACTCCTTGCGGTGGTGGCTATGGCATGTGTCCTGAAACTCAAATGTCCAGAGTCGGTGTCGGGAAGACTCTCACAGAAATTTGGAAAGCTGTGGCTTGCGGCGGAGGTCATATTGTTCGTGCTTGTGGGTGCGGCTGTGGATATCAGATACACCCTGGCAGCAGGACTTCCGGCGCTCCTTATGATATTTGTCGCACTGGCATTTAGAACGGTTGGTGTTCTGATCTGCGTGGCACATACATCACTTACATGGAAGGAAAGGCTGTTCTGTGTCATCGCGTATCTTCCGAAGGCTACAGTTCAGGCAGCCATCGGATCAGTTCCGCTTGCGGCAGGGCTGGCATGTGGTAATATAGTATTGTCGGTTGCTGTGCTGGCGATCGTGGTGACTGCGCCGCTTGGAGCGATAGGAATAGACGGAACATACAAGCATTTGCTTAGTGAGGATGAATAAGATGAATAATAAGATAAAGAACATTATATTTGACATGAACGGCACAATGATATTTGACGGAAAGTATCATGAGATAGCATGGAAGGATTATGCGGAGAAGCTTGCTGGCAGACAGATGAGCACGGAGGAGTTTCAGCATCATGTGCTGGGGCACACGAACAAGGATATTCTGGAATACCTTATGGGAAAGGGCACGCTCACCGAGGAGAGGATACTTGAACTTACCGAGGAGAAGGAGGCTATGTACAGAGAGATGTACATGGAAGATACTGCAAACTTCAAGCTGGTGGACGGCCTGGTGGCATACCTTGATAAACTTAAGGAACAGGGGATAAATATGAACATAGCCACAGGGTCAAATATGACAAATCTCGCATTCTATTTTAAAGAGTTTGATCTCGGAAGATGGTTTGACATAACGCTGTGCGCATACGACGATGGAACCATGAATGCTAAGCCGGCTCCTGATATGTACATCCGGGCCATGGAGCGCATCGGAGCAGTGCCGGAAGAAACCATGGTCATAGAAGATGGACCATCGGGAATCCGGGCAGCGGCGGCAGCCGGAGCCGGATATATAGTTGGAATTTACGGCGACTCATCGAGAGAACTGCTTGAAGAGACAGGGCTGTGCGATGAACTGATTCCAGATTATAGAAATATGTGATAAGAATAGGGCGTGTTCAAATGGACGAACATGCTCTATTTTACTATGATATATGGGTGTGGGGATGATTCCTACAACAACTCCATAAGTTTATTTGCAGCAACGCTCATACCACGGCGCCTGTCACTGATGATACACATGTGACGCTTTGGTATGGGCTTTTTAAATTGCAGGCGGAACAGGTCGCCGCGGTCTATATAGCTCTGGGCGAAGTCTGCCATGATGGAGCCGATGCCGAGATTTCTCATGACGAACTGGGCAATCATATCGCTGGTAGAAAGCTCGAATTCGGGCTGCAGAGTCACGCCCTCATGGCTCAGAAATGTGTCGACATATGCGCGTGTGCTTGTGTCATGCTCCAGACAAATGATCGGAAGCTCGTCAAGCTCGTGGTAATCCAGAGTTTTGCCCTGAAGATATGAAAACCTTGGTCCGGCGATGAAGATGTCCTCAATCTCCCTTGCCTGCTTGATCTCCATGTGAGGATCGGCGGGAAGAGGACTGGTGACGATACCGAAGTCTATGTTGCCTGATAGCAGATGATTTATCGTGCTGGGAGTCGGAGCATTTGTGACATGAACCTTGATCCCCGGATATAGCTGGTGGAAATGCTCCAGATATGGCAGGAGATAGAACTGCAGTGTCATATCGCTTGCGCCTATCCTTATCTCACCGGTCTCCATGTGGAGAAGCTGTGAGAGCTGCTGTTCACCCAGGGATATGGATTCGTATCCCGCTGCAACGTGGGAGTAGAGGAGCTCTCCGGCATTTGTCAGTGAGACGCCCTTCTTGGTTCGGATGAACAGTTCTATGCCGATCGCCTGCTCCAGAGCTTTGATCGCCTGACTTACGGCTGGCTGGGATATACACAGCTCCCTGGCAGCGGCGGATATACTGGATGCTTTGGCGACATGGTAGAAGATTTTGTAATATTCGAAATTTATGTTCATTTATAATTTCCTCCAGATTCAATAGAGATCGTTTAATATGTGTGTGTCAACAATATGTTTTATTGCAAAATAATTCAGGACTTTTTACTGTTCTATAATGGTACGATTGAAATAATTTTGCTTAAAAAATTATACATATATAATATAAGTAAAATGGCGTTTGAGGTGGACAAAATCCATTATATTTACAGTTTATGTTGGTTTCCGCAAAATGTAAAGACAAATATAAGATACACTTATAATAAATATAAATAATATTGATTTTACTTATGACATTATAGTGTTATAATGAGAAGGTATTGTGAGTGATCTGCTTATAAATATTATGTATAGGCAGAAACATTTGAACAGCCACAATGCGGATATCAGAAAATATTTCAAAATGCTGCGAAAGCGAGGAAAAGTATTATGGTAAGAGCGGTTGTAGGAGCCAATTGGGGCGATGAAGGAAAAGGTAAGATCACAGACATGTTAGGTCAGGAGTCAGACATAATCGTAAGATTCCAGGGTGGTGCCAACGCAGGTCACACAATTGTCAATGACTATGGTAAATTTGCTTTACATACACTTCCATCAGGAGTGTTCTACAGTCACACAACAAGTATCATTGGAAATGGTGTTGCACTTAACATCCCTCTTCTTTTCAAGGAGATAAAGTCCATCACAGACAGAAATGTACCAATGCCTAAGATCCTTGTATCTGACAGAGCACAGATGGTTATGCCATACCACATTCTCTTCGACGAATACGAGGAGGAGAGACTTGCAGGTAAGTCATTCGGATCAACAAAGTCAGGAATCGCTCCATTCTATTCAGATAAATATGCAAAGATCGGTTTCCAGGTAAGCGAGCTCTTTGATGAGGAAGCACTGAAGGAGAAGATCGAGAGAGTTATAGTACAGAAGAACGTTCTTCTTGAGAACCTGTATCACAAGCCACTCTTAAAGGCTGACGATATATTCAACACACTCATGGAGTATAAGGAGATGGTTGCTCCTTATGTATGTGACGTATCAGCATACCTCTATGAGGCGATCAAGGAGGGCAAGAACATCCTTCTTGAGGGTCAGCTTGGTTCACTGAAGGATCCGGATCACGGAATCTACCCTATGGTTACATCATCATCAACTCTGGCAGCTTACGGTGCCATCGGTGCAGGTATACCTCCATACGAGATCAAGCAGATCATCACTGTATGTAAGGCATACTCAAGCGCAGTAGGAGCAGGCGAGTTCGTAAGTGAGATATTTGGCGACGAGGCAGATGAGCTCAGACGCCGCGGCGGTGATGGCGGTGAGTTTGGTGCAACAACAGGAAGACCTAGAAGAATGGGTTGGTTCGACTGCGTGGCATCAAAGTATGGCTGCCGTATCCAGGGAACAACAGACGTTGCATTTACAGTACTTGATGTACTTGGATATCTCGATGAGATCCCAGTATGTGTAGGCTACGATATCGATGGTGAGGTTACAACAGACTTCCCAACAACATCAAAGCTCAAGAAGGCAAAACCTGTATATGAGACACTCCCAGGCTGGAAGACAGATATCAGAGGAATCAAGAAGTACGAGGATCTCCCAGAGAACTGCAGAAAGTACATCGAGTTCGTTGAAGAGCATATCGGATTCCCAATCACAATGATCTCAAACGGTCCGGGAAGAAACGATATCATCTACAGAAACGCAAAGTAATTTGACCTGATTCACAGGGAAATCAAATAACAGAAAAATAACAGGGACACTTTCCAGTAGGAGATTATTAGGGAGTGTCCCTTTTGTTGTTGGAAATGGATTTCTATTTGTGGTGTAAGGAGATTGTAGAATAAGATTATATTTGTTATGATTATTTTATCGGCTTTCCGATAAAAGTTCTAGTGGATAGGGCGATGTGCAAAAAAAGCATATTGCAAATTTATTGCATGGAGGAGAAAAATGAAATACATCAAAATCAATGAAAACGGAATTCATATTGTATTTGGAATTACAGATAAAAATCAGATCAAATTGCTGCATTTTTCAAAAGCAGAATTTGATGAAAATGATATTTGCAAATTTGGAAAGGAATGTAAGGCAGAAGATCTGGTAAGAAAAGAGCAATTTATCGATGAGGCTTTTCAACTTGTACAGGTAAACCTTGCCGGATATAATCGCCCATATGAAAAGCATGGAAATAAACATATTTGTACAGCACCGGGATATTTATTGACCTATGCGGGGATGGAAGACAGTTGGAATGAGATTGGACGTAAGATAACCATTTATCAGGAAGATAAGGAAGAGACACATGTCCGCGTAGAAACAAGAATGCAGTTTTATAAGGGCACTTCTATCGTTCGTATGGTCAATAAAGTAATCAATGAAGGCGATAGTACACAGTGTCTGGAATATCTATCTTCATTTTGCTATACAGGAATTGAAAAAGAGGGAAAAAGCAATTCCGATGCGAAAATGAGAGTGCGCATTCCTTATAATGGATGGCAGAAAGAGATGAGTATCAAAGAATATAAGTTCGGAGATGTAGGACTGGCGCAAACACAACCCGGGGTATACCAGCGTACTTCACAGGTGCTTGAAGTATCGAATACCGGAAACTGGTCTACGAAGAAGTATTTACCATTAGGGTATGTAGAAAATACAGAGGCACATACAAGCTTATTCTGGCAGATTGAACATAACGGTTCCTGGCATTATGAGATCAGTGATCAGAATACGCATTTTTATGTCTGTGTCAGCGGACCGACCGAAGTACAGTCTCACTGGTTCAAAAATCTCGCGCCGGGCGAATCATTTGAATCGGTACCGGTTGCTGTGGGTGTGGCAGATGACAGCTTTGAAAAAGCAATGGGTGAGCTGACAAAATATCGCCGTATGATTCGAAGACCAAATAAAGATGATGAGAATTTACCGGTTATTTTCAACGATTATATGAATTGCCTGTTTGGTGATCCGACAACGGAGAAAGAACTTCCGCTGATTGATGCGGCTGCGGAATGCGGTTGTGAATACTATGTGATAGATGCCGGTTGGTATGCTCCCGGAGAATGGTGGGACAGTGTCGGCGAATGGCAGGAAAGCAGGGAGCGTTTTCCGAATGGAATTAAAGAAGTAACAGATTACATTCGTCAAAAGGGAATGATACCGGGCGTCTGGCTGGAACTTGAAGTGATGGGAATCAATTGTGAGAAAGCAAAGAATGCTCCGGATGACTGGTTCTTTATCCGTCATGGAAAGCGTGTATATGACCGTAGCAGATATCAGCTCGATTTTAGAAATCCGGAAGTCATCGAACATGTCAATGAAGTGATCGATCGGGTAGTCAAAGATTACGGAGTGGGATATATCAAGATGGATTATAACATTGAACCGGGCATAGGTACTGAACTTGGCGCGGAAAGTGTGGGGCAGGGACTGCTTGAACATGAAAAAGCATATCTAAACTGGCTTGATGATGTATTTGCACGTTATCCGGATCTGGTAATTGAAAACTGTTCCAGCGGAGGCCTTCGCATTGATTATGCGTTGCTCTCCAGATATAGTATTCAGTCTACATCGGATCAGGAAGATTACCGGAATTATGCGACGATAGCAGCAAATGCTGTGGCAGGAGTTACTCCGGAACAGGCGGCAGTCTGGTCGTATCCGATGCGCCAGGGAGACAAGGAAGAAGTAATTTATAATATGATAAATGCCATGCTGCTTCGTATTCATCAGAGTGGTCATTTGGCACAACTTCCGCCGGAACGTCTTGCATTAGTGAAAGAGGGAATTGCCTGTTATAAGACGATTCGTCAGGATATCAAATATGCGATACCTTATTGGCCGATTGATATTGCTGACAATGAGGATATGTGGGTATGCGGAGGCCTTCAGCTTGAAAACAAAGCATATCTTGCAGTATGGAAGCGGCAAATGGAAGGAAAAAATAATGACAGGTACATGAAAGCCGGCATAAACTGCACAGATGATAGTTTGTCCATACCATTGGACAGTATTCCTTTTATCAGAGACGATATGCAGGTATCCTGCATTTATCCTAAGAAGGAACCGGTTGATTTTGAATTCAAAGGAAATGTATTAACGGTGCATTTTAAAAAGCCTGTTATGGCAAGACTTTTTGAATTAAGAAAGGGTATTGTTTAATAAGGCGGAATCTGATTCATCGTTTTGAATTTTATAGATTCCACTTGTAGATGTTTGAAAATGTGATACTGGAAAATGAAACAATAGAGGACGCAGAATTTGTTGGCTGTGAATTTAAAAAATGGTATTTGTTGTAAATAAGGACAAGTGGATTAATATTCAATTTGGAGGAATAACATAATGTCAAAAGATGAGTATTTGATCACAGATGCACCGCTTAAAGCGCTGACAGTCTTTGCAATGCCTATGATCTTGGGCAGCTTTTTTCAACAAGTGTATAATATGGCTGATTCAATAATAGTTGGCCAGTATGTCGGATCATCTGCACTTGCGGCTGTTGGCGCATGTGCCGCTCTTACAAATGTATTCATTTGTGTGGCACTCGGTGCCGGCATAGGTGCGGGCGTGCTTGTGAGCCGCTATTTTGGAGCCAGGGATTATAGTAAAATGAAAACAATAGTATCAACATCGCTGATAAGTTTTATGGTTTTGAGTATACTTTTGGGTGTATGTGGTCTTATCTTTTCACGTTCGATGATGACGCTGCTTCAGACACCTGCTGACATACTGGATGAAGCGGTGCTGTATCTTCGTGTTTATTTTGCCGGATTTCCATTTTTGTTTATGTATAATATTCTTTCAACAATGTTCAATTCAATCGGTGAATCAAAGATACCGTTGGGTCTTTTGATATTTTCTTCTGTCTTGAATATTGTTATGGATCTTTGGATGGTGGCAGGCCTCGGCCTTGGCGTTTTCGGTGCAGCCCTTGCAACTCTCATTGCTCAGGGAATATCCGCAGTGTTTTCACTGTTGATTTTTCTTTGGCGGATGCGTCAATATAAAGGCCGTTTTGATTGGTTTGACAGGCACGAGTTACATTCCATGCTTAGAATTGCCGTACCATCGGTTCTTCAGCAGTCCACAGTGTCGATTGGTATGATGATCGTTCAGGCAGTTGTAAATCCATTCGGCACACAGGCGCTTGCAGGTTACTCAGCAACGATGAGGGTAGAGAATGTTTTTTCACTGATATTTGTATCCATTGGAAATGCAGTTTCACCATATGTTTCTCAGAATCTTGGTGCAAAGAAAATCAAACGTATCAAAAAAGGATATCGGGCTGCGCTGGTGTTGGATATGTGCTTTGCGATCATCGCATTTATAGTCATTGAAACACTGCATACTCAGATTTCATCTTTATTCCTTGGCAAAGATGGAACCGCTTTGGCATATCAGGTGTCTGGGGGTTATATGAGATGGCTTGGCTACTTTTTCATTTTCATGGGAATCAAGATGGCAACCGATGGGGTTCTTCGAGGACTTGGGATCATGCGCCCATTTCTCATTGCAAATATGGTCAACTTAGCGATCCGTCTGTCAGTTGCCCTGATTTGTGCGCCCCGTTTTGGTATCGAATTTGTCTGGCTTGCGGTGCCGGCGGGATGGCTTGCAAACTTTCTGATCTCTTATATGGCTCTCAGAAAGTCGTGGCCGGTTGATAAAGCAATTGGCGAATGATCGGTTTGGTGCAAAGGGATGTCTGTTTTGCAATAGTACCGGCAATCATTGAGGAATACATCTTCCGGGTGTGATACTCGGAGCTTATCTGAAAGTGGAGATGATGGCGGCGGTTCTGATTAGCAGCCTACTACAAAGCATTGGATTTAAGATGGTATGGGTGATACAATCTAAAATGTAAATGCTTTGTTTAACTATAGGGGCTGATGGGAATGCGATTGATTTATTATTCTTGGATATTGATTTGATTATGAGCAACATGTTCAGAATATATCTGATTAAGCAGCTTACAGACATGTTTTTTCAGGGAGAGAATTCGGATAAGAAACATGTTGTAGGAGTATGTATTGTTTTTTATGCGATAAACAGCGCGTTGTTTATCTGTCTTAATATATAATTGATTAATCTTATATGTAATGTTTTCGGCATGCGCCATGATATCAGGAATCATTTGTCAGAGATACATCTTCTGACCGTTTGGAGCTTGTCAAGTAAACACTGAGTGCATCAGTATTTACTCCGTTTTTTAATTAAATTTAACGAAAAGGGGGTATCGTACATCTGATATGTGCGAGAAAGAGAAATGGGAACATTGGAAGTGGACAAGAGTCTTAAAGCGGCATTTAAGGAAACGCTGGAACCGCATGGGTTCAAGAAAGTTAAGGGGAGGTATCCGCACTTTGTGAGGATGGCAACGCCCGAGATTATTCAAGTAATTAACTATCGGCTGGAGCAGGCGCTGTCGCCGCAGTTGGAGGAAAAACGGTTTGAAGTATACTGTGCGGTCGGCAGTATATACCGCCCGGAGATTAATCTGAACCGGTCTGTGTATGCCAGCATGGACTGGATAAATACTACGCATCTGGATATGTATGTTAAGGCGAAATGCAATGGCATACAAGTGTATGAGAATGAACAGCCGGGAGTTGACTATATCATCAAAAAGGGAGATGAAGCATCTCTTAGGGAACAGATTGCGTTTGCCATGACTGGCATAGAGCATTATATAATTCCGGCGTTTGACAAGGTGGTGGATTTAAAGACATGCGTGGATTATTTAGAGTTATATGCTTTTAGTAATTTGTATATCAGCAGAAAAACTGAATGTAATGGGGATGTATTTATTTTGCCGGCAAAGTATCCGAATAAAGAATCCTATAGAGTGAAAGTGCAAAATGATTTCCATGAGGAAAAAAGAATAGTGATGCAACGTGTTTCAGAAGGGAAAATGACAGAAGAAGAAGGTAAACAGGAACTGCTTTGGTATGAAAGGCGGTTTTGTGACAATATTGAAAGATATGGGAAATTTTTTGAAGATGAAGCAACCCAAAAAGAAGTTTCGCGGTTAAAGGCAGAGCGCGCAGAAAAAAATTTAAATGCAATACGTGCGATGGGAATCGAAGTGTAAAAGACGGGGGGCAAAAAGAAGGGAGTAAGCATATGAAATTTTATTGCACGGGAAAAGGTCATCTGGTTTCTTGAAAACCGGATGACCTTTTTTGAAAAGCAGAAAGGCTTCTTGTCCTTTCATTAGTATATTCAATTTAAAGTCAACTATAATTATTTATCCTTGTTATCAGCGTCGATCACTGACTGGATCTGTTTCATGAGAGAGTCGTAGTTAGCCTGATCGTCGATCCCTCCAAGCATAGGCTCTCCGACAATATTACCATTTCTATCGACTAGTATGGTTGTAGGAAATGCCATGATGTCGGAGGCATATTTGCCTATGCTAGAATCAGAGTCAACGGAGATATTGCGGTATTTTGCACCCTGACTGTCAAGAACGGCTGCGGCTTCCTTGATAGCATCTTCGTTTCCGTCAAATGTCTCTGTGTTGATACCTATTACCTCGCCGCCCATCGATTTGATGGCATCATTTAATTCATTAAGCTTGGACAATTCTGCGACACAAGGCTTGCAGCCGGTAAACCAGAAATTAACGACAGTTACTGCATTATTGGAAAACAGGCTTTCGTCAACAGAATTACCGTCAAAATTCTTGCCGGAGAAACTCTTGAAAGGCGTGATTTCTTCGGAACTGTCGTTCTGGTCGGTGCTTTCTGATCCTGCGTTTTTATTTTCGATTTCATCTATCTGCTTTTCAATCTGTCTGATAGTTTCGATATCATCGTTAAGTGTTTTCAGTTCATCATCCGTAAAGGATTCCTTGTTCGATTCTATTATGCCGGCCAGATAATCGGCATAATTTCCGCTTGGATCAGCATCGCTTTTATTCGCCATGCCAAATGCCTTGTTCCATACATCCTGGTGATCTGCAAAGATCTGGTTCTCCTGCTGATATAGATCATCCAGCTTTGTGTTGGAATTGTCCACAGCTTCAGTGGTGGATTCTGTCTGGGTTTTTTGTGAATTCTCAGTGGTGGCAGATCCTGATCCGTTACATGCTGTGAGAGATAATGCTGCACAGAGAGTGATAATAGATATTAATGTTCTTTTTGTCTTCATAAATAATTGCTCCTTTAAATAATATTAGTGTGGTTGATTGTTACATGTTGGTTTTGGAAGATTGCTTATGTCCTTTTTGGGAACATGGCTTTCCCATAAACTGATAGTGGATCGCATCTTTTGGACATGCCTTCATACATGCTCCGCATCGTATGCATTCCGGATGATTTGGTGTTTTGCATACATCTACATCCATTTTGCATGCCTTTGAACACTTACCGCATCCGACACATTTGCTGCTTTCAACCTTGATACTCATAAGGCTGACCTTGTTGAATAATGAGTAGATTGCGCCGAGAGGACAAATCCATTTACAGAAAGGTCTGTAGAACAGAATACTCAGAACGACAACTGTAATTAAAATAAGGCATTTAAAAGAAAACAGCTTTCCAAGTGCAGAGCGTATAGCTGCATTTCCAAGTGAAAGTGGTATAGCTCCCTCCAGAACACCTTGTGGACAAATATACTTACAGAAGAACGGGTCTCCCATTCCTATGGAGTTCGTTACAAGCATAGGCAGGAGTATAACGAAAACAATAAGGATTATATATTTCAGGTATCTTAGTGGTTTCAGCCTGGCTGTGGAAAACTTTTTTCCGGGAATTTTGTGAAGCAGATCCTGAAACCATCCAAATGGACACAAAAATCCACATATAAATCTTCCGAGGATCACACCGAGCAAAATGAAAAAACCGGTTATGTAGTAAGAAAATTTAAATTTGGATGATCCGACGACCGCCTGAAATGCACCAATGGGACACGCTCCTGTTGCAGCGGGACAGGAGTAACAGTTTAATCCCGGTACGCATACTGTTTTGGCTTTGCCCTGATAGATCTTGCCTTTAAATAAATTGGGGATGTGAATATTGGTAAGCAGCGTGGCAGCTGCCTGTATCCATCCGCGTATTCTGGCTGTTTTTTTTGACAGTGATTTATTCTTATCCAATTCCTACACACTCCAGACATAATTTTATTGCTTTGCTGAGCACGGCAGCCGCTTCACCTCTGACTGCACCATAGCTGATCATTGCTATACCCGTGATGAGTAAAATGATCTGAGATATTTTCCCGTACTTCAAGATATTGTAGCTCCTTTCATGATTGTGTTTGTTGACCAGCTGACTTTGGTATTATACAATAGCTGTTGTAAAATTTTTGTTAAGAAGGATTTTTGTTAAGAAACAGGTGACAGTTTTGAGATTATTGATAGTTGAAGATGAGAAACAGATATGTGATATGATTGCGAAAAGTCTGTATGATGTCGGGTATGAGGTGGATACCTGTTATGACGGAGAAGAGGCTCTTGAATGCATTCTGTCAGAGGAATATGATCTGATCGTTCTGGATCTGAATCTGCCAGGTGTGGATGGAATGGAGATTTTAAAGGAACTCAGACAGAAAAATGAAGAGACAAAGGTTATCATATTATCTGCAAGGGGACAGATCGCGGATAAGGTTGAAGGGCTGGATGCGGGTGCAAATGATTATATGGAAAAGCCATTTCATTTGCAGGAGCTTGAGGCACGTATCAGAAGCCTTACAAGAAGAAAATTTGTACAGAAGGATGTATGTCTGGAAAGCGGCGGGATAAAGTTTGATACGATAAAACGTGAGGCATACGCAAAAGGAGAGAAGGTTCCCCTTACAAGAAAAGAAAATGGAATCCTGGAATATCTGCTTCTTAATCTGGGCAGACCGGTAAGCCAGGAGGAATTGATGGAGCATGTCTGGGATGCTTCGGTTGACAGCTTCAGTGGAGCAATCAGAGTACATATGTCTTCGCTGAGAAGAAAGCTTAAGGCAGTGCTTGGATATGATCCGATTTTGAACAAGGTGGGAGAAGGCTATAAAATACGAGAGGAGTCCGACAGATGAAAAGAATGTCGCTGCAGTGGAGGCTTACCTGTATAATCACATTATATATTGCGCTTATATGTGGATGCCTTACTTTACTTGTCTATAAAAATGGCGTGTATTATATTGATTCTCTGCAAGAAACCGTTGATGCCCAGGGAGATGATAATGGGAGCGGTACTGATGAAATATATATCAGTATTCCGGAGGATAAGTGGGATGAATTTGCAAATGATTTTTCTGTTAAGGTGTACAATAATAAGGCAGATTACAAGAAAAACAGCCTGATAATTTCTGCCTTGCTGGCCCTGCTTGGCGGAGTAGCTACATATTTTATAAGTGGGCATGCACTAAAGCCTATCAGTGAATTTTCTGATAAAATTGAAGAGGTACAGGCACAGAATCTGGCGGATTCACGAATAGAAGAAAACAGTGTTAAAGAACTGAACCAGCTCAGCGTTTCATATAACAAGATGCTTGAACGCCTCTCGGATGCATTTGAGATACAGAGACAGTTTACTGCAAATGCAGCACATGAGCTCAGAACTCCACTGTCTTTAATGCAGATACAGCTTGATTCATATAATTCTTCCCGGCATCCGGGAGATGACGAAGTTACTCTGCAGACGATAAAGATGGTCACTGAACAGAATGAGAGACTCAGCAAAATGGTAAAGACACTTCTTGATATGAGTGAGCTTCAAACTGTGAGCCGGGATGATAAAATAATGGTCGACGCGCTTGTTGATGAGGTATTGGCGGATCTGGAACCTCTTGCACAGGAAAAGGATATAGAACTTATTGGAGAATGTACGGATGTAACGATGATAGGAAGTGACATCCTTATTTACAGGATGTTATACAATCTTGTTGAGAATGCTATAAAATATAACCGCACAGGAGGACGGGTTACAGTGACAGCGCGTCAGAAGGAAAAACACGTTTACCTGTCAGTAGAGGATACCGGAAATGGTATCCCGGAAGAACTGAAGGATCGCGTGTTTGAACCTTTCTTTCGCGTGGATAAATCCAGAAGCCGTGAGCTTGGCGGCGTAGGACTGGGACTTGCTCTTGTCCGCGAGATCGTGATAGTGCATGATGGCAATATTGCAGTTAAGTCTAATCCGTCTGGAGGAACGATTTTTGAAGTCGTTTTATAAAGTGAGCATTACAGCCGTTACATATAACAGACTTACCCACTTACTTTCCGGTAACAGCATATTGGCTGTCATACATAGCCTTAAGATTTTCGTTGGAATTGAATTTTTCTCCTATGCAGAATTCTTCAGACCATGTCATGTAGTATGCCCATGGAGTGTGTGACTTCTCCAGAAGATGTATATCCGGTATATATCCAACTTCGGTAAGGGCGGCAACCTTGTTCGGAGAGGTAGCTTCTACAAGCTTTGTGTATTCTTCACTGTAATCGGTTGCTGTGTATTCCGGCAGATATATGTCCATGGAGACAATATCAACGAAGTCATCTCCAGGGTATACGCCTTTTGTAGGACAGTTCCATACCCATATAAGGTTGTTGATGTTCAGTACATTTGTATAGTAGTCGAACATGAGTCTGTAGAGCTTTGCCGCAACAGCAGGACCTTTGGCACCCCACCAGAACCAGGTGCCCTCGGACTCGTGGAAAGGTCTCCACAGAACCGGGATATCTTCAAGCTGGAATCTTCGGAGTTCCTTTGCGATGATGTCCATATCGTGGTAGAAAGCATCACGTTCTCTTGTTCCTGGAATGAGCACCTTTTCAGCGTCGAAGTCAGTGTGCTCTGTGTAGAAACTCTTGTCACGACCTCCAATCGGAGAGAACCAGTGAAATGTGAAAGTGACAATGCCATTTGTTTTCTTTGCCCATTCGAGAGCGGTGTCAAGGGTATCCTGATTTTCATATACCTCTGTGAGACATTCTGCGGATGCATCATTATAGTTTATGTTTGGCGAGTATCCAAGCAACTCGAAACCTCTGAGTGCCGGACATTTGCCTGTCTGTTCGTATATATAGTCAATCTCCTCCATAGAATTGGTCTGTGTGTGCTGACCTGTTATTATCTTTTTACCAGAAATCTCCGATAAATAATCCAGCAGATTCTGTGCTGAATGCGATATGTGCTTGTTTGCCGCTTTCTGCATCTTATTTTCTCCTTCATTAGTATGTGTTTGATATGCTTTTATCATATACAAATAAATGTAATAATTGTATTATATAAAGAGCAAAAAATAGTATAAACCTATCATGATACAACTTGGATCGTAGGGGGAGACTGCTATGGAAATATTTGAGTACATTGATGAGATGAAACAGCCATATGATATATTTTACACAGATTGTGTGCATTCTGAATTGCACTGGCACTATTACAGTGAGATGCTTTATATAGTCAGCGGATCTATCCGGGTGATCTGCAATGATGGAGAGACGGTTCTCAGAAAAGGGGATATGTGCTACCTATATCCGCTGCAGCTCCACAGTATAAAGGCGGATAAGACCTGTACGGAATCGGTGAAGTATGCGGTCATAAAGTTTAATATGTATACACTGGGCATTCCCCAGACTTATATAAGGAAAATGTATGATTGCTTTGTATACAGGACGGAGACTACAGATTTCTGTATGGTTATAAGGTCTGAAAAACTAAAAGAAAGTATGGCAGATATTGTTCAGGATATATTTGAGGAGTATACGGAAAAACGGGAGATGTACATGCTTGCGGTTCAGTCTGGGATATATAAGCTGCTCATCATCATGGCAAGACAAATGAAAACAAATGGAGATTTTAAGCATAGGAGGTCGGATGGTGATGTGTATTTCAATCACATACTGGAATATATAGATGCGCATTCGTCAGAACAGATTGAGGTTAAAGATCTGGCAGAAATGTGCAGTATGAGTTATTCACACTTTGCCAGATCATTTAAGGCTCGTTATGGAAGATCGTGTAAGGAATACATATTGTATATAAGGCTCAACAAGGCGCAGAACATGCTGCTGTATTCGGATTATTCCATGGAATATATTGCGCAGGAAAATGGCTTTTCGGACAGCAGTTATTTTATCCGGGTGTATAAAAAATGGAGGGGGATCACTCCGAAACAGGAAAGGATGCAGAACAGACTTTAGTATCCCAATAGGGTGCAAATGAAACAGACTCACATGTGATTGAGACACAAGTGAGTCTGTTCATAAAACGATTATATTGTTGCCGTTGCGGATTTGGCACGGTTAATTTTATTTTCCCCGAATTTTCGTCTCAGCTGTTTCATAACCCACAGGTACGCAGGTATCAGGAAGAGATCAGCACATACCCATGCAAGCGGACTTCCTAGTGATACGCAGATGAAACCGAAATGAGGCACCAGCACGAAACCGGCAACAGAACGGGCAATCATCTCACATATGCCTGCAAGTATGGCGAAAGTCGAGTATCCAAGCCCCTGTATCATGAATCTTACGATATTCACAAGAGCCAGGAATATGTAGAATGCGGCGTTGATAACTACGAATTCATATATGTAGCCGATAAGCTCAATCTGTTCCTTCTTTACAAAGAGAAGTGCAAGCTGCTTTCCGAATACGATGGAGAAAGCCAGAGCCACGAGGGCATATATGATTCCCATCTTGATACAGGCTTTAAGTCCCTGATCAACACGGTCAAGACGTCTGGCACCAACATTCTGACCTCCGTATGTTGCCATGGTGGAGCCCATTGCATCGAAAGGACAGCACATGAACATGGAAATCTTGCTTCCTGCTGATACGGCTGCAACATATGTTGAACCCATATCATTGACTGCGGTCTGAAGAATGACACTGCCTATGGCGGTTATGCTGTACTGCAGGCCCATAGGCAGACCCATACCGCAGAGCTTAAGGCAGTGGCGCATGCTGAATGTCCAATCCTCTTTACTGAATTCAAGATACTTCAGTTTCTTTGTCATGTATATCGTACATATGATTCCTGACACTGCCTGTGAAGCTACTGTGGCAACTGCAGCTCCGGCGACGCCCATAGGAACAACAAGTATAAGATCAAGTATTATGTTGACAATTGATGAACCCACAAGGAATATGACAGGTGTGATACTGTCTCCGAGTGATCTCAGTATTCCGGCAGTCAGGTTGTAGAGGAAGGTTGCCGGAATGCCCAGGAATATTATAAATATGTATATATATGCATCATCGATGATATTCGAAGGTGTTCTGAGAGCCTTGAGTATCTGCATGGTAAAGATACTTACTGCCACTGTTATAACAGCAGCCAGTGCAACGGATGACCATATACTGTTGATTATATAAGCCTTAAGAGCCTTGAAATCCTTCGCACCGTAAGCCTGTGCAACAGGTATTGCAAATCCGTTGCAGATTCCTATACAGAAACCGAGTATCATGAAGTTGATGCTTCCGGTGGAACCCACAGCCGCCAGCGCGTCAGTCCCAAGCTTCTGCCCGACTATGACAGAATCTACCATATTATAAAACTGCTGAAATATCAGACCAAAGAGAAGGGGCAGACCAAAGTTCAATATAAGCTTTGAAGGCTTTCCTTCAGTGAGGTCTTTTGTGCCACTGATGCGCGCAATAAAATTCTTCATGTGATTCACCTCTCAAAAATCTAGTTGTTTGTTTATAAATTGCTTGTTTTCACGATATCGTGTGTTTGCTAGTTAATCACCTTTTAATGATTTTATATATGGAAAAAAGGTGATTAAACGTGGTAAAATGTAAACACTTTTGTAATGCTGGAAACTTGATATATATTAGTCTCTGAACTAATATAAGTATAGTCGTAAAAGTGATGAAAAAAGAGAAAATAATTGTGCATAAAGCGCATGGATACGAACCGGGATGATATCAGTAGTGATCATGACCTGGCAGGGGATATGGAATGAGTAGAGATAGTGATAAAAAAAAGAACAATAAAAAACACAGAGAAGAGATTAGAAATATAAGCAGCATAGAGAATGGTACTTCGAGAGCCTACAGGCAGAAGGTGCTTGTCAGACAGGCTGGAAAGCTCGTGGACGAGCTGGAGCGCGCAAGGCGTGAAGAACAGGAAACTCAGGCAGATGGAATCATCAGACAGAAGGTAGTCAAGAGAAAGAGCACCAGGATAGCGTACAGGGTGGTTGGCATAATATTTGTACTGGCAGGTATAGCAGTTGTGTGGTGGGCTATGGGAGGTCACTACAGAATGATAAAGGCTGCTATTGCGATTGCGGCCATGGCATATGGATTTTATGTGGTCAAGGCTTCATTTAGAAAGTCTGCATATGATATGACATATCTGTTTGGTCAGGATGTTGTAACGATCATTCAGAAGAGAGGCAGTAAGGTGATACCGTATGAGACTATTACAGGGTATATCATGATAGAGCCTGATCCTGAATTGAAGTATTATATAATTAAGTTTGACAGAGGCAGGGAGAGTTACATAGTTCCATTTGCCGGAGCAAAAGGCAAATGTGAGGCGGTATACGATATCCTGAGAGAGAAGGTAAGAACTGATGAAGAATAAAATACTTGAAAAGCTGCAGAACAGTGATGGATATGTGTCAGGACAGGAGCTCTGTGAGCTGTTGGGGGTATCCAGAACAGCGGTGTGGAAGAACATACAGGCACTCAAGAATGAAGGTTATGTGATCGAGGGCGTGAACAACAAGGGATACAGATTGGTGAGTGAGCCTGATGTAATGTCTGAGGAGAAGATCTCAAAGTATCTTGAGACCAGAACATTTGCCAGAAAGCTTTACTATTATGATGAGACGGATTCAACGAACACCCGTGCCAAGATAGTCGGGGAAACTGACTGTGTTCACGGAGCTCTGTTCGTGGCAAATGAGCAGACTGCAGGAAAGGGACGAAGAGGCCACAGTTGGAATTCTGATAAGGGCACGACAATATCCATGTCGTATCTGCTCAAGCCGGACATAGATATTTCCTGTGTGTCAAGGATAACTCTGGTGTCGGCGGTGGCACTTGCCAGAGCGTTCAGCAAGGTGGATGGAGTAAAGCCTCAGATTAAATGGCCGAATGATGTGTTGTCTGATGGAAAAAAAATGGTCGGAATCCTCACAGAGATGAGTTCCGAGGGAACTGACATAAGCTATGTTGTTGTGGGAATAGGCATAAACGTGTATAACCGAAGCTTCCCTGAGGACATAGCAGACAAGGCCACATCAATACTGCTGGAAAATGGCAAGGGCTGTGACAGATCATGGTTCATTGCACAGGTGTCAAATGAATTTGAAAAGCTATATGACGAATTTATAAAGAATAAGGACCTGGGATTCCTTGTTGATGAGTACAACAGTTATCTTGTGAACAGGGATAAGCAGGTGTATGTAATAGAGGGGGATAAAAAGACAGAGTACACGGCGCTTGGACTTTCAAAGGATGGAGGACTTCTGGTGAGGGATGCCGATGGCGAGGTTCACGATATAATATCCGGGGAAGTATCCGTGAGAGGAATATATGGATATGTGTAAGGCTGAAAAAAATAGCTGATCAAGAATATGGTTATAGGGCTTAAGAAAATTAATAATTGGTATGTATAATTCAAAAAAACTAGAAATATAGCCCCTTATAGTTTATAATCGGCAGTGAGTATATAACAAAACTTAGAAAACACAAAGATGGAGGACATAAAACATGGAAAAGATTCAGATGACCACACCACTTGTAGAGATGGATGGAGATGAGATGACCAGAATTCTCTGGCAGTATATAAAGGATGAGCTTATTTATCCATTTATCGATCTCAAGTCAGAGTACTATGACCTTGGACTTGTACATAGAAATGAGACAGATGACAAGGTAACATTTGACTCAGCATACGCAACACAGAAGTATGGCGTAGCTGTAAAGTGTGCTACTATCACACCTAATGCGGCAAGAGTTAAGGAGTACAATCTCAAGGAGATGTGGAAGAGCCCTAACGGAACCATCAGAGCGATCCTTGATGGTACAGTGTTCAGAGCACCTATCGTAGTAAAGGGAATCGAGCCATGTGTTAAGAACTGGAAGAAGCCTATCACCATCGCAAGACATGCATATGGTGATGTATACAAGAGCGTAGAGATAGATGTTCCAGGTCCTGGAACTGCAGAGCTTGTATTCACAGGCGATGACGGACAGGTTATAAAGGAGACTATACATAAGTTTGATGGCCCTGGTGTTCTTCAGGGACAGCACAACGTGGACAAGTCTATTGAGAGCTTTGCAAGAAGCTGTTTCAAGTATGCGCTTGATACCAAGCAGACATTGTGGTTTGCCACAAAGGATACCATATCAAAGAAGTATGACCATACATTCAAGGATATCTTCCAGGAGATATTCGATGCAGAGTATAAGGAGCAGTTCGATGCAGCAGGTATTGAGTACTTCTACACACTTATAGATGATGCGGTTGCCCGTGTTATGAAGAGTGAAGGCGGTTACATCTGGGCATGTAAGAATTATGATGGAGATGTAATGAGTGATATGATCTCATCAGCATTTGGTTCACTTGCCATGATGACATCAGTTCTCGTATCCCCTGATGGAAAGTATGAGTACGAGGCAGCACACGGAACAGTTATGAGACATTACTACAAGCACCTTGCCGGTGAGGAGACATCAACCAACTCAGTTGCAACTATCTTCGCATGGTCAGGAGCACTCAGAAAGCGTGGAGAGCTTGATGGAATCCAGGCACTTCAGGATTTTGCAGACAAGCTCGAGGCTGCAACCATCAAGACTATAGAAGATGGCAAGATGACAAAGGATCTGGCTCTCATCACAACTCTCGAGAACCCAACAGTCCTCAACAGTGAGAACTTTATCAAGGCTATCAGAGAGACACTTGAGGGTATGCTCTAAGAATGAAATTGTGTAACGGGCTGATTACAGACGTTGCTTTTAACGGGATATCACCTTTATTCATACAAATGGATAAAGGTGATATTTTTATGCCATTGTGTAAAATGTGGCATTGGGTTAAAATAGCTTATATAGCATGCCTATAGCAGCATGCATATAGTAGTTTGTCTATCTGAGTGTAGCGTATAAGATAATGAGGAGTTGCATTTATGAGAATTGAGCATGTTGCGATGTATGTGAATGATCTTAAAGCTGCGAAGAATTTTTTTGAGAAATATCTGGGAGCATCAGCAAATGAGGGATATCATAATAAAACGACGGACTTCCGTTCATATTTTCTCACATTTGATGATGGTGCAAGGCTTGAGATAATGAACAGGCAGGGAATGGATGATTCTGAAAAGACACTTAACAGAACCGGATTGATACATATAGCATTCAGTGTGGGAAGCAAAGAAAAAGTTGATGAGCTTACCAGACAGCTTGCGGAGGATGGCTATGAGGTGACAAGTGGACCGCGGACGACAGGCGATGGATACTATGAGAGCTGTGTGGTCTGCATAGAGGATAATCAGATAGAGATAACGGTATAGGAATGACAGAATAGGAGGTAAAAGACAATGGATAATCAGGTATTAGAGGTAATAAAAAAGAGAAGCTCAGCGAGAGCATACAGTGATGAAGAGGTTATGAAGGAGCAGCTTGAGAAGGTCATCGAGGCTGGGCTTCAGGGACCTACAGGTATGAATAAGAAAGAGATACATTTTACAGTTGTTAAGGGTGATGCTCCAATTCTGGAAGAGCTTGATGCAGAGAAGCGTGCACTTCGCGGACAGGATAAGCAGCCTCACAATTTCTATTATGAGGCTCCGGTGCTCATATTCTTAAGCGCTGAGGATGACTTCAAGTGGAGCAAGGTGGATTCAGGAATTGCAGTTCAGAATATGGCTATAGCGGCAGAGAGCATGGGGCTCGGAAATCTGATAATCGGTTGCGTGTATGATGCACTTCACGGGGAGAAGAAAGCATATTTTGACAAGGCACTTGCAATACCGAAGGGATATTCATTCCAGATAGCTCTTGCCGTTGGACACAAGACTGACAACAAGACACCACATGATTACGATGTTGCTGCGCAGGTAAGTTATCTGTAGTATATATGGGGAGGATATTGCGTATGGGAAAACTTGTAATGGGGTATTGAGACTGCCCATATTGTAGTACGAAACATATAGAAGGAACGAAGCGTGAGTGTCCGTCCTGCGGAAAGCCGAGGGGACAGGAAGTTAAGTTCTATATGGATGGAGTGCGGTATTTGTCCGCGGAGGAGAGTCAGACAAAGGGAAAAGGTGCCGACTGGTTATGTGATCATTGTGGCAATTACAATTCAGCTCTTAACACACGGTGCAGCAGCTGCGGTGCTGAACGAGGTGCGAAGGATAAGGGGTATTTTGACGTCAGGAAAGAGCAGGACGCAAGGAATGCCAGGAATGCATCAGGTACAGGAACGGCTGCCGACGGACAAAAAGGCGGGCAGGGCAATCGGAAAAGAGGACATTCATTTGGAGCATGGAAGATAGTGCTGATCGGCATGCTTGTGATAGCGGCTATAATCGGACTTACGGCGATCATAGCCATGCCAAAGAAGAGGACAGTCACAGTCAGGGATATGACATGGAAGACCAGTGTTGATGTGGAGAAATATATTCTGTGTGATGAAGACGACTGGGAACTCCCCGAGGGTGCCACGCTAAAGACCACGAAACAAGAGGTGCACCATACTGAACAGGAATATGTTGGTGAGCGTGAGGAGACCTATGATTCATATGAGGTGATAGGTTCCCATGTGGAGTACAGCTATGAGGACAATGGAGATGGAACCTTCTCTGAAGTTGCAAATGATGTGGACGATTATGGATATGTGACGAGAACGAGGTCTGTTCCGGTGTATAGAGATAAGCCTATATACAGGACGAAGTATTATTATACAATATGGCGGTGGAAGTACGACAGGACGGAGACCGCCGAGGGCGGTGGAAAGACACCGGAATACCCAGATCCCCAGCTCACAGACAAGGAGAGGCTAAGGAAAAAATCAGTTGAATATGAAGTCACATGTGAAGTGAAGGATAAGGAAAAGACATATAAAGTTGAAAAGTCTATATATGACAAACTTGACATAGGTGAGACATATAAAGTCAAGGCTGACTCTGAGGAGATAGTGAGTATCATAGAGTAAAGACTTAAGAACACGGAGGCGGGCAAAAGTGACAAAGCAGTCAAAGCCTGGTAAGGATAAAAATTCAGATATTGAGAGATATCCGTATCTGGTGGCTGAACTGTCAGGACAGATTGCGGTATATGCTTATGTGGGACCATTTCATGACAGACCGGCGTATGACTGGTCCGTGGAGACATCGATATATGTGGATAGGAATATAAGGCATATGGTTGATCCTGAGAGACCATTCTGACCTGCCTGGCTCATCCCCGGATGGATAAGACATAGTGAAAATTATGTCGAATCTGTTCGGGGATTTTTTTATTATAACGAATATGCGGGAAGTCTGTTGAATACTATGTATTTGAGACGAAATAGTTAAGGCGGACATTGAATGAGAGGTAACCATGATAATGGGATGTGCTTTCAGACTATGCAGCTCATAGCAGTTGCAGTGGCGATGGTTTTTGTGCTTTGCGTGACGGCGGGGACTATAGGAGCACTTGCAAAGGCGGACGATGGCAGTTATATGCTGCAAAGCAGCTCTGCAACGGAGCTAATGGGGGACTTTGGTGTGATATGTTTTGACACACTGTATGCACAGACACATCTTCACAGTAACTTTATCACAAGGACACTCAGTGCAAATTCAAACTCGGGACTCAGAAATTCGTATGGAGTATATGAGGAATTCTACTTTGAAAATGCTGAACGGATGTGTGGCTGTGTGTCGGATGCAGGAACTGATATGCTTTATACAGGATCGGAAGTCAGGAGAGCAGATGGCGGTGAAATATATATCCGTATGAATGATGGCTCCGAGACAAAGCTTGACAGTCCGGCAAATGTCAGAACCGATGCGGAGATTGCAGAGGATGGTGAATATTCTAAATATGCAGATATGGCTGATATACAGAGAAAGTTTATTGACTATAGTCAGAAACTTAGGACTTATGCAGACACAGAGGGTACTGTGGATGTTGATATAACAGGTGATATGAACGATAGAAGTGTGTCAGTAAATGGTAGCGGACTGCATGTGGTATCCATGGATTACAGTCAGCTCGCCGCGGGCACAAATCCGATATATTTTGAGTTCCCGGATTATGGTGATGATACGGTGCTGCTCATGAATATTGATCTGGCAGGTATCCAGGATGCTGTTCTGGGCGATCTGATACTTGGAAGCAAGAGCGATGCAAAGGCAAACGATAATGGTAATTTTTATAATGCCTACAACAGAATGTATTTTAACTTCTATGACAGCTCGGCAGCAGATGGACAATTTGGCGGAAGCATAACATTTGCGGGCAGGGGATTTGGAACAGTGATAGCTCCAGAGGCAGCGGTAAATCTCGGACACAACTGGGATGGTTGTGTGGTGAGTGAAGTATTCTCAAACGGAGGAGAGTTCCACAGAGTACCGGGAAATGATTTCCTGGATGAAGAGCCAACGACAGAGGGTACGACGACCGAAGATACGACAACCGAAGATACGACAATGGAGGGCACGACAACCGAAGACACAACCACGGAAGACACAACGACAAAGGATACGACAACGGAAGATACCACAACAGAAGACACGACGACAGAGGACACGACAACAGAAGATACCACAACAGAAGATACCACAACAGAAGATACCACAACGGAAGACACGACAACAGAATCAACAACAGGAACAACAACAGAGGATACCTCAACAGAAACTACGACGGGTACAACTACAGAGTCGACCACGGAACGTACTACATGGAGTACAACAGGAACAACAAACACCATGACAACAACACGTAACACGCCTCCGGGCAGACATCCAGATACAGGTGATCGGCTGCCTGTAAAAGAAACGGCAGTTGTGGTTATTCTGGCTCTTATGGGAAGTGCAGGGATATTAATATATAAAAAAATAAGAAAGTAGACATATTCTATTGAAATAGGACATAGAGCTGGGCTACAGCACCGCCATGTATGCAGCGTTTTACATGGCGGTGTTTTGCGTAATACAGGTAAAAATGCCCATAGTCTTGCATAATATCCCAGGATGTGATATATTTTAGAGGAATTTTGTGGTACAAAATACCATGGCGGGAGAATGTGTTTACATTATTTGACACAGAATAATAAGAAGGCACATTCTTTATTTTTGCTCATTAAAGATAGGAGAACAAGAACATGACGATAACTGATGAAACAATTGATTATGTTGGAATCCTTGCAAAGCTTGAGCTCTCCCCGGAGGAGAAGGAGCAGGCAAAGAAGGATATGTCAGACATGCTTGATTATGTCAGCAAACTGAATGAACTTAATACAGACGGTGTGGAGGCTATGAGCCATACATTCCCATACAACAATGTGTTCCGTGAGGATGTTGTTGTAAATGGAGACGACAGAGAGAACATGCTGAAGAATGCGCCAGAGCAGAAGGATGGCTGCTACAAGGTGCCAAAGACATTTGACTAGGAGGTAGGCTGAAGTGAATTTAATGGGTATGACGGCTGTAGAGCTGGGAAAAGCTATTAAAGATGGACAGGTGAGCGTAGTTGAAGCGACACAGGCCTGTCTTGACAGCATCGAGGCGTGCGAGAAAGATTATAATAGTTTTGTCACGGTTGATCGTGAAGGAGCACTTGCCCAGGCGGAGGAAGTGCAGAAGAAGATAGATGCGGGAGAGCTCAATGGTCCTCTTGCAGGAGTGCCGATAGCAATAAAGGACAATATGTGCCAGGAGGGTGTGCAGACAAGCTGTTCATCCAAGATTCTGTCAAATTTTGTTCCAACATATACTGCTGAGGCCGTTGTGAAGCTCAAGGAAGCAGGAGCGGTTATAGTAGGACATACCAACATGGATGAGTTTGCCATGGGAAGTACAACCGAGACATCATATTTTGGTGAGACAAGAAATCCATGGGATACAAATAGAGTTCCAGGTGGTTCATCAGGTGGATCAGCGGCAGCAGTTGCCGGTGAGGAGGTGCCATGTGCCCTCGGTTCAGATACCGGTGGATCCATCAGACAGCCGGCTTCATTCTGCGGTGTTACCGGAATCAAGCCAACCTATGGAAGAGTGTCAAGATACGGACTTATAGCATACGGTTCATCACTTGACCAGATCGGACCACTTGCGAAGAATGTAGAGGACTGTGCGACGATCCTTGAGATCATATCACAGTATGACAAGAAGGATTCAACATCAGTTAACAGAGATGACAATGATTTTACAAGCGCACTTGTGGATGATGTGAAAGGCCTTAAGATCGGTCTTCCAAGAGACTATTTCACAGAGGGACTTGAGCCTGAGATAAAGGAAGCCGTGTATGGAGTAGCTGAGACTTTGAAGGCAAAGGGAGCTATTGTTGAGGAGTTTGATCTTGGAATGGTTGAGTATGCTATTCCTGCTTACTATATCATTGCATCGGCGGAGGCAAGTTCTAACCTTGAGAGATTCGACGGTGTAAAATATGGTTACAGAACACCAGAGTACACAGATCTTCACAACATGTACAAGAAGAGCCGTTCAGAAGGATTTGGCCCTGAGGTCAAGAGAAGAATCATGCTCGGTTCATTTGTGCTGAGTTCAGGTTATTACGATGCATATTATGTAAAGGCCCTCAAGGCAAAGGCTCTCATCAAACAGGCGTATGACAAGGCGTTTGAGAAGTATGATATCATTCTCGGACCTGTTGCACCTACAACAGCACTGAAGATGGGAGAGTCACTCTCAGATCCTATCAAGATGTATCTGGGAGATGTGTACACAGTCCCTGTAAATCTTGCAGGACTTCCGGGAATATCACTTCCATGTGGAACTGATAAGGATGGAATGCCTATAGGTGTGCAGATGGTTGGAGATGCATTTAACGAGAAGACCATAATCAGAGCTGCATATGCATTTGAGCAGACTAGAGAGTACAAGAGACCTGCACAGGTTTCAGAAAGGGGGCTGTAAGAGATGGCAAAGACATATGAGACAGTCATCGGACTTGAGGTCCATGTAGAGCTTGCGACCAAGACAAAGATATTCTGCGGCTGTAGCACAGCATTTGGAGGAGCTCCTAATACACATACATGTCCTGTATGTACAGGAATGCCGGGCTCACTTCCGGTACTTAACAAAGAGGTTGTGAATAAAGCGATTGCGGTTGGTCTTGCAACAAACTGTACGATCACACAGAACTGTAAGTTTGACAGAAAGAACTATTTCTATCCTGACAACCCACAGAACTACCAGATATCACAGCTCTACTATCCAATATGCAGGGACGGTAAGGTTGAGATAGAGGTTGACGGAGTTAAGAAATATGTGAGGATCCATGAGATACATATGGAGGAGGATGCAGGTAAGCTTGTCCATGATCCATATACAGACAGCTCACTTGTGGATTTCAACCGTTCAGGTGTGCCTCTTATAGAGATAGTATCTGAGCCTGACATGAGATCTGCGGAGGATGTAATAGCATATCTTGAAAAGCTCAGAGAGACGATACAGTATCTCGGAGCTTCAGACTGTAAGCTGAATGAGGGATCCATGCGTGCTGATGTCAATCTTTCGATCAGAGAGGTTGGCTCAGAGGAGTTTGGCACACGTACAGAGACCAAGAACCTGAACTCATTCAAGGCCATTGCCAGAGCCATAGAGAATGAGAGAGAGAGACAGATCGATCTCATCGAGTCTGGTGAAAATGTTGTCCAGGAGACAAGAAGATGGGATGATACTAAGGAGTATTCATATCCTATGAGATCCAAGGAGGATGCACAGGATTACAGATATTTCCCTGATCCTGACCTTGTACCTATCCACATCAGCGATGAGTGGCTCCAGCAGGTAAGGGATGCACAGCCTGAGTTCAGAGACGAGAAGAAGATAAGATACAAAGAGGAATATGCGATTCCTGACTATGATATAGACATCATCACGGCCTCCAAGAAGCTGGCAGATCTGTTTGAGGACGCGATTGCACTGGGAGCACCTGCAAAGAAGGTTTCCAACTGGATCATGGGAGAGACCATGAGACTGATGAAGGAGAACAGTGTTGATGCGGAAGACCTGAAGTTTTCAGCGGAGAATCTTGCGAAGCTCATCAAGCTTGTTGATGACAGGGTTATCAATGGCGGTGTTGCAAAGGAAGTGTTCGAAAAGATATTTGCAGATAATATAGATCCTGAGAAGTATGTCAAGGATAACGGACTTGCAACTGTTCAGGATGACAATGCACTTAAGGAGGCGTGTCAGGTAGCCATAGATAACAATCCAAAGGCTGTTGATGATTACAGAGGCGGCAAGGAGAAGGCTCTCGGAGCACTTGTCGGACAGGTTATGAAAGCTATGAAGGGTAAAGCAGATCCTGGATCTGTCAACAAGATGCTTAGGGAGATGCTATAAATATGGAAGAAAACAGAAGAGTTAGAAAGAGGGACAGATACAAACGTCTCATAACAGTGGGTGAGGCCTGTGTACTCATCGCTGTGGAGCTGGTGCTGTTTGGACTCATGTGGTACCGGGACTATGAGGTAACGCTTACGCTTCCGTTCTGGAGAAGAGGAAACTGGGCAGTTATCGGAATGTATGGAATAATCATCATACTTTTCACCAAGCTTTATGGTGGTTACAGAGTCGGATTCTTCAGACTGCTTGATATAGTTTACTCACAGCTGCTGGCTCTCGTGTGTGCCAATGTAGTTGGTTACCTGCAGCTCTGTATAATCTGTCGTGACTATGTAAATCCGGTACCATTGTTAAAGGTAACCGGGCTTGAAACGATAGTGATATTGATTTGGATATTTGCGTGTAGATTTTTGTATGCGAAGATGTATCCGCCAAGGCATCTGCTGCTGGTATATGGATATAAGACTCCGATAGAGTTCATAGACAAGATCAATGCCCGTAAGGACAAGTATGTAATAGAAGACAGAATACATGTCAGCGAGGGCGAGCAGGCGATCAAGGAGAAGATACTCCAGTACGATGGAGTAATCATTTGCGAGACAAAGGCTTATATAAGAAATGAGCTTGTGAAGTATTGTTTTGAACACTCCATCAGATCGTATGTTGTGCCAAAGCTTTCCGACATAATCATATTAGGAGCTGAGCCTATTCATTTGTTCGATACGCCTATCCTCTTATCACGAAATCAGGGACTTACCGGTGACGATATGATCATTAAGAGGATCATGGATGTTATATGTGGATTTATACTGCTTGTCATAGCTTCACCATTTATGCTCATATCAGCACTTGCGATATGGCTGTATGACAGAGGACCGGTATTCTACAAGCAGGACAGACTGACACTGAATGGCAAGGTGTTCAAGATCATCAAGTTCAGAAGTATGAAGATGGACTCCGAGGCAGGTGGAGCACAGCTTGCAAAGAAGGATGATGACAGAATAACCCCTGTGGGAAAATGGCTCAGAAAGCTGCATCTTGATGAACTGCCACAGCTTTTCAACGTACTCAAGGGTGATATGTCACTTGTCGGACCGAGACCTGAGAGACCGGAGATCGCCGAGCTTTATAAAAAGACATTCCCTGAGTTTGACTACAGACTCAAGATGAAGGCCGGACTTACGGGATATGCACAGGTTTACGGCAAATACAACACAACCCCTAGAGATAAGGTTAAGCTGGATCTTACCTATTATGAGCAGTATTCAATATGGCTTGATCTCAAGCTGATGCTCCTGACGGTAAAGATCATGTTCCAGAAGGAGACATCAGAGGGAATCGCATCAAATATGACCACGGCACTCAGGGATGGCGAGAAGGTACAGATACCTTCACCTGTAAATGTGAAGCCGGAAGGGCTTGATGAGTCTGAGGATGCATTCTATGACCTCGGAAAGACTGTGCAGAAAACAGATAAATAATAAGCGATATATATCGATGTAGGTGTGTATGATGACTGGAGAAAAAGTATCGGTGATAATTCCGGCGTATAACAGCAGCAGAACCATTTATTCTGCGGTGGATTCAGTTATGAAGCAGGGGATTCCTGTGGAGGTCATAATAGTTGATGACTGTTCGACGGATGATCTGACAGGAGCACTTGATGGATACGCGGAAGATGACCGTGTGAATATCATCAGAAATGAAAAAAATATGGGAGTTGCAGTTTCGCGTAACCGCGGGGTTGCGGCTGCAACTTGCAGATACGTTGCATTTATAGATTCGGATGATCAGTGGCAGCCTGATAAACTGGCTAAACAGTTGAAGCTTATGGAGCAGACAGGTGCGGTTCTGTGTTCTACGGCCAGGGAGCTTGTGAACGAAGACGGATCCAGAACGGGAAAAGTGATCGGAGTTCCTGAAAAGGTCACCTATAAGATGCTGCTCAGAGGAAATGTGATCAATTGTTCATCGGTTGTGATGGACAGACAGGTTGCACTCAGATATCCGATGGGCAACGACGATATCCATGAGGATTATATTTGCTGGTTGCAGATACTGAAGGAATACGGAAGCTCGGTTGCGATAAATGAGCCGTTGCTATTATACAGGCAGATGAGAAACAGTAAGTCTGGTTCAAAACTGTCGTCTGCAAAAAAGACATTTGCCGTATACAGAAAAGTTGGATATGGAGTTATAAGAAGCTGCTTTTACTTCATGTGTTATGCGGTAAATGGTGTTGTAAAATATCTGTTCTGATAGGAATAAATTATATGGCGGAGAAAAGAAATGACGGATGGCAATAAGAAGAGAGGCCCGGGAAGGCCGACGGAAAAGAGAAAAGATACGATCCTGAGACTTAGGATAGATACAGATACTCATCGGAAGCTCAGTGAATGTGCGGCGGTGCGACAGGTATCTATGTCAGAGCTTGTCAGGGAAGCGATAGATGAGATATTCCGAAGAGAAAAAGAAAAACAGCAGAAGAATGAGGCAGAATAAAAATAACAGGTCGATGGCATATACCATCGACCTGTTATTTTGTTATATATTCATGGATTAAAGTGTGTAGCCGTTCTTTTTGAGGAGCTCTCTGGCTGAGTCTATAGAATCATTTCCTGTAGCATTCTTTATAGGAGCAAATTCCTTCTCTCTGTCGACCTCAAATGGAAGACATGTTCCCATATAAGCGATCATATCGAGAGCCAGTGTCTCAAATTTGTAGCCGTTTGGCTCTGATGGCTTGACGATCTCTCCATCCTCACCGACATAAGGGATAGCCTTCTTGACGATGTGGAGAGGCATACTTTCATTCATGATCTTCATCAGTCTGTCAACCGGGAAGATATAGTTTAATGTAACTCCATAGTTGTAAGCGTAATCGCCGTTGGCATCGCGCTCATCACGCATGGCATCTGTGAGTTCATAATACTCGACGATATATGGCTTTCCGTGGTTAGTACACAGGACGCCAACCTTCTCGTCAGGGTATGCTTTTTTGACAACCTTTCCGCCGGAGAGGAAGCCCTCTGTGAGAACTGCTCCGAGGAATACTGGGTCTGCAATTCTCTGAAGTACATTGTCAACTGAGAATACATTTATATACTTGATTCCGTATTTCGTGAGCTTGTCGAGGTGGCCGGCCTTGCAGAGGGATGAGAACCATCCACCGTTGCCGTTAGGAGACATGGCAACCTTTCCCTTCTCCTCGAGATATATCTTGCCGTTGAAGTCCACTGAAGGAACCATTTCCTGTTTAAAGAAATGAACATATTCAGGATTGTAACCGAAGTAGTCATGCTCTTTGAAGAATGATGTTGTGTCATCGTGGTTCTTCTCATTGGTCATGATGAAGAAATGGATCCAGGTATCTGCCATCTTCACAATATCGAGGGTGTGCTCGATGAGAAGCTGGAATATAAACATATCCTTGGTGACACCGACGTTGAAGGTTCCCTTAGGACCGGAGAATCCAAGACGGGTGCCCTGACCACCTGCCAGGAGGACCAGTGCCAGATCGCCAGCTTTGATGGCTTCAAGGCCTGCGTTCTTGTATATATCATATTTTTCTGCAATGCTGTCCATCTGGAGAGCTGCAACGGGAGCGATATCAGAATCACTTCCTGATGAATTGTGTCCGATCATATCGATAAGTGAGAAATCAATTTCACTGATCTGGTTCAGGAGTGCTGCCTGTTCAGCCTCGCTGAGAGTATCATAATACTTTAATAAGTGTAGCTGTCCTTTTTCTTCGAGAAGCTTGTAAGCGTTTTCGTAATTCATAAAAATCTCCTTAATAAATGTGTAGTTTGTATTTATTTTCTCTATCCGTGTATAATCCCTAAATTAATGATATTTCTTCTTGATCTCAATAGTGTCTGTGAATACCTTCCAAATGTCCTTGACCTTGATCCTTCTTCCATCTGATGCATCGTCCCTGCTGTAATTCAGGACGATAGGAGCTTCGGATATCGAATATCCCTGTCTGTGTGCAGCCACAAGGATTTCAATATCAAAAGCATAGCCCGATATGGAAAGGTTCTCGGCAATCGGCTTTATGACTTCTGCTTTGAAAAGCTTTATACCGGTCTGGGTGTCATGGATACCAAGATGAAACAGCATTTTGAGCATAATATAATAGCTGTAGCTCATGACTCTTCTAATAGGAGGATAATCAAGCTTGGATTCAGGGTGAAGCTTTGATCCTATGACTATGTCAGAACCGGTGTCCCTCATCTGCTTCATAAATGGCTTGAGAAGAGATGGACTCAGTTCAAGGTCTGAATCAAGGAATGCTATATATTTGCCGGAAGCTTTGGCAATTCCGGTTGTGATAGCATGTCCCTTTCCCTGATTGACATCATATCCTGTATCTACAATATGAGAATCCATTTCGGCTGCCTCGGCAATAAGTTTGCCTGTGGAGTCCTTGCTGCCGTCATTCACAGCGATTATCTCATAATGATGAAGAAAACGGCTGAGTATTCGGCTAGTCTCAAGAAGATTATCTTTGATGTGCTGTTCTTCATTGTAGGCGGGCATAACCACCGACAAAGTAATATTGTTAGTATCCATTTCCTGCTCCTTAAAAAATAAGCATTGATATTTAGACATTATTAATACGAGTATACTTTTTTATACATCATGTGTCAAATAAAATAGTGTTAATATGAAGGTGTTTATACTAATTAAGATATAATACATGTTGTAAAAGGAAAAAATATAATGTATTATAAATCGAGGTAACGACATTTTTAGATATTTGAAAAAGGAGTTCCAATGGATAATAAGAAGAAAAATGGAATGAGATCCAGGTACGATGAGGACATGGATTGGCTGGATGACGATGATGATTATCTTGATGATGGTGGGTTGATAGGATCATTGTTGTTCGGGGATAAAAAGAAGAAAGAAAAAAGGCGTGATCCTGAGCCGGAGAGAAAGGCTGATAAGAGACCGGAAAAGAAGCCGGAGAAGAAGACTCAGAAGAATATTTCCAGACCTGTGAAGCCGGAAGAGAATTATGACGAGTATTATCACGAGGACAGCAGGGCAAGAAGAGTGAAGAGTGAGGCCCGGGCAAAGCAGAGACAGACCGGACAGCCTGTAGCAGACAGAGCTGTGGACAGAGGTCCGGTGAAGAGGACACAGGGCACTGTACCGAGGACACAGAGCAATAAGAGTACCGTGCAGAGACCTTCAAAAGCTGCCCAGAGACCACGCAGGAGTATACAGAGCACAGGAAGCTCATCTGTGGACAATCTGCTCAGAGAAGTTGACAATATTGAGACAGATGTGCAGACAAGACATGAGGAGCTTAGACGTGAGGCGTGGGAACGCACCCAGAGAAATGTTGCAAAGGCAAAGGCTGAGGTTGAGAGGCTGGAGCTCGAGAGAGAGCAGAATGCCCGCGAAGAGGCAAGAAAGCTTAAGGTTCAGCAGGAGCTTGAGCGCCGCCAGCAGATGAAAGAAGCTGAGAAAAAGGAAGAGCCTGTTGAGGAAGATAACAAGATCACTGAGCCGCAGGAGAGTGATGCGGAAGTTGTAGAAACTGCCACACAGCCAGTAGAAGAGCATGAACAGAAGACTGAGCCGGCAGATATTCTGGAGAAGAATACGGAGCCTGTCCTTGACGATGAGGTCGAGGAAGCTGCAGAGGCAGAGCCTGTGGAAGAGGATTCGACAGTATCATCCCGAAGAACAGATGACATGCTGGACATGGATGAGCTTGAGCGTATGGAGAAGGATATTGATGAGGATAAGCTCAGTTATTCGGAATCAGATACGGCTGATCTGGGACTTGGAGACATAGGCAAAGCATTGGGCTTCGATGAAGTGGAGCTTGAGGATGATGAGGAAGAGCCTGAGGAGGACGAGGAGTCAGACAGCGAAAAGTTCTTCAGGGAGAACCTTCTCGATGAGGCTGATCCAAAGGTTGTCAATCCGGAGAGAAAGAAGCTTAACATCAGTACAAGAGTGTGGGCGATAGCGTTCTTTGTCCTGCTTGCACTGTTTATACTCATATGTATAATATATGTCAAGAATTATGCCAGAATGAAGTACAATGAGATGGATATCAATGAGATAAGTGCAGATCAGATACTTGTCAATGACGGTGTCAAGGATGCGACCAAGGGATATCGTGCCATTGCACTCTACGGAGTGGATTCCAGAGATTCGAATATGAATTCAGGAACTAACAGTGACAGTATAATGATAGTGAGCATCAATGAGAGCACCAAGGAGATCAAGCTTGTATCTGTATACAGAGATACTCTGATGGAGATAGCAAGCGGTTCCATGGATACCACACAGAAGGTGAATTACGCATACCAGCTCGGCGGTGCGGTTACAGCCATCAACACACTGAATACCAATCTCGACCTGAATATCACAGATTATGTGGCAGTTGATTTCAGTGCAATGGCAAGTATAATCGATGCTGTTGGAGGCGTTGATGTCAAGGTCATTGATGAAGAGGTGAACAACTTCAATAAGAACCTTGCAGAGCAGATAAGCCTGTCAGGCAAATATTCATCAGGAATAACTGAGGCAGGAGAGTATACTCTTGATGGACAGCAGGCAGTTGCATATTCAAGAATACGATCCACTGGCCAGGGAGATATAACAAGAACCGAGAGACAGAGAATAGTCCTCATGAAGGTTATAGACAAGCTGCTCAGCGCAGACACAGGTTCACTTGATTCATTTGTTGATGTTTCATTTAAATGTATATCAACAAGTCTTAACAAGGACGATATACATGCTCTTGTCAAGAATGTGGCTGGATATAAGGTTGTAGATACCGCAGGATTCCCATTTGCATATGAGGCAAAGGAACTCTCGGACAAGGGTAACTGCCTTGTGGCTGCTGATATGGCATCCAATGTGGAGGCATTACATGAATATCTGTATGGTGCTGACAAATACGTCATATCAGGCACAGTAAAGCAGATAAGCAGCAATATAGAGAGCATATCAGGTGTTAAGTCACAGAAGGTCAAGGTGACGACGGAGGCTCCGGGTGATGGAATATCAGACGGAAGCGACGAGGATGGAGATCTTAGGACGATAACAACTCCTCCAAAGGGAATGATCGTCGAGGAATAAAAAACTAAACATAATAATTAAGCAAGGAAGCTTCAGATATGGGGCTTCCTTTTTTTATGCATCAGAGACATTGAGATATGAGACATCCGATGCTTAAAGAAAGGCTACAACATAAAGAATTGTATATACATTACAGAGCATTGTTTTTTAATCGAAAACTGTCAGATAATTTATTGAAAAAAGTTGTTTACAAACAGTGTAAATGGTAGTAATATATCAAAAACGATAAATGACTTGAGAAAAATACAAAAATAACAATATTTACTTGAGAAACAAAAGTTAAAATCAAAATATCGTTGTGAATGACAAAAACATGGAAAGGACGGAACAGAACATGATTGAGAATAAGAGAGCGGAGAATACCGGATTATACGACCCAAGCTTTGAGCACGATAACTGTGGTATCGGTGCCGTTGTCAATATCAAGGGTATAAAGACACATGACACAGTGAACAATGCACTCAAGATTGTTGAGAATCTTGAGCACAGAGCAGGAAAGGACGCAGAGGGCAAGACCGGAGACGGTGTAGGTATACTCCTTCAGATATCACATAAGTTCTTCACCAAGGCTTTAGCAGAGCTTGGATATGACCTTGGAAAGGAAGGCGATTATGGAATAGGAATGTTCTTCTTTCCACAGAAGGAGCTGGCGCGCAAGCAGGCTATGAAAATGTTTGAGGTCATAGTGGAGAAGGAAGGACTGGAGTTCATTTGCTGGAGAGAGGTTCCTACAACACCTGGAATCCTTGGCAAGAAGGCAATAGATGTCATGCCATGCATCATGCAGGCATTCATCAGAAGACCTGAGACAGTGAAGGCCGGTATGGACTTCGACAGAAAGCTCTACTTCGTCAGACGAATATTTGAGGAGAGCAATGATGACACGTATGTTCCATCACTTTCCAGCAAGACTATAGTATATAAAGGAATGTTCCTTGTCGGTGAACTCAGAAAGTTCTACAACGACCTTCAGGATCCAGACTATGAGTCAGCTATAGGACTTGTTCATTCAAGATTTTCAACGAATACAACACCATCATGGCTCAGAGCTCATCCATACAGATATCTGTGCCACAACGGTGAGATCAATACAATAAGAGGAAATGAGGACAAGATGATCGCCCGTGAGGAGACTATGGAGTCGACCATCATGCAGGATGAGATGTACAAGGTTATGCCTGTTCTTGATCCGGATGGATCGGATTCAGCAAGACTTGACAATTGTCTTGAGTTCCTCGTACTGAATGGAATACCGCTTCCTATGGCTGTCATGATCACGATCCCTGAACCATGGGAGAACGACAGAGCCATGAGTCAGGAGAAGAAGGATTTCTATCAGTACTATGCAACCATGATGGAGCCTTGGGATGGTCCTGCTTCTATATTATTTACAGACGGTGAGCTCATGGGAGCAGTTCTTGATAGAAACGGACTGAGACCATCGAGATACTATATCACAGATGATGATTACCTTGTACTTTCATCAGAGGTCGGAGTTCTGGACGTAGATCCATCCAAGATCGTAAAGAAAGACCGACTCAGACCTGGCAAGATGCTTCTTGTCGACACAGTGAATGGACGTCTTATATCTGATGAGGAAATCAAGGAGAAATACGCGCTGGCAAAGCCTTACGGAGAGTGGGTAGACAGCAATCTTGTACATCTCGCTGATCTGAAGATTCCAAATATCAGAGTTCAGGAGTATACAGACGAGGAGAGAGCAAGACTTCAGAAGGCATTTGGATATACCTACGAGGATTTCAAGAATACCATATATCCTATGGCAGAGAAAGGTGCAGAGGCAATCAGTGCCATGGGTACTGATACACCACTTGCAGTTCTCTCGAACAGCCACAAGCCACTGTTCAACTTCTTCAAGCAGTTATTTGCACAGGTTACAAACCCACCTATCGATGCGATCAGAGAGGAAGTTGTCACATCCACATCGGTATATCTCGGAAAGGACGGAAACATCCTCGAGGAGAAGCCGGAGAACTGTCATGTGCTGAAGATCAACCATCCAATACTGACAAATACGGATCTTTTGAAGATCAAGAATATGAATGTTCCTGGCCTTAAGGTTGCGACACTTCCTATTCTTTATTATAAGAATACATCCATGGAGAAGGCTCTCGACAGACTGTTTATCGAGGCCGACAAGCTCTACAGGGACGGTGTAAATATCCTCATCCTCTCAGACAGAGGTGTGGATGAGAACCATGTTGCAATACCATCACTCCTTGCAGTATCAGCCATGCAGAAGCACCTGGTAAGAACTAAGAAGAGAACTGCGGTTGCGATCATCCTTGAGAGTGCTGATCCAAGAAACGTTCACCACTTTGCAACACTTCTCGGATATGGTGCATGTGCAGTCAATCCATATCTGGCAATAGAGACGATCAAGCAGATGGTAGATTCGCATCTGCTGAACAAGGATTTCAATGCGGCTGTCGATGATTACAACAGTGCAATATGCCACGGAATAGTAAAGATCGCATCCAAGATGGGTGTATCAACGATCCAGTCATACATGGGATCACAGATATTTGAGTGTATCGGTCTTTCAAAGGACGTTGTGGACAGATACTTTACAAATACAGTAAGCCGTGTTGGCGGTTCTGGTATAAAGGAGCTTGAGAAGACAGTTGATGATCTTCACTCATCAGCATTTGATCCGCTTGGACTTAACACAAACCTTGCCCTTACAAGCATCGGTGCACACAAGTTCAGAAGCGGCAAGGAGGAGCATCTGTACAATCCTGTCACGATACATCTTCTTCAGGAGGCAACAAGGCGCGGCGATTACAAGCTGTTCAAGCAGTACACAGCAGCGCTCCACGATGAGCAGAAGCCATTCCACCTTAGAGGTCTCATGGACTTCAAGTTTGCTGATAAGCCGGTTCCACTCGATGAGGTTGAACCAGCAAGTGAGATAGTCAAGAGATTCAAGACAGGTGCCATGAGCTACGGAAGTATATCACAGGAGGCACATGAGTGTATGGCCATCGCCATGAACGAGCTGGGCGGTAAGTCCAATTCAGGAGAGGGCGGCGAGTCGATAGAGAGACTTACGATCGGCAAGGATGGCAAGAATAGATGCTCAGCCATCAAGCAGGTAGCATCAGGAAGATTTGGCGTTACATCGAGATACCTTGTGAGTGCCAAGGAGATACAGATCAAGATGGCACAGGGAGCAAAGCCTGGAGAGGGCGGACATCTCCCTGGCGGAAAGGTATATCCATGGATCGCAAAGACAAGACTTTCAACACCGGGTGTAAGCCTTATCTCTCCACCACCACATCACGATATCTATTCGATAGAGGATCTTGCACAGCTCATCTACGACTGCAAGAATGCAAACCGTGATGCGAGAATATCAGTAAAGCTTGTGTCTGAGGCTGGTGTAGGTACAGTAGCGGCCGGTGTTGCAAAGGCCGGAGCACAGGTCATCCTGATCTCAGGTTATGACGGAGGAACAGGAGCAGCACCTAACAACTCCATCCATTACGCAGGACTCCCTTGGGAGCTTGGACTTGCAGAGACACATCAGACACTTATCATGAATGATCTCAGAAATAAGGTCATCCTTGAGGCAGACGGTAAGCTGATGACAGGCCGTGACGTTGCGATAGCTGCAATGCTAGGTGCAGAGGAATTTGGATTTGCAACAGCACCGCTTGTAACAATGGGTTGTGTCATGATGAGGGTATGTAACCTTGACACATGTCCTGTCGGAATAGCAACTCAGAACCCAGAACTCAGAAAGAGATTCAGAGGTAAGCCTGAGTACGTGAAGAACTTCATGCTGTTCATAGCAGAGGAGCTTCGAGAGTACATGAGCAAGCTCGGCGTCAGAACAGTCGATGAGCTGGTTGGACGTTCAGATCTCCTCATGAGCAGCGACAGAGCAGATGAGAGAAATGTCATCCTTGATAAGATAATTAACAATCCTTATATAGATATGCCACAGAACAAGGTAAAGTATCACGAGAAGAATGTCTATGACTTCCAGCTTGAGAAGACAGTAGATATGAGAATTCTCATGAAGAAGCTTGGACCTGCACTTGAGAAGGGACAGAAGAAGAGCGTTGAGCTTGATGTGGTCAACACAGACAGATCTGTTGGAACGATATTCGGTTCAGAGATCACAAAGAAGTACGGCGAGTCACTTGATGAGGACACATACATCGTCAAATGCAACGGCGCCGGCGGACAGAGCTTTGGAGCATTTATTCCAAAGGGACTTACACTTGAGCTGGTGGGCGACAGCAACGATTACTTCGGCAAGGGTCTGTCAGGTGGTAAGCTGATAGTTTATCCGCCTCGTTCAGTTAAGTACAAGCATGAGGATAACATCATCATAGGAAACGTTGCACTGTACGGTGCCACAAGTGGTAAGGCATTCATCAACGGTGTTGCCGGCGAGAGATTTGCAGTTCGTAACTCTGGTGCCACGGCGGTCGTTGAAGGTGTTGGCGATCACGGATGTGAGTACATGACAGGTGGTAAAGTAGTAGTCCTTGGAACAACAGGCAAGAACTTTGCAGCCGGAATGAGCGGTGGTATCGCATATGTACTTGATATGGGCAACGATCTGTACAAGAGACTTAACAAAGAGATGATATCCATAGAGGCTGTGACAGACAAGTACGAGGTGAGCGAGCTGAAGCAGCTCATCATGGATCATGTAAATTATACAAATTCAGAGATAGGCAAGAGGATTCTTGAGAACTTTGAGGGATATCTTCCAAAGTTCAAGAAGATCATACCAAAGGATTACAAGAAGATGATGAATATGATAGTTGCATTTGAGGAGAAGGGCCTGAGCCGCGAGAAGGCAGCTATCGAAGCATTCTACAAGGTTAAGAACGGAGGTAAGTAGGAATGGGAAAACCAACTGGATTTTTAGAATATGAGAGAAAGACAAGCGCAGAGCTTGCTCCTAAGGACAGAATCAAGAATTTCAATGAATTCCACACTCCGCTTAGCCGTGATGAGCAGAGAAAGCAGGCTGCAAGATGTATGGACTGTGGCGTTCCATTCTGCCAGGCAGGTATGAACATATGCGGAATGACATCGGGCTGTCCGCTGAACAACCTGATCCCAGAGTGGAATGATATGCTCTATAACGACAATCTTGAGCAGGCATTTGCAAGACTCAGCAAGACCAACTGTTTCCCTGAGTTTACAAGCCGTGTGTGCCCGGCTCTCTGTGAGAAGGCATGTACCTGTAACTTAAACGGTGATCCAGTGTCGGTCCGTGAGAACGAGAGAGCCATCATAGAGTATGCATTTGCAAATGACCTTGTAAATGATAAACAGCCAAAGGTTCACTCAGGCAAGAAGGTGGCAGTCATAGGTTCAGGTCCTTCGGGACTGGCCGTGGCAGACCAGCTGATCGGCAGAGGCCACGATGTGACTGTGTATGAGAGAAGTGACAGACCGGGTGGACTTCTCATGTATGGTATCCCAAACATGAAACTTGAGAAGCAGATCATAGACAGAAGAATAGATGTCATGAAGAAGAGAGGAATAAAGTTCGTACTGAACACAGAGGTTGCAACCGGAAAGGCATCTGCGAAGGCTGTGTGTCCGAAGGATGATCAGATGACAGGTTATCTTAAGAACAAGAACCTCAAGTATGTGAAGGCTGAGGATCTGCTCAAGGAATACGACGCAGTTGTGCTTGCCTGTGGTGCAACCAATCCAAGAGATATAAAAGCACCTGGAAGGGATGCAAAGGGAATCTACTTCGCTGTTGATTTCCTCAAGACTACGACAATGAGCCTTGTAAATTCGGGCTTTGCTGACAAGCAGTTCGTGAACTGTAAAGGCAAGAATGTTCTCGTCATCGGTGGTGGTGATACAGGAAATGACTGTGTGGGAACAGCAGTCCGTGAGGGCGCTGTCAGCGTTACACAGCTTGAGATGATGCCAAAGGCACCTGATACAAGAACACCAGACAATCCATGGCCAGAATGGCCGAAGATCTGCAAGACAGACTACGGTCAGCAGGAGGCAATAGCAGTATACGGACATGATCCTAGAATATATGAGACTACAGTCAAGGAATTCATTAAGGACAAGGACGGAAATGTCAAGGCAGCCAAGTGTGTGAAGCTCGATTGGAAGAAGGATCCTGAGACAGGAAGAATGACTATGACAGAGATAGAGGGAAGCGAGTATATCGTTGACTGTGATGTGGTACTCATCGCAGCCGGATTCCTCGGATGTCAGACATATGTGGCAGAGAGCTTTGGTGTGGAACTCAACGAGAGAACAAATGTCAAGACTCCATGTCCAAACTCATATACAACAAATGTTCCAAAGGTATTCGTAGCCGGAGACATGCACAGAGGACAGTCACTGGTCGTATGGGCCATCCGCGAAGGCCGCGAGGCCGCCATGGCAGTAGAAGAGCTGCTGCTCGGATACACTAATTTGCAGTAGGATATACAAAATAAAAAAAATATCCCTAACACCACAGATATTGAGGTGTTAGGGATATTTTATTCTTTAAAGCAGGTGGTTTACCGGCAGGTACATAGGAAGTCCATCCTTGTACTGAAGGGAAACCTCGCCGATTATAAGAGGTCTGAGATATGCTTCCATCTCAGGTGTGACGTCATTCTTCTCAGGTGTGATCCACTCAAGCGGAATTGTCTTAGCCTGGTTGGCGATGAGAGATACATTCTCAGGTTCAATGATCCACTGGTATGGATCGTTAGAAACTCGCTTGATCGTGGACATAACAGCAGTCATTCCCTCGGCGGCGTATTTTACAGCAGCCTGGCCAAGTGCAAATGACTCGTTGATATCTGTCCTTGAGGAAATATGCGCTGCACATCTCTGGAGAACATTGAGCTCGATGGAACGAACCTTTATATCCATTCTGTCCTTAACAAGACTCTCGAGAGCCTTGCCGGTTCCGCTGAGCTGGGCATGTCCGAACTTGTCTGCCACAGCAGAAGTTGCGCTGATGTAGTTGCCATCCTTATCATGTATACCCTCAGATACGGCCACGATGACACATCTTGAAGTCTTTAATACATTTTTGATGTCCTCTATAAACTGATCCTCATCGAAGTCTACCTCAGGAAGATATATGAGATGAGGAGCAGGACTGTAGTCATTTCTTGCCAGACAGGATGCAGCGGTGAGCCAGCCTGCATCACGGCCCATGATCTCCACGATGACAACACTTGGTATCTGGTAGATGTAAGTGTCGTGGGCAATCTCCAGCATGGTGGATGCAACATACTTGGCTGCAGAGCCAAATCCCGGAGTGTGGTCGGTATGGCACAGGTCATTGTCAATGGTCTTAGGGATGCCGACGATCTTCACATCCGATCCGATCTTCTTTGCATATTTGCTGAGTTTATCCACTGTATCCATAGAGTCGTTTCCGCCGATATAGAAGAATGCGGCAACCTGATATTCCTCAAATCTGTCAAATATTATCTCATAAGGTTTTGAGTCAACCTCAAAATCAGGAAGCTTGTATCTGCATGAGCCAAGGTACATTGCAGGGGAGAGCTCCAGAGTATTTACCAGAGGAAATTTTGAGAGGGCCATGAGGGACAGATCTATGAAATTATTGTCCAGCACTCCCTGGATCCCGTGAATTGCACCGTAAACTCTGGTGAATTTGTTGCTTTTCTTAACTCCGTCTATGACACCTGCCAGCGAAGCATTTATCGCTACGGTAGGACCTCCTGACTGAGCTACTATACAGTTATCTTTCATTTTGTAAATCTCCTTTGAAAGGTTTTATTTTATTCTGGACTGCGCAGGAGTATGGTTATCTTTTTGCGGCCATAAACCATAAGTGCGTCCTTGATTATATCTTTGTTGGCATCGGTTGTGTGTATCTCAACAGTGTCCAGAAGCTTTTCGACATATGAGCACCAGAGGTCATAGATGATCTTCTGGTTCTTCTCACTGACAGGCGGAAGTGCAGCCTTTGCCTTTTCCAGATCGCAGTCAGCATCTGTCATGTAAATGAATGAATCAGGTGTGAGTGCTTCCTCACCGTATGCTGCGACAAATATCTCTTCTGTCCTGACAAATCCACAGTCATACATCTCAACTATGAGATCGTGGATACATTCATCGATATTATCGAAATAGTGGTAGTAACGGAGCAGATGAGCCTGATTCTCGTCCTCGATGTCATCACGGTTTATCCAGTACCCCTTGCTCTGGCTCTGTTCCTCCCTGATAGCCTCTTCCTGCATGAGATCGAGATCTCTCAGTGCCTCCTCGCGCTTATCGGCAAGCTTTCTTCTGACATACACCACAGTCATGACTATGAGTGCAAGCAGAAATACTCCGAGCAATACGCCGAATAACATTTGTAAGCTGGTTTTATCCATTTGGTGAACACCTGCCTTTCATGTTTGGAAATAATTATAAATTCCCATAAGTATCTACATTCTAACACAGGTAAGATTGGTATTTCAAGAAGGCATATAATGTCAATTATAGTGGTTAAAGTTCACGTGAAAAATTCTTGCAAGAGATGTAAAGGTAAGGTATAATGTGCTCATAGCTGAGATGTATTAAGTCTCTTGTGATTTTGAACCTACATTTGAATAAACGGGATTCCTATATCATTGTTATTGAAGTCAAGCCTCGTTATATAAGTTCTAGTGGAAGGCAGATATACAATTGCGGTTGCCCACCTAGCGCTGCTAGGACTCAAAAGCAAGGGCGCATTTCAGTTTATTACACAAGATGAAGAAGCAGCATGTATATGCTGCTTTTTCTCTGTATGTGGATATATTTGCGGAGAAATGGAGACAGGGGAATGCGAATAGATCAGAGGAAGAAATGGTATCAGAAGATCAAATACAATAAGAATTTTAAGATAGTGAGTTTCATAACTATAATTCTGGTATGTGTTGTCGGATATATGATGATAACAGGTAAAAACAGAGTAGGCGAAGAGACTGATGATAACAACGATGGCAATTCAGTGGAGACCATAGTTATAGAAGCTCCGGATGATCCGGTGGGAGATTTGAAGCAATATGTTGAAGCCGACACGGACAGTACAGAGATCGCGGAGTATGACTACACAATTCAGGGAGCAGGAACTGTGGCTTCAAAGAAGAAAGAGGATAAAGGCAGCAGCTCGTCCGGCACCGACAGAACCAGCGGGGGCAGCGGCTATGGCGGATCGTCAGTAGTTATATCCGGTATGGAGAACAGTGTCAGAGTCATCCTGACAAATGGCGGAGATTATTATCAGAGCTATGTGGAATTTACCTGCAGTACAGGATTTAACGTGACGAGCGATGGCAAGAAGAAAACCTACAAGGCGGATGAATTTGTATCACTTGGCAGCGACAACAAGGCCTCATCCATCATAGTTGAGCCTGAGAGTTCGGATGGAATGATAACAGTATCGAGTCTCAGCAAATCAAGCGGCACCCCGAGGTATCACGGAGCCCTTGAGATAACAAAGGATTCGTCGGGATACATGATCATCAATCAGGTAGATATAGAACAGTATCTGTATGGGGTAGTGTCAAGTGAGGTTTCATCGAGCTACAGCCCGGAGGCACTCAAGGCTATGGCAATCTGTGCCAGAGGATTTACATATAGAAAGCTTGGAAGTAACTACAGGGGATACAATGCAGACCTTGATGACACAACATCGTGCCAGGTCTACAATAACTTCCCTGAGACGGGAAATTCCATAGATGCAGTCCAGTCCACATCCGGAATTGTACCTACATATAACGGAGAGATCATAAATGCTGTATATTTCTCAACATCGTGCGGAACGACTACCACGAGTGACCAGGTGTGGGGCGGAAGCATGCCATATACCTGTACACGTATTCAGAATACGGCGCTGGACATCCCATATTTCAGCGATGAAGCGGCATTCAGGGATTTCATGGATGGCAAGACAGACACAGATGTGGTTGAGAGAAATCTTCCTATGTACAGGTGGACGGTTACATACACAGAAGATGAGATGAGAAATGCGGTTGAGACCGGCCTTTCAAGATGCTCGGATGTGTCTGCGACATCGGTTGGCAAGATCAAGTCAATAATGGTGACGGGAAGAGATGACAGTGGACTTGTGAAGGAAGTTACGATAACAGGCGACAAGGGAAGCGTGGTAGTCAGCGGCCAGAGCAATATCCGAGTTCTGTTCGCCACGGATGGCAAGGCTATAACAGAGCAGGATGGATCAGAGCTCACGGGCTGGACAGGCGTTCCAAGTAATTTCTACTATGTAAAGAAGGATAATGACACAGGACTCTACACACTTAAGGGCGGCGGATACGGACATGGAGTCGGAATGAGTCAGAATGGTGCAAATGAACTGGCAAAGCTGGGATATACTGCAGCGCAGATAATAAGCCATTATTACAACGGAGCAGTTCTCAGTTCGGTTGAAAAGTAACGGAGAGAATCACTAATTATGAAGTTAAAGAAGCGCATAGTGCTCATATACCATAAAGTCAGATTGTTTATGGCAGAGATGAATAAGGATCAGGTGGCGGCATTTGCGGCACAGTCTGCTTTTTTCCTGCTGCTGTCACTGTTTCCACTGGCGATGACGCTGCTTACATTTGTCAAATATCTGCCATTCACAGAGACCCAGGTGTTGGATATAATAAAGGAACTGTTCCCGAAGGAGATCAATTCCAATTTTGAATTCATGTTTGCAGAGATTTTCAACAGCAAGAGCTCATTGCTTGCCACCACAGCAACCATATTGCTCACAGTGTGGTCGGCGTCAAAGGGAACAATGGCTATAGGCCGCGGACTCACTTTCATGGCAGGCAAGGAGGACAGCGTCAATTATTTCCTCAGAAGAGCGATACACACTCTGTATACATTGATATTCTGTGTGATGCTGGTGGCGGTTATGGTCATATATATCCTCGGCGATGTAGTTGTGTCAAAAATGCTGGTGCGGCTGGATTCGGTGGAGAGATTCCAACTGGTGGATACCGTTGCGAATATCCTGTCGATCGTCAAGATAGCATTTGCCCCTACGGTTTTGTTTGGGGTTATGATCGTGGCATACTGGGCATTGCCGGTTGAGCGGGTGAGGATCAAGACCGCTGTGCCGGGAGCTGCATTTACGACCATACTCTGGATGCTTTTGTCATTTGGCGTATCAAGCTATATCAATATAGTGGGAATCAACACATATATGTATGGAAGCCTTGCAAGTGTGATATTGCTTGCGCTGTGGCTTTACATGTGTATGTACGTCATGCTGATAGGCGCGGAGATCAACAAATTCATGGATAATGGAATCCGGGGAATAAGAAGGCGTGCGCACAAGGCCGGGCGTAAGAAGAGACGACTTGAGAGGAAGAAAAAGCGTGCGGAGAAGAGGCGGATGCGAAAAAATCGACATTTAAAGATGGACGAAGAAGTTGATGTAGAAGTAGATAAATGAAATAAAAGCCTCCTATTCTGGTGGAGTGGCAATTGATATTTTGGTAACTAAGGGGGCAGTCACAGCAAGTCTAGCAACAGGGTATACATTGTCTACGCTTCTTTCAGATATAATAAGTAACTATGGAAGTACTGATATTAGGTCTGCTGGTATTGAAAACTGGGGGTATAGATTTAAATATGTAACAAATAGCAGTAAAGATGGATTTGATATTTATTTACTTACGTATAATAGTAAAGGAAGACTTGCAGATACAAAGAAAATAAAGAGTGAAAGATATAAAGCGATTTTGATATAAAAAGGAGAAAATATATGAGAGAAAAAAAAGCTATACTTCTGTTAGTGCTTAGTGCATGTTTGTTTGCAATCGATTTTATCTTAAAAGGAGATTTTGGTAAGGTGATGTTTTATATAATCTTATTGATAGGCTGGATATTACTTTTGGCATCAATTGCTTTACAAATAAAGAAAAAGAAACGGGAAGATGATTAAATAGGAGTATGGTACTCGTAAGGTTTATTTTCACAATCAAGTTATATAATATTTCTGAAAATTGAATTGTTGTTGATCATGACAGTATGACAAAAAAGATGTTGACTAACACCCACATGTAGGTATATTATCTCTACAGGCAGTGACGATGCAAAAGATACGTATGTCACCATCAGAGAGACCGGGTCAGCGGCTGAAAGCCAGGTCAGGTAAGAGTGCGTATTTAATTTCACATCAGAGCCACCACGGCTGAAGGATTGAAGATATCTGTTTTATCAGATGACAGATGTTGGTCTGTGTAGGTTGTGGCGTGTGACGTGCGACAAACGTCTAATGAGAGTCAGACATGGACAAGATACATAGAGTGTCTGGAATCAGGGTGGTAACGCGGATATAATTCGTCCCTAGTATGTATAACATGCTAGGGACTTTTGCGTTTACAGGGTGACAAGCGGCTGCGATGCGCGAGCTTGCTCGCATGCATCAGCAGACATTTGTCACCCGCGCGCGACATGAAACACGGAGCCCGGGAGGGCGGAGTGTGAATGCCGTGCAGGGATTGAGAGAGCGCGCAGCGCGGAGCAATCCCAGTAAACGCCAAAAAGAGGAATGAGCGCATAGCCCGATAGGGCGGAGCGCGAATTACTGTAGGAATTGCGGGAGCCGAGAGCGGAGCAATTTCGAGACTTATACACTAAGCAGAACACTAAATAGAAATGTATAAAAATCCCTAGAAATAGAAAAAGGAGAAACACGATGAGAGACAAGTTGGAAGCCATAAAGGCAGAGGCTCTTGCCAAGATCGAGAGCGCAGAGGTTGTATCGACACTTAACGATGTGAAGGTGGCGATACTCGGTAAGAAGGGAGAACTCACACAGGTTCTCAAAAGCATGAAGGATGTAGCACCGGAGGATAGACCAAAGGTAGGCCAGATGGTAAATGAGGCGCGTCAGGCCATCGAGACAGCCCTTGATGAGAAGACAAAGTCCATCAACAGGGCACTCCGTGCAGAGAAGATGAAGAGAGAGACCATAGATGTAACTCTTCCAGGAGTGAAGAAGCTTACAGGACACAGACATCCAAACCAGATAGCACTTGAAGATCTGGAGAGAGTATTCATCGGTATGGGTTACGAGATAGTTGAGGGACCAGAGGTAGAGTATGACAAGTACAACTTTGAGCTGCTGAACATTCCTGCAAATCACCCTGCAAAGGATGAGCAGGATACATTCTATGTTACAAAGGATATCCTCCTTCGTACACAGACATCACCTGTTCAGGCAAGAATCATGGAGAAGGGCAATCTTCCGATCAGAATCCTCTCACCTGGACGAGTATTCAGAGCTGATGAGGTAGATGCAACACATTCACCATCGTTCCATCAGGTAGAGGGACTTGTAATAGATAAGGGAATCACCATGGCTGACCTCAAGGGAACACTGGCGCAGTGGGCAAAGGAGTTCTTCGGTGAGAACACAAAGGTCAAGTTCAGACCTCACCACTTCCCATTCACAGAGCCTTCAGCAGAGTGTGATATCACATGCTTCAAGTGCGGCGGCAAGGGATGCCGAGTATGTAAGGGCAGCGGCTGGATAGAGATCCTTGGCTGTGGTATGGTTCATCCAAAGGTTCTCCGCGACTGTGGAATAGATCCTGAGGTATATTCAGGATTTGCATTTGGAATCGGACTTGAGAGAGTAACACTTCTCAAGTATGAGATAGATGACATGAGACTTCTCTACGAGAACGACATGAGATTCTTAGACCAGTTTTAAGTATGTGTCAAGTTTTCTGTGAAAACTTGACATGCAGCTCCAGCCATTTGCCGAAGGCAAATTTTGCATGGCTGGAGTTCAATGATAAATAGGAGGACAAATAGATGAATACACCAATTTCATGGATAAAGGCATATGTTCCTGATCTGGACGTGACAGCTCAGGAGTTTGTAGACGCCATGACTCTCTCAGGATCACATGTAGAGGGTTACGAACAGAAGGATAAGAATCTTGACAAGATTGTTGTCGGCAAGATTCTCACTATGGAGAAGCATCCGGATGCGGACAAGCTTGTAGTATGTCAGGTAGATGTTGGACAGGCGGAGCCTCTTCAGATCGTGACCGGAGCAAAGAATGTAAAGGTCAATGATCTCATCCCACTTGTACTTGACGGTGGTAAGGTTGCGGCAGCACACGGCGACAACAATGAGTACCCTGACGGAATCAAGATCAAGAAGGGCAAGCTCAGAGGCGTTGAGTCAAATGGTATGATGTGCGGTATAGAGGAGCTTGGTTCATCAAGAGACTTCTATCCGGAAGCACCGGAGGATGGCGTGTATGTATTCCCGGTGGAGTCAGGTGTGAAGCCGGGCGATGACGCTGTGAAGGCACTTGGACTTGACGATGTTGTTGTCGAATACGAGATCACATCCAACAGAGTTGATTGTTTCTCAATGATCGGTATGGCAAGAGAGGCAGCAGCTACATTTGACAAGTCATTTTACCCACCAGTGGTAACAAAGACAGGAAATGACGAGGACGTCAATGACTATATATCAGTAGAGGTAAAGGATCCTGACCTCTGCCCTAGATACACAGCAAGGGTTGTCAAGAACCTGAAGATCGGACCTTCACCAAAGTGGATGCAGCAGAGACTTGCTTCACAGGGAATCCGTTCGATCAACAACCTTGTCGATATAACAAACTACGTTATGGAAGAGTACGGACAGCCAATGCACGCATATGATCTCAGCACCATAGCCGGCAACAAGATCGTTGTTCGCCGTGCAAATGACGGAGATACATTTGTAACACTTGATGGACAGGAGAGAAAGCTCGACCATGACGTTCTGATGATCTGTGACGGTGAGAAGGAGATCGGTATCGCCGGAATCATGGGCGGCGAGAATTCCATGGTAACAGACAGTATCGATACACTGCTCTTTGAGGCAGCTTGCTTCGATGGAACAAATATCAGACTTTCATCGAGAAGAATTGGACTTGCAACTGATGCGGCAGCCAAGTTCACAAAGGGACTTGATCCAAATCTTGCAATGGAGGCAATAGACAGGGCATGTCAGCTCATCGAGGAGATGGGCGCAGGTGAGGTAGTCGGCGGAGCTGTTGACGTGTATCCAAATCCTGTACAGGACAAGAAGCTTCCATTTGAGCCTGACAAGATGAATGCGCTTCTCGGAACAGAGGTTGAGCCTGAGAAGATGCTGTACTACTTCGGCAGACTTGGTCTCACATACGATGCAGAGACAAACACTCTGGATGTGCCAAGCTTCAGACAGGATCTGAACTGCATGGCAGATCTGGCAGAGGAGGTTGCAAGATTCTACGGATACGACAACATTCCTGTATCACTTCCAAGAGGTGAGGCAACAGTTGGTAAGCTCCCATACGACCAGATGATCAATGCCATCGCAAGGGATGTCCTTGAGGCAAATGGTTTCTCGGGCGGTATGTGCTACTCATTCGAGAGCCCTAAGGTATTTGACAAGCTGCTCCTGCCTGCTGACAGCGAGTTCAGAAAGACAGTTACAATAGCAAATCCTCTCGGTGAGGACTTCAGTATCATGAGAACAGTATCACTGAACGGTGTTCTCACATCACTGGCAACAAATTATAATAGAAAGAACAAGATCGCAAGACTTTATGAGTTCGGAAATGTATACCTTCCAAAGTCACTTCCACTCACAGAGCTTCCAGAGGAGAGAATGAAGCTGACTATCGGTATGTATGGTCAGGGAGATTTCTTTGATCTCAAGGGAGTTCTCGAGGAGCTTACAGACAAGGTTGGACTTAAGGGTCAGGTGACATACGAGCCTGAGTCGGAGTACACATTCCTTCATCCGGGCCGTCAGGCAAAGCTCAAGAAGGGCAACCTGACAATTGGATTTATCGGACAGGTACATCCTGAGGTATGTGACAACTACAACCTTAAGGGGGAGGTATATGTTGCAGTTATAGATATGCCTACACTGGTTATGCTGTCAAGCTTCGACATCAAGTATGAAGGAATTGCAAAGTTCCCTGGAAGTACAAGAGATCTGAGTCTTGTTGTGGACAAGGAAATATTTGTCGGACAGATAGAGGAAGTCATAAAGAAATGTGGCGGCAAGCTGCTTGAGAGCTACAAGCTCTTCGATGTATACGAGGGTGAGCAGATCGCAAAGGGCAAGAAGTCAGTGGCTTACACAATGACATTCCGTGCTAAGGATAGAACACTTGAGACATCAGAGGTCGATGGAATCATTGCCAAGATCCTCAAGGAGCTCGGCAAGCTCGGAATCGAGATCAGAGCGTAATAGTTGATAACCACTGCCGGGAAGCCGCATGTGGTGTAGATCTGGTTTAGCATGATCGATATTATATATTTTAAATACCACCTGGTAACAGATCGTAAATGAGGTGTACCCCAGAAGGTCTGTTACCGGGTGGTATTTTTATGTTGAACGCTGAGAGGCGGGATGGTAAGGTATGTAAAAGGATTTTTACACTGTATCCGGGGCAAGGACAAAGCCTTTTGATGGAAAATATGTGATATGGGTGTTAGCATTTGCTCAGATAGAGAACTCAGAGTGATTGATAAAGGAGGTAAAAGAGGAAAAAACATGGAGATTGGAAATAAGATAAAGGAAGCGAGAAATGGAGCTGGGTTAACCCAGGATCAGGCTGCTGAGAAGATTATGGTTTCGAGGCAGACGATATCCAACTGGGAAAATGGAGTTTCCCATAGTTAAAGATACAACACCAAAGATAACGAATCCACGCTTATATGATACTGCATGAAAAAAGGTACTTGATAAAAGCAATGAAGCGCAATATCAAGTACCTTTTTGATTTGTTTTTTACATGGTTATTAAGAAAATTACTCTTATTCCGAGGTCCTCAATCGTTCCACCACAGTTCCCTTGTTAAAGAAGTGGAGAACGATCAGCGGAATAACCGCAGCCAGCAGCAGATAAAGCACACCAATGACCAGAACAGGAACCAATGTGATATTCATAGTGAAGAACCACATAGATGGCGAGTTCAAGACATTTTCCAGCACCGTCACAGTAAGCAGCAGCGCAACCACTCCACCAATGATGTCTGCACCAGCGGCATAGTAGACGCCTTCATAAACCATCAGCCTTTGAAGCTGGCGATTTGTCATACCGATACTCTGCATAGTCGCAAACTCATGGCGGCGGGTGATAATATTGGTGATAATCATATTTGTAAAGTTAATCAGTCCTACTAAAGCCATGATACAGCCAATCAGACTGCCTACAACCAGAACCATACTTGCAACAGAATTTAATTGTTCTTTCAGTAATTTTGTTGAGGTATAGGTAACAGAGGGGTTCTTTTCAACATAACTGCTCAAAAATTCCTCCATTTGCGGCTGTAAGGAATCATCCATATTAAATCCATAACTCAGCAGAGTTGGAGTCGTGTAAATCTGTTTGAACAGAGTGTCCGGCAAATACACAAAGGGCGCATCGCCACCAATATTCCTCATAGCCGTAGTTGTTGACGGCGTTTCGTCCTCAGTTCCAACGGTACAGGCTTTTGCAAGAATTCTGCAGGTTTTGACTAACTCGCCATCCCTGTAAAAAGAAATACTGTCGCCAATCTGTAACTGTTCTGTTAGGGGCGTACTTTTCGGACCACCACTCAGTCGGTCTAACCCTTCTCCAATAATGACATATTCTCCAGTTAGCATTTTTGGTTTCAGTACATTAGGATCTGTTTCTCCAGCATAAATCATCATATCCGCCCAAAAATGTTCGGAAGCGCCAAAAACATTTCCAAAGAAAAGATTTTCTGCATCCGGGGCAGTCTTCATATTATAATTTCCAAAGGCTTTGCGGAGGCTACCGTCCTGATCTTCATAGGTTGAGGTACACTCCAGTCCCTCAAAACCATAATCAACCAGCACGTTACTGTCATCTGCGGTATTGCGATAAAGATACCGTTCTTCTTCCAGACCGTCCTGCTCACGGATCATATCTACCACTTGCTGTGGAAGTGCATCTTCGTGATGTCTAAAGCCTTCCAAAGCATTGGCTGCAATCGAATTATAGACGGTAAAATCTGTTTTCGTTGTGCGGGTAATCCACTTTTCTTCATCAATGCTCTGTGTCACAATAATCATAGTGTTGAACAGAACGATACACAAAAGCATAGAAACAACGATGAATACACAGCGGCGTCTATTGCGTCCCAAGTTGGAAAATGCCATATGGGAGAGTTTTGCACCTCTGGTTCGTGTAACGGTTTTCTTTTTATAATCATCCTGCTCCGTATAGCGGATCGCCTCCATGGGAGATACTTTTGCGGCCTTTTTGGCTGGTTTGCGGGTACTGATAAATACCGTCAGAATCGTAAACAAGGCAGCTATAATAAATAACACGGGGGAGGTCGATGTCTGCAAACTTGTCGCAGAATACTCATAGCTAAAAAGTTCCATTACTACCGGAAGCAACGCCCGGCCTGCAAAGAACCCGGCAATTAAACCAATAGGCAGCCCAATCAGGGTCAGCCATACCGCCTGCCGATTGACGATGTTTTTAATTTGCCGCGTAGAAGCACCAATCATCCGCAGTAAGCCATATTGCCGAACATCCTGCATAACGGAAATATCAAAAATATTATAAATCAGCAAATAGCCGCACAATACAAACATCAGCACAAATACTACGGCAAATAAGATGGACTCCGGAGAAATCATGGCTTTCCCCATCTGGTTTTCAACAGAGAGGATAAAGTTATCAGCAGACATATCCTTTGGATTGCCGCCAATAGAGTAGACAAAGTTATCCATCTGCTCCTGAATGTTCGTCTTGTCTTTCAGCACAACGTCAGAAAAAGTAACCCCTGAGATTTCTCCATCCACTGCGCGGGTATTTTTCACTACATCTGGATTATCTTTTACAAACTGCTCTGAGAGAACCGCCACGCTGACCATATCGTTGCTTGCTTCCCACCAACCGGAAAGCACCATATCATAATGGTAGGTTTTTCCACGAATTTCAAATTCCAGAGGAACTTCTGCTCCAATCTCCGGTTCCACACCAAGGGCTTTCAAAGCCAGTTCGGTAGTAGCAATTTCATTTGCCTTTTCCGGTGCTGAACCATGCGTTGGCACACAGAATGTAAGTTCCTGCTGTATGCTATCAGCATAGTTTAATTCAACAGAATGACCCAGGGCATTGCTTGCATATCCAATCATCCGCCGATGACCTGCCTGCTCCACAAAATCACTGTTTTTCAGTTGCTCAAACTGTTCCTCGGTCATGTACCCAAAGGTTCCATCTGCCTTACTGCCTTTCTGCATCTGCATAGAGAGCTGCATGGAGGATACCATGTTAAATACCAGTGAAGTGATGGATGTAAACAAAAATGCTGTCAGAACGATCGCAAGAATCGCCGCCAGATTACGAACCTTATTTTTTTTGAAATATTGTTTAGACAGCCGCTTGATGGTTTTTGTGTTATTATTGCCAAATAGAATGTCATTCATAGTCCCGCCCCCTTTACTGCACGATCTTGCCATCCTCAATCCGAATGATACGGTCGGCAAGCTGGGCAATCTCATTATTATGAGTAATCATCACGATGGTTTGGTGGAATTTCTGACTTGTGGTTTTCAAAAGCCCCAGCACATCGGCGCTGGTCTTGCTGTCCAGGTTGCCGGTGGGTTCATCAGCCAAAACAATAGAGGGCTTTGACACCAAGGCGCGGGCAATGGCTACGCGCTGCTGCTGACCGCCGGAGAGGTTATTGGGCATATTGTTCAGCTTATCCTCCAGCCCCAGCATCTGAACAACTTCGTTCATAAACGTCTTGTCCACCTTGTTTCCGTCCAGCTCCACAGGCAGCACGATATTTTCATAGACATTCAGCACCGGAACCAGATTGTAGTTCTGGAAGATGAAGCCAATCTTTCTCCTACGGAAGATGGTAAGCTGCTCATCTTTCAATGTTGAGAGTTCACGTCCATCCACAATAACCTTGCCAGAGGTCGGCACATCCAATCCACCAATCATATTCAGCAGTGTAGATTTACCGCTGCCGGAGGTTCCTACGATGGCAACAAAATCGCCCTTTTCAATGGAGAGGGTCACACCATCCAAGGCTCTGGTAATGTTCGGTTTTGCGCCATAATATTTTTTTAGTTCAGTCGTTTGCAAAATGCTCATAAAGAACACCATCCTTTCTTTTTGATAAATCCATTATAACGACCAAACCTCACAGAAATGTCACAGCCGACATAATAAATCGCCCTGAAATGTCACAATCCTGTGATATTTCAAAAAACAGGTTATTCATGTGGAAGAAAAACGGAGAATGTTGAGCCTGTTCCTACTTGGGAAGTGACTTGTATATAACCGTTCTGCAAGCTAATAATTTCCCTTGCGAGATACAGCCCAATGCCGATTCCCTCTATATCGTGGACATCTTCTTCCCGATAAAAGCGCCTAAAAATTGCTCCCTGCTGGTTTTCGGGAATACCTTTGCCGGTATCGGTAATGCTGACTTTCAGGTGCATTTCCCAGCTTTCAACGCAAACACGGATAGAACCGTACTCCGGCGTGTACTTAACTGCATTATCCAATATGTTAAATAAGGCTTCTGCTGTCCATTTGCGGTCATGGGAAACAACCAATGTTTCCGGGCAGTTTACTTCAACTTGTATGTGCTTTCTTTCAGCGCTCATAAAAATACTGCCCAGCGCCATAGCAAGAGTATCATAGATGGGCTGCTGTTTCTTTTCAAGTGAGATAACGCCAGTTTCAAGTCGGGAAGTTTTTATCATAGCCTGCATTAAGAAATCCAGTTTATCAAGCTGTGTGCCACTGGCAAGTAGAAATTCCCGCTGTTTATCCTGTGGCACTTCTTGTTCTAATAAGGTGGCATTTATCATTTTTAAGTTTGATATTGGTGTCTTTACCTGATGAGAAATATCGGAAATCAATTCCTGTAAGTCAGCTCGTTCACTGGCAACGCTGTTTTTGCTTTCCTGCATAACCTCATAAAGGCGCACCAGCCGATGATTGATTTTATAAAACAGGTTTTCTTCTTCGGCAACCTGTGATATATCTATTTTTCCATTCATCATTTCGTCTAAGGTGCAGCAAAGCATTTCAGAAAACAAAGTCAGCTTTCGCCGTATCAGTATCACAAAAGCAGTAACACAAAGTAGAAAAAGCAGACAAAACGCCATGCTACAAAATACCACAGACATTTCTTTTGTCAGGATATATAGAACTGAAAACATGACCACGGATAAAAGTAAAATGGTAGTTGCCAGTATTATGCAGACTTTATTTAAGGAGAGTTTTTTTGAAATCATTTTTGCGCTCCTCCAATCCACATATAGCCCATACCATAAACGGTTTTGATGTAGGAATGCCGGTTCGTTTCAATTTTACTGCGGATGCGGCTGATCGTTGTGGTAAGTGCGTGTTCATCCACATAATTTTCATCTGCATCCCACAGCTTTTCAAGCAATACCTGACGTGTTAGGACAGTTTGTGAGTTTCTTGTTAGCACTTTTAATAAACGATATTCCAACGACGTAAGGGTAATCGGCTGTCCTGCGAGACACGCTGACAATTCGGAAAAATTGATATACAAATTCCCGTCATCGTAGAAATCGCCGCCGGATTGTGCTGAAATGCGGTTCAGTAAAGCAGATACTTTCTTTTGGAACACGCTGATAGGAAAGGGCTTTGTTACATAATCATCTGCGCCCAGTTCAAATCCTTTCAGCATATCGCTTTCCATATCATTTGCGGTTAGAAAAATCACGACGGTATCAGGACGGCGTTCTTTTACCTCACGGCATATATCAAACCCGTTCCCATCTGGCAGATTGACATCCAAAACGATTAAATCATAATCCTGTTTTTCAAGAAATCTTATGGCAACAGCCTTTGACATAGCCCCATCCACGGAATATCCGACAGCCGACAGATTATAGCTTAATGTCTTATTCAAAAGCTGGTCATCTTCAACAACCAGTATTCGCATAGTATCACATCCTTTTTCTTTTTATAGTATCAGCAAAATGTCACAGAAACCTAACAACGAGAAAAAAATTTAGTATTCAGTCAGTTCCACAATTACATTACTCTGCTGATACAGCCAGTCCGTAAATTCTTTCGGGCTGGCCGTTCCTGTTTTTACAGCCTTTTTTCTCTGTAAGGCTTCTTTCTTAAAGTCGGAAAAGGCAGCCTGTATTTTTTCCAGACGGTCAGCCGGAAAGCCTGCGGTATTTTTTACCCGGTTTATTTTGTTGCGCCAGTTCTGGCATTCATTTTTATAAAGCAGGTCATAGTTATTTTCTCTTGCCCTCTCGTCAAATTCACGCTTGTTTTGAAGCGCCTGTGCTTTTCGGCACTTGTCGCTGCACAGCTCATACCGCTGGCTCTTTGCCAGAAAATATTTTCCACAGACCTTGCACCGCCGGAAGCAAAGCCCCCAGTCATTCAGCCTGTTCAGATAATAGGTAATCAACGGGTAGAGGGACGCATAGGCAGACACACATTCTTCTGTGCGCCGGTTGTCCGGGAACCAGAGGTCAAGCCGGGTATCTTCTGACGGTGCGCCTTTGAAATAAAGGCTGCCAGCTTGAAAATGTTTCGGTTTTCCTGTCTCCCTGTCAAAGCTCATGGCTTCGTTATGGAATACCCCGGTCAGGCTGCTCATTTTATCCATGAAGCGGTCACAGGCAGCGTTACGGTCACGGGGTTCTCTGGCAAGCAGATAGCTGTTCCAGATACGGAACGCCACATACATTTCCAGAGGGTCATTGCTAAGATATTTTTCCCAGAGAAATTCGCTTGCCGCCTGCTCCAGCTCCGGCTGTTTCCATCGGTTGGAGTGGAGGGCTTGCCGCAGCGGAGAAAGCCCGTATAAGTTCCAGTCTCTGTCCGTGTCACGCTCAAAGTTTATCAAAAAAGTTCCCAGCGGGCGTGTCATATCACAAAGCACCTCTGCGTTTTGGCTCCCGTTCAGCCGGAAGCGGATCTGCTGTTCTTCCCCAATCAAAATCCGCTCTTTCATTTTCTTCCTGTCCAGCGTCAGGACAAACAAAATCCTCTCAAAACATGGCTCATGCCGTATAAACTGATTCTCCATCCCTATCCCCTGCCTTTGTTTATGGTAATTATATAATTTAGTTATATCAATTACACTCATGGTATCGCAGAAGCATTGTTTTGTCAAGGATAGTCCGCTATGATGATTGCAGTTGGTAATTTCGTACCACACAGTACCTTGACAAGTGAATGACCGTCCAAAAGGGATATGACCGGCAGGAGAAGTGACGCATCCGGCGCACCAATGCAGGGAAACACCGCAGGAATGGGGCAGGAAAACGGCTTTGGGGGAGAACGGCAACAGGAAGCATTTTAACCTATTTGATTTATGGGAGGAACAGAATGAACGATAAAAAGAGATTGAACAGCTACGAGGATTTACCGCTGGTTCTGGATGTGGCGGACATTCAGCGGATTATGGGAATTTCAAGAGCGAGCGCCTATGAGCTGGTACACACACCCAGCTTTCCGGCGTTCCGCAGGGGCAGGCTTATCAATGTCAGCAAAATTGCTTTCTTTGAATGGATGGCAAAAGGCTCCGAAACCGTACTGAGAAGCGACAAATAAGCGTGAGGTATTATCCCCTGACTGCAATACTGCCGCACTTTCCAAAGGGGCATACAGAGGGAAAAAACCTTAAAAATGATACCGAAACGCTACACCAAAACAGCCTATCTGCGTACATCAGATAGAAACGGAGAAAGGAGCCGGTTATGGCAAGAATGAGCAACAAGCGGCGGTTGGAATGGTCTTTCTTCTTAAATGACCGCAGCCGTATCACTTACAACGAACTGTGCCGGAAATGCCAGCACGAATGTAAACAGAGCTTCCGGGCGGTTGTGGTTGACTGCCTGAAGTATCTTTCCAAGCGTTCCAAGAAAAAGGACAAGACTGCCGGAAACGGCAAAATCCCTTAGGAACTAAGGGCGCACTTCTATACATAGTCTAAAGACCATGTATCGTGCGTCCTGCGGAGCTTACCTCTGCCGCTGATAAAATCAGCAGTCCGAGGTCTGCGTTCGCTTCGCTCCGACAAGGTGGCTAC